>JANMYQ010000029.1:0-51220 GCA_031382215.1 Methylibium sp.
GGCTGTCAGCCAGGCAGGTGCGCAGTGCGCGCCCTCAGCGCGCAGCCAGCTCGGGAATGCGCGACACCACCAGGTCGATGAAGGTCTCGGCGTCCTGCTGGATGCGGATGCGCACCGGCAGGTAGCGGTAGCGCGGCGCAAACCAGATCTCGGCGCTCAGGTCACCCCCCTTCACCACCGCGCGGCGCGGCCGCAGGTGGAAGGCCTCGATCGCACCGATCGGGCTGTGCACGGTTTCTTCGCCGACCACGTCGTAGAGCCAGCGTGAGGTGTTGCGCGGCAGCGCCAGCGGAATGTCGAGGGTGCCACCGGCGCGCAGCAGTTCGGGCCGGGTGCCGAACAGGTAGCTCAGCTGGATGAACTGGCTCGCCGTGTCCTGCATGCCCGGCCAGCGTTCGCGCCGCTGGCCGGTGGCCAGCACCACGGCGTCGGGCTCGAACTGCACGGCCACGCGCTGGCGCGTGCCGAAGCCGACCTTGGTGTCCTGGTCGTAACGGCGCGGCGACAGGCCGTCGCGCGTGATGTCGCCCTGGCTGCTCATGCGGCGCGACATCAGCGGCGCGATGCTCAGCCCGACGGTGATGTCCAGGTGCACCTGGTAGCGGTCGTCTTTCCGGATCCACTCGACCTGCGCGTCGCCGTTGACCTCGCCGCGCACGTTGCCGGTGAGGCGGTAGCTCATGCGCGTGGACACCGGCCATTCAAAGGCGGGCAAGCCGCCCTCGCTGGCCGGCGCAGAGGCGGCGGGTGTGGCTGCCTGCGCCAGCGCCACGGGTGCGGCGACCCGCGGAGCGGGTTCAGGTTCGGGCGTTGCAGCGACCGGCGCCGCTGCGGGTACAGGTTCGGATGCAGCCTCGGGCGCAGGCGCAGGCGCAGGCGGGGGCACTGGCTCGGGTTCGGGCTGCGGCGCCAACTCGGCCACTGGCTCCGGTGGCGCGGCTTTGGCGGGCGGCGGTGGCGATACCCGCGGAAGCGGCCGGCTGGCCGCGGGTTCCGGGGCCGAGGCGGCCTCGGCCTGGGCAAGCACCGGCGCAGGGGCCAGCACCGGTGCGGCCGGTGCCGCCGGAGCAGCCGGCGGAGCAGGCGCGTCGGCCATCTCGCGCACATAGGCCACCTCGATGCGCGTCGGCATCGGCTCGGCCAGCCCCAGGCCGCTGATGCGATCGGCCAACCATTGCGTGGCACAGCCGTGCACCACCAGCACCGCCGCCACCAGCAGCGCCAGCGCCGCCTGCCTGCGGCGCCGGCGCGGGTGGCCGGCAGGCCAGGCGCTGTGCAGGCTCAGCCCGCCAGCCACGCCTTGCGCAAGGCCGCTGCCGCCTTGGCCGGTTTGATCACCACCGACAGCGCCACCGGGCCGACGTCGGCGCCTTCCTCCGGCCACACCCACGGCAGGCTCAGCACCCGCTGGTCGCGCGACACCAGCAGCGTGGCGCGCTTTCCGGGCACCTGCAGGCGCAGAGCGTCTTCCAGCCGGCGCAGGCGCCAACCGTCCAGCGCCAGCAGTTCGTCGCCGGCCGACAGGCCCGCGCGCTCGGCCAGGCCGCCGCGCAGCACGTGCGTGACCTTCACCCCGGTCAGCGCGCTTTCGCTCACGCGCAGCCCCAGGCGCAACGCCAACGTGGTGCCCTGGTGCTGCCAGGCCACACCGGCCGCAGCCAATAGTTCGCGCAGCGGCAGTTCGCCGGTCCCGTGTACCCAGGCGGCCAGCTCCTTCGCGAAAGAGCGGCCCGACACGGCCTGCAGCGCCGCCGCAATGTCTGCCTCGCTGATCGGCCCCCCGGCGCTGGCCCGCCACAGGTGGCGCATCACGTCGTCCAGGTTGCCCTTGCCTTCGGCACGCAGGCTCAGGTCGAGCGCCAGCGCCACCAGCGCGCCCTTCGTGTAGTAGCTGATCGTGGCGTTGGGGGTGTTCTCGTCGCCGCGGTAGTACTTGACCCAGGCGTCGAAGCTCGATTGCGCCACGCTCTGCACCTGGCGGCCGGGTGTGCCGAGCACGCCGGTCACCGTCTTGGCCAGCAGGCGCAGGTATCGCTCATCGTTCACGAGCCCGGCGCGCACCAGCAGCAGGTCGTCGTAGTACGAGGTGAAGCCCTCGAAGAACCACAGCAACTCGGTGTAGTTCTCGCGCGTGTAGTCGTAGCGCGCGAACTCGGCCGGGCGCAGCCGCTTCACGTTCCAGGTGTGAAAGTACTCGTGGCTGATCAGCCCGAGCAGCCCCACGTAACCCTCACCGGCTTCCTTCTGGCCCAGCACCGGCAGGTTGCGGCGAGGCGCGATCAGCGCGGTGCTGGCGCGGTGCTCCAGCCCGCCGTGGCCTTCGTCCACCGCGTTGAGCAGGAACACGTAGCGCGCAAATGGTAGTTTGGGCAGTGGGAGCGCCTTGCCGCGCCCGTGCCCATGCCAGAACGCGATCTGGGTTTCGCAGATGCGCCGCGTGTCGGCCAGCAGGCGTTCGCCGTCGAAGTCGGGCAAGGCGCCGGCCACGATGAACTGATGCGCTGCGCCGCCGGCCGTGAAGCTGCCGCGCCAGAACGTGCCCAACTCGACCGGGTGGTCGACCAGCTCGTCGTAGTCGGCCGCCACATAGCGGCCACGGCCTGCCGCATCGACCTTGACCGCCGGCAAGGCGGTGGCCACCTGCCATCCTTTAGGCAGCGCGCCCAGCTCCAGCGCGTGCGCTTGGGCCTCGAAACCTTCGGCACGCAAGCACAGGCTGGTGCCGTTGAAGAAGCCGCGCTGCGCGTCCAGGAAGGCAGCGCGCACCGAGGTGTCGAAGGCGTAGACGAGGCAAATCACCGTCAGCGCCCCGCGGCCCTGGCACGGCGCCAGCCAGGTGGCCTTGTCGAGCTGCTGCAGCGGCACCGGCCGGCCGCCCTGCTGCGCCTGCAGGCCGGACAAGTGGCGCGCGAATTCGCGCACCAGGTAGCTGCCGGGAATCCACACCGGCAGGCTCAGGCGCTGCTCGGGCAACGGCTTCGGCACGGTGAGCGTGACCTTGAACAGGTGGGCGTGGGCATCGGCCACGTCGATTCGGTAACTGATCATGTGAACGCGATGTGAGCGTGATGTGAGCGTGATGCGACGTGATGCGAAAGGTGAAGGGCGGAAATTCAGCTGCCGGCCGCGCCGACAAAACAACTCAGCGCCGCCACCGCGCTGAGCCGGAAGCGCAGGGTCAGCCAGTGCGCCGCGCCTTGCAGCGGGTAGACGCGCCGGTCCACCAGATAACAAGCGACCAGCATCGCGCCATGCACCACCAGCCCGGCATAGGGCGGCAGTACCACCGCCACCCAGGCCACCAGCGAGGGCACGACGCCCCAGGCGAACAGCGTGGCCGCTGGCCGCGGCTGCGCAAAGGCCAGCCCCCAGTGAATGCCGCCGAGGAAGGAGATGATCACTGCCGCGTAGCCCGACAAGGCCATCGCCACGTACGGGTGCGCGTCTTCACGCACCACCCACAGCAGCGCCGCACCGAGCACGAAAGGCAGCAGGCCGGCGTAGGCCAGGCGGGTGGCGGCGGGAGGCAGCGGCGGGGGGGTCATCGTCGGGTGTGGGCTTATTCTTCGCGGGGCCCGGTCATTGTCGCCGCTGGCGCTAAAGTCTTTCAGCAGCAACGAGACCGAGGACACGAATGGACGACGCATTGATCCTGGCGCGAATTCAGTTCGCTGCCAACATGACCTTCCACATCCTGTTCCCGACCATCAGCATCGCGCTGGGCTGGACCTTGCTGTTCTTCCGCACCCGCTGGCTGCGCACGCGCGAGCTGGCCTGGCTCACCGCCTACCGCTTCTGGACCAAGGTGTTCGCGCTGACCTTTGCGTTGGGCGTGGTCAGCGGCATCACGATGAGCTTTCAGTTCGGCACCAACTGGCCGGGCTACATGGAGAAGGTGGGCAACATCGCCGGGCCGCTGCTGGGCTACGAGGTGCTGACGGCGTTCTTCCTCGAGGCCACCTTCCTGGGCGTGATGCTGTTCGGCCACGGCAAGGTGAGCGAGCGGGTGCACCTGCTGGCGACCTTCCTGGTTGCCTTCGGCACCACGATGAGTGCGTTCTGGATCCTGAGCCTGGACTCGTGGATGCAGACACCCACCGGCCACGAGATCATCGACGGCGAGTTCCATGTGGTGAGCTGGTTCCAGGTGGTGTTCAACCCGTCGTTCCCGTACCGGCTGGCGCACATGCTGCTCGCCTCGGCGTTGACGGTGGCGTTTCTGCTTGCCGGCGTGAGTGCGTGGCAACTGCTGCGCAAGGTGGCCAACGGCTCCACGCCGAAGGTGCTGCGCACCGGGCTGACGATGGGTGCGCTGCTGATCCCGCTGCAGATCTTCGTCGGCGACCTTCACGGCCTGAACACGCTGCGGCACCAACCGCAGAAAGTGGCCGCGATGGAAGGCGTGTGGGAGACCGAACGCGGCGCACCGCTGCTTCTGTTTGCCTGGCCCGACGAAAAGACGCGCAGCAACCACTTCGAGATTGCGGTGCCAAAGATGGCCAGCTTCATCCTGACGCACGAGTTCGATGGCGAAATCAGGGGCCTGAACGAATTCAAGGGCGCGCACCCGCCGGTGGCGCCGGTGTTCTTCGGCTTTCGTATCATGGTCGGCACCGGCATGCTGATGCTGGCCAGCAGCTGGCTCGGCCTGTGGCTGTACCACCGGCGCGGCTGGGTCGCCACTGCACTGCCGCGGCCGCTGCTGTGGCTGCTGAGCGGCATGGTGTTCTCGGGCTGGGTGGCTACCGTGGCCGGCTGGTACGTGACCGAAATCGGGCGCCAGCCGTACATCGTGTACGGGCTGTTGAAGACTTCCGAGGTCGCGTCCAAGGTGCCGGCACCGACGATCGCGCTGTCGCTGGCGCTGTACCTCACGGTCTACCTGGCGCTGATCGTGTCGTACATCGGTGTGGTGAAGTACATGGCCGAGAAGCACGCCGATGCGACCGAGCCCGAGCCCACCGCCGTTGTCACCCCGATCACTGCGGTCAGTGAAGGAGGCCCAGCATGAGTTTTGACGAGATGCTCCCAATCATCTTCATGGCCCTGATGGGCCTGGCGATGCTGACCTACGTGGTGCTCGACGGTTACGACCTCGGCGTGGGCATGCTGATGCCGCGCGCCACCGACGCGCAGAAAGACGTGATGGTCGCCTCCATCGGCCCGTTCTGGGACGCCAACGAAACCTGGCTCGTGCTGGGCGTGGGCATTTTGCTGATCGCCTTCCCCAAGGCACACGGCACGGTGCTGACCGCCATGTACTTGCCGGTCACATTCATGCTGATCGGGCTGATCTTGCGCGGCGTGGCGTTCGACTTTCGCGTCAAGGCACGTGACCTGCACAAGAAGTGGTGGAACCACGCCTTCATCGCCGGCTCGGGCCTGGCCGCGGTGTCGCAAGGCTGGATGCTCGGCCACTACATCACCGGGCTGAAGCCGGGCTGGCACTACGACGTGTTTGCCAGCGCCATCGCGATTGCGCTGCCGGCCGCCTATGTGTTGCTGGGCGCGTGCTGGCTGATCATGAAGACCGAAGGCGAACTGCAGGAACACGCGCTGCGCTGGGCCAGGCTGGCCTGGTGGCCGATGGTGATCGGCATGGGGCTGATCTCGCTCGCCACGCCCTGGGTCAGCGCGTCAGTGCGCGAACGCTGGTTCAGCATGCCCGAGCTGATCGCGCTGCTGCCGATCCCGCTGACCACCGTGGCCGCGCTGATCGGCGCGCGGGCCATGCTCAACTCCGAACGCGTGCTGGGCAAGCTCTGCTGGGTGCCCTTCATGCTGATCGTCGCCGTCTTCGTGCTCGGCTTCTTCGGCCTGGCCTACAGCATCTTCCCGTATGTGGTGATGGACCGCCTGACCATCTGGCAAGCCGCCAGCAGCCCGGCGGCGCTCAAGGTCATCCTGATCGGCACCTGCATCTCGGTGCCCGCGATCGCGGGCTACACGGTGTTTGCGTACCGGGTGTTCGGGGGGAAGGCGGGGGAGTTGAGGTATGCGTGAGTACAGCGCGACCGCCGTTGCTGAGTACTCGTTTGCAGGTTCTGCCGATTGACGTCCTGTGGACGAGCCGATGCACTCGTCAGTCGTCGTGCAGACAATTTATGTGGATACAATAATGTTATGCGCTTCACCTGGGACACAGCCAAGAACGAGCGCAACGTGGCCGAGCGGGGCATACCGTTCAGTTTGGCTGAGGAAATGGACTGGAGCAGCGCCTTGATCGCCGAGGACACCCGCAAGATGTACTCGGAGCGGCGCTACCAGGCCATGGGCTTCATCGGTGAAGACCTGCACATGCTGGTCTTCACGCCGCGCGACGGCGCCGTGCATGTGATCAGCCTGCGCCGCGCGAACAGACGCGAAAGGACTCGATATGGTGACGCGCAAGCCCAATCCTGAACTTCTGGACGACGACGCGCCCGAGGCAGATGCCGCCTGGTTCAAGCAAGCGCGCCCGGCGAAGGAGGTTCTGAAGGATCTTGTCGGTCAGACGGCAGCGACCGAGATGCTCAAACCCAAGCGCGGCAGGCCGCCGTTGGAGGAGCCGAAGGAACACGTGAACATCAGGCTCGACGCCGACATCGTCCAGTCCTTCCGGCGCACGGGCGCCGGGTGGCAAACACGCCTCAACAACGCGCTTCGGGATTGGCTGCGCACGCACGCCTCTTGATAAGCCGTCCACTGTGCGCCCTGGGCCCGCCGGCAAAGGAGCCCGCATGAGTGGGCTGCAGAAGCACGCGCTGCGCTGAGCCAGGCTGGCCTGGTGGCCGATGGTGATCGGCATGGGGCTGATCTCACTCGCCACGCCGTGGGTCAGCGCGTCGGTGCGCGAACGCTGGTTCAGCATGCCCGAGCTGATCGCGCTGCTGCCGATCCCGCTGACCACCGTGGCCGCGCTGAT
The DNA here is from genome assembly GCA_031382215.1 of Methylibium sp. Taxonomy (GTDB): domain Bacteria; phylum Pseudomonadota; class Gammaproteobacteria; order Burkholderiales; family Burkholderiaceae_C; genus LGRD01. The sequence continues at coordinate 6,905 of JANMYQ010000029.1, forward strand.
CGGGGCACGCGCGATGCTCAACTCCGAACGCGTGCTGGGCAAGCTGTGCTGGGTGCCCTTCATGCTGATCGTCGCCGTCTTCGTGCTCGGCTTCTTCGGCCTGGCCTACAGCATCTTCCCGTATGTGGTGATGGACCGCCTGACCATCTGGCAAGCCGCCAGCAGCCCGGCCGCGCTGAAGGTCATCCTGATCGGCACTTGCATCTCGGTGCCCGCCATCGCCGGCTACACAGTGTTTGCGTACCGGGTGTTCGGGGGGAAGGCGGGGGAGTTGAGGTATGCGTGACCTCTGGCTCAAGAAGCGACGCGTTCCTGCAAAGCCTCTTGCGCCAGCGTGTTGATGCTCTTGCCCTGCGCCTGCGCTTCGATGGCCAGCTTCTCATGCAAGTCAGCCGGGATGCGCAAGTTGAACTTGCCCGAGAAGTGCCGCCGCGGCTCGATGCCCTTTTCAGCGCACACCTGAAGGAAGACCTGCAGCGACTTCCGGAACTCGGCGCGAAGTTCCTTGGGGTTCTTGCCATAAAAATCGGCGCCGCCGCTGAGGCCGAGGATCTCACCCCTGAAAAGGTCGATCTCTTCGTCGTACGCGATCTTTGCGTAATACCCGTCCACCGTCATCACGTTGTTCATGGTTCCATTCCTTGCTGCGCGTCGAAGGCCTTCATGCCTCCTTGAACTCACCGAAGAACGCATGGTTGACTTCAAACGTCGTGACCGGCAGCAACCCAAGCTCCAGGCTCTGGAGCATGTCCAGCAGCTTCTCTCCGTCAATCAATTCGATTGGAGGTGCGCCATCTCTTGTTGCTTCGCGCCGAGCTTCGGCGGTGAAGGTTCCGGTCGTCAGGATGATGCCCTTGTCAGCACGGCCCGACATCGCGCCGCGGAAGTCGCGAACGTGCGACGGGGAAACAGACTTTGAGTAGCGCTTGCATTGAAACAAGACCTTGAACGAAACGAGCGGGTTGATCTGAAGAGTTCCGTAGCCGTCGATGCCGCCGTCGCCACTTTGGCCCGTGACGACCACCTGAGTGAAGCCGCTCTCCCGCAGAAGGCGCTGAGATAGACGTTCAAAACCCGCGGGCGGCAATGCAAGAAGTATTTCGAGCACCTCGGCTCGGTAATCGTTGGATGGCGTGCCGCTGCCTTCGGCGACTTGCTCGGCCAAGGGCTCCTCGGCGGACGACTTGGCTCGCCGCTGTGCGTCAAAAATCTTGACCCAACGAGAAAAGATGTCGGCTGCCTGCTCAAGGGTCAGATGTGTGCTTCGACCTCGCTCGGTAAGGCTCCAGACACCACGCTTTGAAGAGTCAAGAAGACCCTCCCGCACAAGGTAGAAGCGAGCCCACGCGATGTTGGTTCGGTAGCGTAGACCACCAGAAGGAAGGAGTTCGTTTTGGACGTCATCCGGCATGACCAAATCGGTCGCAATCTGCTCCGCAACTTCATCAGGAGTGCCGGAACCACCCAGTTTCCGCAGCGCATCCAAAAGCGGGCCGAAGTATCGGAGGAACTTGGTGCCTTCAAGGTTTCTGCGCTTGGCCATGATGTGTGTTGCGTCGAGCAAGTGCTGTCCCGGCAAAAGGCTATCACGCATCCATGTGCAATCGGGTATCCACCTGCGAACACCAACGCCTGCCAGCAAAGCCGCAGGCGGGAGGTGGGCGCAGCGCCTCTTCGGCGCTGAGGAGCAGAAGGCTCGTGGCCCGCGCGCGCAGCGTGCATCAACAACTGACTTGTCGCCGCCTGTTTGAGCGTAGCGCGGCGAAGCAAGCGAAGTGAGTTCGGCGACGGGCCACGAGTCTGAGCACCGGAAGGGAGTCGGCTGTACCCGGCCGACCGCCGAAGCGAAGCGGAGCCCGCCTCCCGCCTGCGGCTTTGCCCGCGCAATCCTGGCCCAGCCCCCGCTCCAACTAAACCGCCGACCGCACCACCTTCGCCACCAGGTTGAAGATCGCCGTCATCTGCCCCGCCAGCGCTTCGATCCGCGGCGGCTCGGCAGCGACCCCCACGACCAGTTTCGATTCGGGCACCAACATCAACACCTGCCCGCCGAAACCCAGCCCCCACGCCACCGATCTGCCGTGCAGCGTGCCGGTGAACCACAGGCAGCCATAACCGACGTCGGAGACATTCGCGAAGCGCCACGGCGCCGGGCCTCGGGGGCGAATGTTGTCGGTCGTCCACGCCGCGGGCAGCACCTGGGCGCCTTGCCAGCGGCCAGCGTCCAGCATGGCCCAGCCCAGCTTCATCAGGTCGCGCGTGCGCAGGGCCAGGCCTGCGTAGGCGGTCGGCTGGCCGGTGCGATCGCGCCGCCATGAAAACTGCTCGATGCCCAGCGGCGCGAACAGGTCGCGCGCCGCGAGCGCGGCCAGGTCCATGCCTTCGGCGCGCGCGAGCATCGGGGCGACGAGGCCCACGGCGGGGTCGTTGTAGTTCCAGGCGGGCGGCCTCGTCGAGGTGGGCGGCAGGTTCAGCGCAAAGCGTACCGGGTCGCTCGCGCTTCGCATGGCAGCGTCGTCCTTGATCCAGTCATACGCCAGGCCGGTTCGGCCGGTGAGGATCTGCTCCAGCGTGACGTCGGCTGCGGCCGACCCCGGCACTTGCGCCAACGCCTCCGGCAGCAATTTGCTCAGCGGCACCGACAGGCCTGGCAGCGTGCCGCGCTGCAAGGCCTGCCCCACCAGCATCGAGCTGACGCTCTTGGTGACGGAGTTGATCGGCAGCACGTCGGTCGCCGAAGCGCCACCCTGGTAGCGCTCGGCCACCAGCACGCCGTTGCGCACGATCAGCAGGCTGCGCAGCGCGTGAAGCTCGGCACCGGACTGCAGCGCCGCGCCCAGCGCCGCCCCATCGAAACCCTGGCTGGCGGGTGGTGCGCTGTGCCAGTCGGCGCGGCGCGCGCCGGCCACATCAACGATGCCAGGCGGTCGGCCCGACGACGGCGTGGAACAAGCGGAGGAAAACGCCGTGGCCGCGGCAGCGGCGAGCCATTCGCGTCGGGACGTCACACGCGCCGCACGCGTCTACGACTTCGCCCGGCTCGCCGCCAGTTGCTTCTCGATCGCCTCGAGCGGCATCGCGCCCGGCACGCGCTTGCCGTCTTCGAAGACGACGGCCGGCGTGCCGTTGATGCGGTACTTGCGCGCCATCGCGGTATTGCGCTGCAGCGCCGACGAGTCGCACTCGCCCATGCTGCGCAGCGGGGTCACGTTGCGCAGCATCCAGTCGAGCCAGACCTTGGTGTTGTCCTTGGCGCACCAGATGTCGCGCGACTTCTCGGGCGAGTCGCCGCCGAGGATGGGGTACAGGAAGGTGTAGACCGTCACGTCTTTCACCTGCTGCAGGTCTTTCTCGAAGCGTTTGCAGTAGCCGCAGTTCGGGTCGGCGAAAACCGCCATCTTGCGTGCGCCGGTGCCGTTCTTCCACACCACCGCGTCTTTCAGCGGCAGGTCGGCGAAGTTGATGGCCGTGAGCTTGTTGATGCGCGCTTCGGTCAGGTTGACGCGGCCCTTGGTCTCGATCATCTGGCCTTCGATGATGTGGTTGCCCTGCTCGTCGCTGTAATAGATCTCGGTGCCGACGCGCAGCTCGAACAGGCCGGGGATCGGCGTCTTGCTCACTTCGTCGATCTTCGGGAAGTCGGGCAGCCGATCGGCGATGTTCTTGCGGATCGCGGCTTCTTGGGCGATGGCGGCATGGCCGAGCAGCAGGCCGATGCACACCACCAGAAAGGATCGGACGATGGAACGTGAAGAGGTGGGCATGACGGCCTTTCGGGAATGCTGGAATTCAGGAATCGAGAGCGCGTGCGGCCAGCCAGCGCTTGAGCGGGGGGAGGTGGTTCACCAGAGTCAGGCCGCGGTTGCGAAGTTCCGCGAACCCCGGCGTGGTCGTGGAAAAGAGCCGCTGCAAGCCGTCGGTCACCTCGCCCATGGCCCACGTGGGGGCGGCGCGCTCGCGGGCGTAGCGGCGCAGCAGTTTTTCATCGTCGAGGGTGCGCCAGGGCTCGCGCGCGGCAATCACGGCCAGCAGCGCAGACACGTCGGCCATGCCCAGGTTCAGGCCTTGCCCGGCGAGCGGGTGCACCACGTGGGCGGCGTCGCCCAGCAGCACCCAGCCGGGGCCGCACCAGGGTTCGGCGCGCGCCAGCATCAGCGGCCAGGCGGCACGCTCGGAGGCCAGCTTCAGTTCACCAGCCGCGCCGCCGGTGGCGAGCATCAGCGCCTGCTCGAAGGCCGCGGCGTCCTGCGCGATCAACGCCTGCGCGCGCTCCTTGGGCAAAGACCACACGAGCGCGTACGACGACTGCGGCTGCGGCGCATCGAAGGGCAGCAGCGCCAGCACATCGGGCGCGCCGAACCACTGCTGCGCAGTGCCCTGGTGCGGGCGCGACGCGACCAGCCGCGCGGCAATCGCCACCTGGTCGTAGTCGTGCTGCTCGAACTGCACACCGTAGGCGGCGCGCGTGGCCGAGGCCTTGCCCTCGCACACCGCCACCAAGGTGGCAGGCACATCCGCATCGACCACGGTGACGTGCGGCGCGAACTGCACGGCACGTTCGAGTTCGCGCTCCAGCAGTGCGGCATCGGTGATCCAGGTGAGTTCAGCCACGCGCTGCTGCCAGGCGCTGAATTCCAGGGTAGCGCCGGCGGCATCGCCATGCACGCGCATTTCGTGAACGGCGGTGGTGGCTTCGGGCGGCAACGCGTCCCACACCTTCAGGCCGCGCAGCAAGGCCACCGATGCAGCGTTGAGCGCATAGGCCCGCAAATCCACACTGCTCACACTGCCCGCCGCACGGGCCGCTTGCGGCCGCAGCGCCACCTGCAGGCCGGCGCGCGCCAGCGCCAACGCCAGGCTGCGGCCGACGATGCCTGCGCCACGAACCAGCACGTCGAAGTTTTGCATCGGCGGGATTGTAGAGAGCCGATACCCGTGCTGGCGGGTGCAGGTAACAAGTCACTGGTGTGACACAGGCACAATTCAGCCCTTCCCTGTCCCCGGCCTTTCCCCATCACCATGTCCGTATGGATCCGCAGAACTGCCGCCGCGCTGGCCGTGGTGGGGCTGGTTCTGGCAGCGGCCGCGGCCTGGCTGGTGAGCAGCTTCAATCCGGCCGCCCACAAGAGCGTGGCGGTCGATTGGGTCAAGAGCCGCTACAACCGCACGCTCGATATCGACGGCCCGATCCGCCTGTCGCTGTTCCCGCGCCTGGAAGTGCGGCTGAGCGGTGTGTCGCTGACCGAGGCGGGCCGCTCCGACCCGTTCGCCACGCTCAATGACGCCGCGCTGGCGATCGAGTGGCTGCCGCTGCTGAGCCGCCGCCTGGCGGTGGACCGCGTCGAGGCCCACGGCGTGCGCATGGTGTTGCTGCGCGACGCCAAGGGCCAGCGCAACATCGACGACCTGCTGCGACCGGATGCCGCCCCGGCAGCCGGCGCGCCGGCCCTGAGCTTCGACGTGAACCGCATTCTGGTGTCCGACGTGCAGGCGCGCGTGAAGGACGAGCTCGCCAGCATCGACGGCGAGCTGGTGCTGAAGGAGCTGAGCACCGGGCGCATTGCGTCGCAGGTCGAGTCCAGGCTGGCGCTGGTGGCCCAGCTCGGCTTCAAGGCCCCGGCGCTGAAAGGCGAGCTGAGCGGCTCGACCCGCTTCACCCCCGACTTCGCCACCGGCTCGCTGCGACTGGCCGGCATGAACCTGGGCTACAAGGGCGACGCGCCGGGCGCCAGCAGCATCGACGCGCTGCTCAAGGGCGTGCTGGAGTGGGACGGCGCCAAGTCTTCGCTGTCGGCCGGCGGGCTGAACCTGCGCCTCACCGCCAACACGGCCGGCATGCGGCTGATCGGCAGCACCTTGGGCGTGGAGCGTTTTTCGCTCGACCCGGCGCGGCGCGCGTTTGCCATCAGCCAGCTCAAGCTGCGCGTGAAGGGCAGCCAGGGCGGCAAGCCGCTCGCGCTCGACCTGGACTGGCCCGAGCTCGACGTCAGCGGCGACACGCTCAAGGGCAGCGCGCTGGCCGGCAAACTCGCGTTCGGCGACGCACTGCCGCTGTCGGTCACCTTCAAGAGCGACGCGCCGAGCGGCAGTTTCGACAGCGTGCGCGTGCCCGCTTTCGAGGCCCGCCTCAGCAGCGGCGCGACCGAGCGCCGCATCGTCGGCGGGCTGCGTAGCGAACTGGTGCTGCAGCCCGAAAAGCGCTCTGCGCTGCTCGACAAGATCGAGCTGCAGTTGCGCCTGGACGAACCCGGCCTGAAGCCGCTGACCCTGGCGCTCAAAGGCATTGCCACCGCCACCGCCGGCACGGCCCGCTGGAACCTGGCCGGCGACGTGAACAACAACGCGTTCAATACCGACGGCTCGGCCTCGCTGGCCGGCATCACGCCGAACGTGAAGACGCAGGTGCGATTCAAGTCGCTTGACCTGAACAGCCTGTTGACGGCGCCGCAGATCGGCTCCTCGGCCAGCGCCGATCACGCCCCCATCGACCTGGCTGCATTGCGCAGCGTGAACGGCAGCGTGGCCTTGCGCGTGGGCAGCCTGGCGCTGCGCCACTACCGCGCGACCGATGTGGCGCTCGACGCGACCCTGGACGCCGGCATGCTGAGGGTCAGCCAGTTCAAAGGCCGGGCCTGGGGTGGGTGGGTCGAAGGCAGCGCCTTTGCCGACGCACGCGCCAGCCGCGTGGCGCTGAAGGCCGGCGCCGACAGCGTGAACATCCAGGCGCTGCTGAAAGACGTGGCCGACAAGGATTTGCTCGAGGGTTCCGGCCGCCTCGATGTCGATATCGAAAGCGCCGGCCGTACGCTGGCCGAACTGAAGGCGCGCCTCAAAGGCAACGCCGCGCTGCAGTTGCGCGACGGTTCGGTCAAGGGCATCAACCTGGCCAAGAACCTGCGCCAGGCCAAGGCCGCGCTGAGCCTGAAGCAGGACGCGCTGGTGCGGGCCAGCCGCACCGAACGCACCGATTTCAGCGAGCTGAACGCGCGCTTCCAGATCGCCTCTGGCGTGGCGCGCAGCAATGACCTCGACCTGAAGAGCCCGTACCTGCGCCTGGGCGGTGACGCGGCGGTCGACATCGTCAAAGGCCGCATCGACGCCAACCTGCGCACCACCGCGGCCGATACCCCCCAAGCCATCGCCAACGCCAGCGCCAAGGGCCAGGACGGCGCCGAGCTGGCGGCGTTGAAGGGCGTGAGCCTGCCGCTGCAGCTGAACGGGCCGTTCGACGCGATCCAGTGGAAATTCGAATGGTCGGCCGTGGTGGCCAGCACCGTGAAGAACCAGGTCAAGGCCGAGGTGGAAAAGCGCTTGCGTGACCGGCTGGCACCGAAAGCCGAGCCGAAGGCCACGCTCGCGGCGCCCGGCGCGGCGGCCTCTGGCGTGTCGGCCGAAGACAAATTGAAGAACAAGCTGAAAGGGCTGTTGCCATGAGCGGAGAGTTCGCCAAAGACGTGAGCGTGCGGGTGCAGGCCTTGCACATCTACCCCATCAAGTCGTGCGCCGGCATTGCACTGGGCCACGGCCTGCTGATCGAAACCGGGCTCGACCTGGACCGCGCCTGGATGGTGGTGGACGAGGCGGGCGAGTTCGTCACACAGCGCGAACTGCCGCGCATGGCGCTGATCCAGCCGACCTTGAAGCACGAAGACATGGTGCTGCGCGCGCCGGGCATGCTGGCCTTGCACTTGTCGCTGAACGGCGTGGAAGCTTCGGTGCGCGCCAAGGTGTGGGACGACTGGGTGGCCGCCTACGACATGGGCGCCCTGGCCGCGCAGTGGTTCAGCGACTTCCTCGGCCGCAAGCTGCGCCTGGTGCGCTTCGACCCGGAGCAGCGGCGCCTGTCGGACAAACACTGGACCGGCGCGCTGGAAGCCGAGAACGGATTCGCCGACGCCTTCCCGCTGCTCGTCACGTCCACCGCGTCGCTCGACGAGTTGAACCAGCGCCTGCGCGCCCAGGGCCAGGCAGAGGTGACCCTGGCGCGCATGCGGCCCAACCTGGTGCTCGACGGGCTGGAGGCGCACGGCGAAGACCACCTCGATGAGATCGTGTTCGACACCGACGAGGGGCCGGTGCGGCTCAAGCTCGTGAAGCCCTGCACCCGCTGCGGCATCCCCGACATCGACCCGCAAAGCGGTGAGCCCGGCCACGCGGTGGGCGACGTGCTGGCCGGCTACCGCGCTGACCCGCGCATGGATGGACAGATCACGTTCGGCGTGAACGCGGTGATCGTCGAAGGCACCGACCGCGTGCTGCGCGTTGGCATGGCCGGCGGCGCCAGCTTCAGGTTCTGACTTCCGGCGTGCGGCGCTACTTTCGCGCCGGCAGCGGAATGAACTCGGTCTCGCCGGGCACCGGCTCGAAGCGCTGCGCCTCCCAATCGTCTTGTGCCTGCACGATGCGTTCCTTGCGGCTGGAGACAAAGTTCCAGACCATGAAGCGGTGCCCCAGCGGCGCGCCGCCGACCAGCGCGATGCGCGCACCCTGCGGTGCGCTGATCACCGGTTCATGGCCCTCCGGCAGCACGAGCATCGTGAAGGCGGGCACCGCCACACCGTCTACCGTGAAGCCCTGGTCGACGCTGTAGAGTGCCCGCTCCGGCGCCGTCGCCGGAAGCACCGGCAGCATCAGCGACGCGCTGGGCTCGAAAGCCAGGTCGGCGTACAAGGTCGGCGACAAGGTCTTCACCGGCGACACCGCGCCGAACGCCGCGCCGATCAGCAGGCGAACGGCCACGCCGTCACGTTGCAGCGCGGGAATCGCGTCGGCCGGCGTGTGCTCGAAGCTCGGCGCGTCTTCTTCATGCGCCAGTGGCAACGCAGCCCACAGTTGCAGGCCGTGGCTGCGGCGGGCCACGCCGCGCAGATCGTCGGGCGTGCGCTCGGAATGCACGATGCCGCGGCCGGCCGTCATCCAGTTGATCGCGCCGGGCTCGATGCGCTGCACCACGCCGGTCGAGTCGCGGTGCAGCATCGCACCTTCGAACAGGTAGGTGACTGTCGCCAGGCCGATGTGCGGGTGCGGGCGCACGTCGTGGTTGTCGGTGGGTTGCGCCACCACCGGGCCGAAGTGGTCGAAGAAGAGGAACGGGCCGACGGCCTGGCGCAACGCGCTGGGCAGCAGCCGCCGCACGGTGAAGCCGCCGCCGAGGTCCTTGGCGTGGGGGGAGATGTGTTGCAGGTCGGTCATGGCGCGCTCAGTGTAGAGCGGCCGACCGCCTTCCTCGCTACCTTCCCTCGATGCCTTCCCTCGATGCCTTCCCCCAGAGCCTGCCCTCAGTGCGCGACCAGCAATTCCCCACCCCACGGCACCGAGTTGTGCCGCACGGCCACCGGCGGGGCACGCTTGCCACCCACCAGCGCCCAGGCCCGCCGCAGCACGGCCGGCGCCGACACTTCTTCCGGCGTCAGCAGCAGCCCGCGCGAGCGCACGCGGCGGCCAAAGTCGACTCTGCTGTTCAACACCGTCAGCGGGATCGCCAGCAGCAGCGGCAGGGCCACCGGCATCAGCCACAGCACCGCCATCGGCGCCACGGCCAAGGTCACTGCCACAAGTGCGGCGACCACACCGACCACCACGCCGAAGCCGCCTGCGGCTTCGCGCCAGCGCACCGCCTCGGCCTCGCGCGGGGGCGACTTCCAGTCCAGCTTCAGCCCGGTCAGCGCGACCAGCACGAACAGCGAGTGAGCGACCATGCGCACCGGCGCCTGCAGGATGGACAGCAGGCCCTCCAGCACGGCCCCCTTCACGAGGGTGAGGCGACCGCCGTAACCGGCGTGTTCACCACGCATCAGCAGGCTCGCCATGCCGAGTGCACGCGGCAACAACAGCATCGTTAAAGTGGCAACCCACAGTGCCGCCATCTCGCCGCCGACGGCGCGCGGCAGATCGAACACCGATTGGCCACTCCACATCCACACGCCCGCGCCGAGCAGCACCGAAGCCAGCCACAGCGGCGCCGACAGGTAGGCCATCGCGCCGGTGCCGAGCATCGCGCGGTGCACGCGGTGCAGCCCGGGCTCGGAGATCAGGCGCGCGTTCTGCAGGTTGCCCTGGCACCAGCGGCGGTCGCGCTTGAGTTCTTCGAGCAGGTTGGGCGGCTGCTGCTCGTAGCTGCCGGCCAGTTCGGGCACCAGCCAGGTGTGGTACCCGGCGCGGCGCATCAGCGCGGCTTCGACGAAGTCGTGCGACAGGATGTCGCCACTCAAACCACCCGTGCCCGCCAGCGGCGCCAGCGCGCAATGCTTCATGAAGGGCTCGATGCGGATGATCGCGTTGTGGCCCCAGTAATGTGACTCGCCGAGCTGCCAGTACTGCATGCCTGTGGTGAACAGCCGCCCGGTCGTGCGGCCGGCGAACTGCTGGGCGCGCGCGTGCACGGTGTCCAGCCCGCAAGCCTGCGGCGCGGTCTGGATGATGCCGGCGCGCGGGTTCGCTTCCATCAGGCGCGCCAGGGTCACGATGCAGTCGCCGGTCATCACGCTGTCGGCGTCGAGCACCACCATGTAGCGGTAGTTGCGGCCCCAGCGGCGGCAGAAGTCGGCCACGTTGCCGGCCTTGCGGCGCGTGCGGCGCTGGCGCCAGCGGTAGAAGATGCGCGCGCCGTCGCCCAGCGCGTCGCGCAAGTCGGCCCAGGCGGCTTGTTCGGCGGCACGCACGGCCGGGTCGCCACTGTCGGACAGCACGTGGATGTCGAAGAGGCTCGATGCCCCGGTGGGCGGCAGCGATTCGTAGGTGGCGCGCAGCCCGGCGAACACCGTGTCTACCTGCTCGTTGCAGATCGGCATGATGACCGCCGTGCGCGCCTCGGGCCCGAGCGGCTGGTGGCGCGCGACGGCCAGCGACAGCGCGTGCCGGTCGCCGCGCAATTGCACCCAGAAGCCCATCAGCGCGGTGAAGAATCCGGCCGAGACCCATGCGAACAGAAACGTGAACAGCAGCACCTGCAGCACGCGCACGACCGGGTGGTCGACCATCGGCTGGGTTCGCGCCATCAGCGTGGCGGCCAGCACGGCCGAGCCGCCGATCAGCCACAACAAGGTGCGGCGGCGTTGCGCCGCGGCCAGTTCCCACGGCGCCTTGGAGTCGCCCGCCTTTGGATCGGGTGCGGCGCGACCGGCCCAGGCCGCCTTCAGGCCACCGACGAAGCCGAGCCATGGCACCGGCACCATCGAGCCGCGCCGGATCGGCGGAGCCATGGGCGGGGTGTCCGCGCCCTCGAACAGACGAACCAGCGGGGCGCCGTCGGGCCGACTCAGTCGGCTTGAATCAGGGTAGTCCATGTTTCGGTCAGTGCGTTGTTGGCTTGTTTCAGGAAGGCGCGCAGCTCCACTGGCTGCGTCACGTCGATGCGTTGCACGCGCAGGCTCATGCGCCACGCGCCGGTGGTGCTGTTGCGGTAGGCGTTCTGTTCGAGCAGGCGGCCGTTCTTGTCGGGGGTCACCACGGCCTGCACGGCGGCGTCGGGCGCGAGCGCGCGCAGCGCCGGGCCGTCGAAGTCGATGACGTAGAACACGTCGCGCTTCAGGTCTTCGGTCGGCTCGACGTAACCGTGCCCCAGGCGCGACTGCGTGGCCCAGCCGGTCGGCGGCGTTCGCGGGCGCTCGCCTTGCCAGTGGATCGCGTAGCTCAGCTCCAGCGGCTGGCCCGCTGCCGGCAGGCGCGCCGGCACCCAATACGCCACCACGTTGTCGTAGGTTTCGTCCGGCGCCGGCAGCTCGACCAGCTCGACCCGACCCTCGCCCCAGGCGCCTTGTGGTTCGATCCAGGCGCTCGGGCGGCGCTCGTAGTGCGCCTCGGTGTCTTCATAACTGCGGAAATTGCGGTCGCGCTGCATCAGGCCGAAGCCCTTGGGGTCGGTCACCGTGAATGCGCTGGTGCGTGTGCGCTTCGGGTTGAGCAAGGGGCGCCACAGCCACTCGCCATTGCCGGCCGCGACCATCAGGCCGTCGGAGTCGTGCACCTCGGGGCGGAAATCAACACCGCGGTCGCCAGCACGCGGCGCGTTCTCGCCGTGCAGGAACATGCTGGTCAGCGGCGCGATGCCCAGGGTGGTGATCGGCGCTGCCGTGTCGCGCAGGAACAGGCGCATGCGCACATCGACCACGGTCTCGTCGCCGGGGCGCAAGGTGAATTGGTAAGCTCCGGTGGCGCGCGGCGAGTCGAGTTGCGCGTACAGGGTCAGCGCCTTGGCGTCGGGCGCCGGGCGCTCGAACCAGAACGCCTTGAAGACCGGAAATTCCTCGGGCCGCGCGCCGCCGGTGTCGATGGCCAGGCCGCGTGCCGACAGGCCGTATTGCTGGCCACGCCCGAGCGCGCGAAAGTAGCTCGCGCCGAGGAAGACGATCAACTCATCCTTGTAGGCCGGGTTGTTGAGCGCGGTGTGGACCCGGAAACCCGCGTGGCCGGCCGCGCCCCAGGTCGAAGGCGCGACGGTGTGTTTGCCGTAGTCGTAGTCCTTGGGGTCGAAGCCGATCTGGCGCACACCGGCAGGCGTGATGTCGTGCAGCTTGACCGGCTGGGCGTTCGAGGGCCCGCCGGGGTGGAAGAACATCAGCTCGAAGGGCAGCGCCTCGCTTCGCCAGGCGGCGCGATCGGTGCGGTAGCGGATGTCGCGGTAGGCGTCGTACTTGAGCGCCTGGAGTGCGGCGGAGTTCGGCTCGGGCGGGCGGTAGGCGCCAAGCGCTTCCTGGCGCGCCAGTGCGGCCACGTCATCGAAGCCGAAGGCTGCGGCGGGGCCGGCGGCCAGCAAGGCAGCGAGCACCACGGCGGCGGAAACAGCGGCAGAAAGGATGGGTTTGGCAAACAACGGTCGGTCCTGGAAGGTGGCTGGAAAGGGCTCTAAACGAGCCTCTCCAGCAGCTTCTCTGCAAACACCGTGCCGTCGAATATTTATCCTTTTATATCAACAAGTTAGAAGCACTTTCGAACCCCACTTGCGGGCTCAGTCGGTGAACAATTGCTGCAACCGCACAAATGCGTCGTTGATCAGCGACAAAGCCCGTTTCGACTACGGGTAAACCCGCGCTCTCCGGGCGTGAGCGCGTCGCTAATCGGCGACAGGCAGTTCAGCCGCAGCGCCGTCGGCGCGAAACAAGCCCGGCGTCAACTGGTGCTTTTGCAGCAGCCGATAGAACTCGGTCCGATTGCGTTCAGCCAGCCGCGCGGCGTCGGCCACGTTGCCATCGGTCAGCTTGAGCAGGCCGACCAGGTACTCGCGCTCGAAGCGGTGGCGCGCGTCGGCAAAGCTCAGCACTTCCACGGTCGGCACGCGCAGCGCACGCTGCACCAGGCTCAGCGGCACCAGCGGCGTGGTCGTGAGCGCGCACACCTGCTCCATCACGTTGTAGAGCTGGCGCACGTTGCCGGGCCAGGCGGCCATGGTCAGCGCGCGCAACGCATCGGGCGCCAGGCCGTTGATGCGCTTCTGGTACTTGGCCGCCAGGCGCTGCAGGAAGTGGTTGGCCAGCAGCGGAATGTCTTCGCGCCGCTCGCCGAGCGTGGGCAACTGCAGGGTCACGACATTGAGCCGGTAGTACAGGTCTTCGCGGAACTGGCCTTGCGCCATCGCCGCTTCCAGGTCGCGGTGGGTGGCCGACAGCACCCGCACGTCGATGGGCGTGGGCTGGCTGGCGCCCACCGGCCGCACCGAGCGCTCTTGCAGCACGCGCAGCAGCTTGACCTGCAGGGCGGGCGGCATGTCGCCGATCTCGTCGAGGAACAGGGTGCCGCCGTCGGCCGCCTGGAACAGCCCGCGGTGGTTCGCCACCGCGCCGGTGAAGGCGCCCTTCACATGGCCGAACAGCTCGGATTCGAGGAGCGCCTCGGGAATGGCGCTGCAGTTCACCGCCACGAACGGCCGCCCTGCCCGCGGGCTGGCCTGGTGGATCGCCTGGGCGAGCAGTTCCTTGCCGCTGCCGCTTTCGCCGCGGATCAGGATGCTGGCGTCTGAGCGCGCCACCATCTTGGCTTCGGTCAGCAGCTCGGCCATGCGCGCCGAACGGCTCACGATCGGGGCGCGCCAGGCCTCGGCCGCCTGGCCACCTTCACCCGGCGCAGGGGCTGACAAGGCCAGCGCCTGCGCCACCTTGTCGAGCAAGGCCAGGCCGTCGAAAGGTTTCGTCAGGTAGCTGTAGACGCCGCGCGCAGTGGCTTCCACGGCATCAGGGATCGCGCCGTGCGCCGTCAGCAGGATCACCGGCAGCGACGCATGGCGCAGGCGGATGCGGTCGAACAGCGCCAGGCCGTCCAGGCCGGGCAGGCGCACGTCGCTGATGACCAGTTGCGGCAGTTCGATAGCCAACTGCGCCAGCGCTTCTTCGGCCGACCCGACCGCCGTGACGCGGTGGCCCGCCGAGGTAAGGCGCATCGACAGCAGGCTCAGCATGTCGGCGTCGTCGTCGACCAGCAAAACGTGCGCCGCGGGTGTGGCGGCCGTCATGGCGGGGCCGGGCGATTGCCGTTGGTGCCCGGCGCGGCAGCCGGCGCGGCCGGAGACGTCGAGGCCGACGCAGGCCGGTTGACGAGACTGCGCTCGATGGCCTTGAGCGCTTCGAGCTGCTGGGCCAGTTGCTCCTGGCGGCGCTGGGCGTCGCGCAACTGCTGGTTCTGGCGTTCGATCTGTTCTTCGAGCCGGCGCTGCTCGGTGTAGCGCAGCGCCAGCAGGCGCGCCAGCGGCCGCCACGGCGCGAGCTGCGGGTCGGTGGACCGAAGCAATGGGTCCAGGGCAGCGAGGGCGCGCACGGTGTCGTTCGGGTTGCGCGTCTGCCCCAGCGCGAGCGCGAGTTCGAGCACCGAGCCCGGATTCGAAGGCTGGTCCAGGCGCACGAACTCGCGCGCCAGTTCGGCCGGCGGCATTTGCCGCACCCGGTCGAAGTAGCTGTAAAAGGCGCGCGCGGCAGTCTCCAGCGAGGCTTCGGCGCTGGATGGCGCGGCGTCGGCCGGCGCGGGGTCCCTGATCTGCACCGGCGTGGTCGGGGCGGCCGCGGTGACCGGCATCGACATCGGCGCCGCCACCGGTGCCGGTGCCGGTGCCGGTGCCGGTGCGGTCCCGCTGGCGCTTGCCGGCGCGCCGGCTGCCGGTTTGGCCGCCGGCCCCGGTGCGCTGACTGCAGCGGCCGCTGGCGCCGGGCCGGCCACAGGCGCCACCGTGCAGGCCGTCACCAGCATCGCCACGGCCAGCGTGGCCAGCCGCGCCGCCCAAGGGGCAGCTTCTAGTGCAGCCCCGCGGGCAGCCCGGCGTCCAGCCCGGTCAGTCGCGGTGCGCATGCGGAAGCTCGATGCGAAAGTGCGCGCCCGGCGCACCGGACCCATCGCCCAGCAGTTCGATGCGGCCACCGTGCGCCACCACACACTCCTGAACGATGGACAGCCCGATGCCGCTGCCGCGCAGGCCGGTTTCGGGTTGGCGCTCGCCCCGGTAGAAGGGCTCGAACACGTGCGCGCGGTCGGCCGGCGCCACGCCGGCGCCGGTGTCGCTGATGTCAATCTGCACGCCTTCGGGGCGTTGGGTGAAGTCAAAACGAATGGTGCCCTCCATCGGACTGAAACGAATCGCATTGGACAGCAAGTTGCCGAAGGCCACGCCGATCTTTTCTGCATCGACCTCGGCCCACACGGGGCCATCCGAAACATTCACTTTCAATCGGCGCGCCTGCCATTGCAGGCGCTGCTCGGCGACACGCTCGCGCGCCAGTTCGGCCAGGTCGACGCGCCGGCGCGAAATGTTGCGCGCCTCGAACGCGGCGGCATTGAAGCGCAGCAGGTCCTCGATCTGCACCTGCAGCGCCATCGTGTTCTGGCGCAAGATGCGGGCCACCTCGCGTTGTGCTTCAGTCAGGCTGCCGGCCACGCCTTCTTCGAGCAGCGCCACACCCTCGCGCAGCGCCGCCAGCGGCGTCTTCAACTCGTGCGACACATGGCGCAGGAAGCGAGCCTTGTCAGCGTCGAGCTCGACCAGGCGCAGGCGCAGCCAGTCCAGGCGCCGGCCCAGTTCGCGCAGGTCGGCCGGGCCGGGAATGCCCACCACCTCGGTCATGCGGTTCTCGCCCAGCGCGACGATGGCCCCTTCGAGCCGCTTCAAGGGCCGGCCCAGCCAGATCGAAAATCCGAACGCCAGCAGCACCGCCAGGCCGATCGCCGCCAGCACCTGCTGGGCCAGTTGGCGGCGCGCGTCTTCGAGCCGCTCCAGCACGGTCTTGCTGCGCGCCTCGGCCGCGCGCTGCACCGCGTCGGCAATGCGCGCCTGGGTTTGTGCGAAGGCGCGGAACTCGGCGCTCAGCGCTTCGTCCCTGCCGTAGGCAGATCCGCGCGGCACGTCGATCTGCGCCTTGATGGTGCTCAGGTGTTCGGTCCAGCGCGCGATCTCGGCGGCGGGCAGCGGGCCGTCGGCGAGGGCGGCCAAGGTGTCGGACGACTCGCGCGCCGCGGCCTCGAAGTTGGCGCGCAGGGTCGGGTCGTCCAGCACCAGGTACTGGCGCGCAGCGCGCTCCATCGCGACGCGCCGCTCCTCCAGCCGCTGCAGGCCGGCGGTGTCGTGCGCCGCGCGCTCGGCGCCGTGGCGGCTCTCGATCATCAGGCGTTCGAGCGTGTACAGCCCGCGCACCGAGACCACCGCGAGCAGCGCCGGGACGAGCAGGAACGCGATCGTCAGCAACTGACGGAACGAGGCGCGGTGAAGGGTGAACATCGGGTGCGATCTTGCCTGCGTCCGAGCCAGCACGATTCAGGCCAGAGCGAAATCCTTGCCGATGAAAGCCGCCCGGCGCCGCGCAGCATCTTCGCGCGCAGCTACCTGGGGGCCGTGACCAACCCCAGGGGCTACCTGTTCATGCCGGTCTTTTTGCCGCAGTTCATCGTGCGCGTCCCCCGTGCAAATCACCCCGAGTCGTGTCAGGCCTTTAGATTGCACGCAATCTAATTGATCGCTATACTTTTAACGATGCCACGCACGCCACGCCCCACTTTCGCCGAACCGGCCGCTGGCTGGCTGGCGCTGGACCACCAGTTGTGCTTTGCCGTGTACTCGGCGTCGCTTGCCATGACCAAGCTTTACAAGCCGCTGTTGGCCCCGCTGGGCCTGACCTACCCGCAGTACCTGGTGATGTTGGTGCTGTGGGAGGGCGACGGCATCACCGTCTCGCAACTCGGCGAACGCCTGTCGCTCGACTCCGGCACGCTCACGCCCCTGCTCAAGCGGCTCGAAACGGCCGGCCTGCTGCAGCGCCTGCGCGATGCGGCCGACGAACGGCGCGTGCTTCTGCAGCTCAGCGCCGCCGGCCGCAAGTTGAAGGCGCGCGCGGTGCGCGTGCCGCAGGCGGTGGCCTGCGCGACCGGCTGCAAGCTCGACGAGCTCGGTGCGCTGGTCGCCCGCCTGAAGCAGTTACGCACGAATCTGAACCAGTTCCCCCCCGAGGCCGCGGCATGACCACGGCCCTTTTCCGCGGCAGCAGCGCAAGCGCTGCCCTTTCCACGTGCGGCACCGTGCCGCCATTCACCTCGCAGGAGCATCTCCATGGCCATCGAAAAAGCCCTCTACACCGCCCACGCCACCTCCACCGGCGGCCGCACCGGCACCACCGAGTCGTCTGACGGCGTGATCAAGCTCAGCCTCACCACGCCGAAGGAACTGGGCGGCGGCGGCGGCAACGGCACCAACCCGGAGCAGTTGTTCGCTGCCGGCTACTCGGCCTGCTTCATCGGCGCGATGAAGGCCGTGGCCGCGCGCCAGAAGCTGGCGTTGACCTCCGAAGTTTCGATCAAGTCCGACGTGAGCATCGGCCCGATGGTCGGCAAGGCGGGTGCGTTCGGCATCGCAGTGACCATGGCCATCAGCGTGCCGGGCATGGAGCGTGAAGCCGCGCAGAAGCTGGTCAACGACGCGCATGAAGTCTGCCCCTACTCGAACGCCACGCGCGGTAATGTCGACGTGACGCTGACCCTGGTGTGACCGACAAACGCGCGGGCGTTCCACACGCTCGCGCGTCTGCGTTCCGTCTGAGTTCCAGAGCCGAGCATGCGGGACAACCCCAAGACGGCTTTTCTGGAAAGTTGACTGCGGTCAAGCGCGCCGTGTGAAGGGCAGTTGCACCATTCACTCACGGAATCTCTCGCATCGAAACCATCGACAGCGAGCTCGCGCCACAGCCCCTCAGGAGACTTCAGACATGACAGCGTTCACTTCGCGTTCAAGATTCGTTCGCAGCGTTCAAGCTCTGGCCGCCTCGGCTTTGGCCCTCACGCTGGCCGCTCCCGCCCACGCGTGGGAACCGAGCAAGCCGGTCGAGTTCGTCATCCCCGCCGGCACGGGCGGCGGCGCCGACCAGATGGCCCGCCTGATCCAGGGCATCGTGCTCAAGCACAAGCTCATGAAGGAGCCGCTCATTGTCGTCAACAAGTCGGGCGGCGCCGGCGCCGAAGGCTTCCTGGCGGTGAAAGAGGCCAAGGCCGACCCGCACAAGATCATCATCACGCTGTCCAACCTGTTCACCACGCCCATGGCCACCGGCGTGCCGTTCAACTGGAAGGACATGACGCCCGTGTCGATGCTGGCGCTCGACCAGTTCGTGCTGTGGGTCAATGCCGAGAGCCCGCACAAGAACGCCAAGGACTACCTGGCCGCTGTGAAGGCCGCCGGCCCGAACAAGTTCAAGATGGCGGGCACCGGCTCCAAGCAGGAAGACCAGATCCTGACCGCCGGGCTCGAGAAGGCCACCGGCACCAAGTTCATCTACGTGCCCTTCAAGGGCGGCGGCGACGTGGCGGTGCAGCTCGTCGGCAAGCACGTCGACTCAACGGTGAACAACCCGGTTGAAGCCGTCGCGCAATGGCGTGCCGGCTCGCTGCGCGCGCTGTGCGTGTTCGACGACGAGCGCATGCCCTACAAGACCAAGGTGACCGACACGCAGTCGTGGAACGACATCCCGACCTGCAAGGAAGCCGGCGTCCCTACCGATTACGTGATGCTGCGCGGCATCTTCATGGCCCCGGGCGTCGCGCCCGACCAGGTGGCGTTCTTCGTCGATCTGATGAAGAAGGTGCGCGAGACGCCGGACTGGAAGGAGTACATGGAAAAGGGCGCGTTCAACCAGACCGCGATGGCTGGCGCCGACTTCACCAAGTGGCTCACCGCAGCCGAAGACAACCACCGCACGCTGATGACCGAGGCCGGGTTCCTGGCCCCGAAGTAAACGGCGCGTCCACGCGCCTACCTGCTCCGCTTCTCCCCCTTACTCCGCTTCTCTCGTCCGACCCGGCAGGCGGCACGCCGCCTGCCCCGGCGGAGCCCTGCGCGCTGCGCTCTGACACTGCGGCGCGGCGCAGTGCACCCGATGACCCCCAACCAGGACGGCACGATGACAACCCACAACACTTCCGCCGCCGCGCCCGAAAGCGGCACCGCGACCCACCGCGTCGAACTGGTGGTGGCAGCCCTTCTGTTGATGCTCGGCGTGGTCGTCGCCTTCCAGAGCTGGAAGCTGGGCGCCGGCTGGAGCAGCGACGGCCCGGGCGCCGGCTACTTTCCGTTCTACATCGGCCTGATCATCATCATCTCCAGCATCGGCACGATAGTCACGTCGGTCTGGGGCAAGAGCCGCAGCGACGAGGTCTTCGTTGACCGCGAGCAGCTTGGCCGCGTGCTGTCGGTGCTGCTGCCGGCGATGGCCTACGTGGCCGCGGTGCAGTTCCTCGGGCTGTACATCGCCTCGGCGGTCTACATCGCGCTGTTCATGGTGATCCTGGGCAAGTACTCGTGGCTCAAGAGCGTGATCGCCGCGCTGTGTGTGAACACGCTGTTCTTCCTGATGTTCGAGGTCTGGTTCAAGGTGCCCCTGTTCAAGGGCTCGCTGGACCTGCTCGGCTTCCTCGGCTACTGACGCTTCGAACCCCCTCCAGGAGCACGCTCATGCAAGAGATCAACTCACTGATGCAAGGCTTCGGCGTCATCCTGACGCCGATGAACATCGGCCTGATGTTCGTAGGCATCATCCTCGGCGTGCTCATCGGCGTGCTGCCGGGCCTGGGCGGCGCCAACGGCGTGGCCATTCTGCTGCCGCTGACCTTCACGATGTCGCCGACCTCGGCGATCATCATGCTGAGCTGCATCTACTGGGGCGCGCTGTTCGGCGGCGCGATCACGTCAATCCTGTTCAACATCCCGGGTGAACCCTGGTCGGTGGCCACCACCTTCGACGGTTACCCAATGGCCCAGCGCGGTGAAGCTGGCGCGGCGCTCACCACCGCGTTCACGTCGTCGTTTGTCGGCGCCTTCGTCGCGGTGGTGATGATCACCTTCCTGGCGCCGCTGGTGGCCAAGTTCGCGCTCAAGTTCGGCTCGCCGGAATTCTTCGCGGTCTACCTGCTGACCTTCTGCAGCTTCGTCGGCATGGGCAAGGGCTCGCCGTTCAAGATCCTCGGTGCGATGGCGCTGGGCTTCGCGCTCGCCGCCGTCGGCATGGACACGGTGACGGGCCAGTTGCGACTGACCTTCGGCCAGCCCGAGCTGATGCGCGGCTTCGACTTCCTGATCGCTGTGATCGGCCTGTTCGGCATCGGCGAGATCCTGTTGTCGATGGAAGAAGGCCTGAAGTTCTCGGGCAAGAGCGCCAAGATCGACCCGAAGGTCGTGCTCGAGACCTGGAAGAGGTTGCCGCAGTACTGGATGACTTCGGTGCGCAGCTCGCTGGTGGGCATCTGGATGGGCATCACACCCGGGGGCGCCACGCCGGCTTCGTTCATGAGCTACGGGCTGGCGAAGAAGATGTCGAAAAACGGCGCGAACTTCGGCAAGGGCGACATCGAGGGTGTGATCGCCCCCGAGACCGCCGCCCACGCCGCCGGCACCAGCGCGTTGCTGCCAATGCTGGCACTCGGCATCCCCGGCTCGCCGACCGCAGCGGTGCTGCTCGGTGGCTTGCTGATCTGGGGCCTGCAACCCGGGCCGCTGCTGTTCGTCGAGCAGAAGGACTTCGTCTGGGGCCTGATCGCCAGCATGTACCTGGGCAACGTGGTTGGCCTGATCGTGGTGCTGACGACCGTGCCGCTGTTTGCGTCGATCCTGCGCATTCCGTTCTCGATCATCGCGCCGGTCATCATCGTGGTCTGCGCGATCGGCGCGTACACCGTGCACGGTGCGATGCTCGACGTGTGGTTCATGCTCGGCTTCGGCGGCATCGGCTACATCTTCAAGAAGCTCGACTACCCGCTCGCGCCGTTGGTGCTGGCCCTGGTGCTGGGCGACAAGGCCGAAGACTCGTTCCGCCAAGCCATGCTGGTCTCGCAGGGCGATGTGTTCATCATGTGGTCCAACCCGCTGGTGGGTGGCATCACCACCTTGGCGATGACCTTGTTGCTGTGGCCGGTGTTGTCCAAGCTGATCGCGATGATCAAGCAACCGAGGCACGACGAGTTTGCCGCGGTGCGGCCGGTGGACTGACGAGAGGCAAGCAAAGCGGGTCAGATCTTCCCGCTCTGCTTCAACCGGCTCAAGGTCTCGGCCGACAGGTTGAGATACGTCGCCAACTCCTTCTTGGGCAGCCGCTCGAACAGGTCGGGGTGCTTGCGCAGAAAGCGGTGCACACGCCCTGGCGCATCCAGCATGTGCAAGGTGATCGTGTGCGCCATGATCTCGGCCATCAGCCGCATCACCGCGTGCTCAAAGGTCTGCTTCAGCGCGGGATAGCGGTCCAGGAACGCGATCCACTCCGACATCGGCAACCGGGCCACGCGCGCCTTGGTGACGCAGACGATGCTGTAGGGCGTGGGCGTGTTCAGGATCTTCGCGGCGTAGCTCGTCTCGATGTCGCGCTCGCCGGCAAACCGAAGAATCATCTCCTTGCCGGCCGGGTTGGTGACCACGCGCTTGAGCACGCCGTCGAGGATGAAGTACTGCTGCATCTCATGCACCCCCTGAGCGAGCAGCGCGTCGCCCTTGTGGCCATCGAGCACGTCGAGGCGCGCTTCCAGGTCGGTCCGCACCTCGTCGTTCAATTCCCTGAGCACCAGGTTCTGTCGAAGTTGAACGCGAATGACATTGCGCTCGGGGTGTTCGCTCAGTGTGTTCATGTCGCTTCCCTGCCCCTTGCATTGCGCGCGCGTTCACCGAAATGTTTTGCGATTCTTGACCGCGGTCAACGAAGGAAATTGGAGCAGCAATTCATAGTCCTGTCACCACGAAATGTTCAAGAAAAACGTAAAGCAATCTTCATTGCGATGCGGTGGGCGCCGCGTTGCCGACGCCTTCATCAGAACCCTTCAGACACGCCCAAGGAGACCCATGTCCACAGTCACTGAACGTCCACTCGCCAAGGCCAGCGCAGAGCTTGCGCCGACGCGAGAACTGACCGACGGATTCCACCTCGTCATCGACGCGCTGAAGCTCAACGGCATTGACACCATCTTTGGTCTGCCGGGCATTCCGATCACCGACCTCACGCGCAAGGCACAGGCCGAAGGCATGCGCGTGATCTCGTTCCGCCATGAGCAGCACGCCGGCAATGCCGCGGCCGCGGCCGGCTACCTGACGGGCAAGCCCGGCATCTGCCTCACCGTGTCGGCACCCGGCTTCCTGAACGGGCTGACGGCGCTGGCCAACGCCACCGTCAACTGCTTCCCGATGATCCTGATCAGTGGCTCGAGCGAGCGCGAGATCGTCGACCTGGCGCAGGGCGACTACGAAGAGATGGATCAGCTCAACGCCGCCAAGCCGTTCTGCAAGGCCGCCTTCCGCGTGCTGCATGCGCAAGACATCGGCATCGGCGTGGCGCGCGCGATCCGCTCGGCCTTGTCGGGCCGACCGGGCGGCGTGTACCTCGACCTGCCGGCCAAGCTGTTCGGCCAGACGATGGATGCACTGGCTGGCGCACGGTCGTTGATCAAGGTGGTCGACCCGGCGCCGCGCCAACTGCCAGCACCCGACGCGGTGCAGCGAGCGCTCGGCCTGCTCAAGGGCGCCAAGCGGCCGTTGATCCTGCTAGGCAAGGGCGCGTCGTATGCGCGTGCCGATGCCGACATCCGCGCGCTGGTCGAAAAGTCCGGCATCCCCTACCTGCCGATGTCGATGGCCAAGGGCCTGCTGCCCGACAACCACGCGCAGTCGGCATCGGCCGCGCGCTCGTACGTGCTGGCCGAGGCCGATGTGGTGATGCTCGTCGGCGCCCGGCTCAACTGGCTGCTGTCGCACGGCAAGGGCAAGACCTGGGGCCAGGACAAGGGCCCCAAGCAGTTCATCCAGATCGACATCGCGCCGACCGAGATCGACAGCAACGTGGCCATCGCCGCGCCGCTGATCGGCGACATCGGCTCGTGCGTGTCGGCACTGGTGGCCGGCATGGGCGCCGGCTGGGCCAAGCCGCCGGCCGACTGGCTGGGCGCGATCGCCGAGCGAAAGGACAAAAACCTGTCGAAGATGGCAGCGACCCTGGCGCTGAACCCGTCGCCGATGAACTTCCACAGCGCGCTGCGCGTGGTGCGCGACGTGGTCAAGGCGCGGCCTGACATCATCCTCGTCAACGAAGGCGCCAACACGCTGGACTTCACGCGCAGCATCGTCGACATGTACGAACCGCGCAAACGGCTCGACGTGGGCACCTGGGGAATCATGGGCATCGGCATGGGCTTTGCCGTGGGCGCCGCGGTGACCACCGGCAAGCCGGTGCTGGCCATCGAAGGCGACAGCGCCTTCGGCTTCAGCGGCATGGAGGTGGAAACCATCTGCCGCTACAACCTGCCGGTCTGCGTGGTGGTGTTCAACAACAACGGTGTGTACGCCGGCACCGACGTCAACCCGACCGGCGGGCCCGATGTGGCGCCGACCGTGTTCGTCAAAGGCGCGCGCTACGACCGAATGATGGAAGCCTTCGGCGGCGAAGGCCGCCACGCGACCACGCCCGATGAGTTGAACAAGGCGATCAGCGAAGCGCTCGCTTCGGGCCGGCCGACCCTGATCAACGCCGTCATCGATCAAACGGCCGGCACCGAAAGCGGCCGCATCACGAGCCTGAACCCGCAGAGCGCGGCCAACAAGCAAGCCGCCTGACCCATCACCTTAGGAGATTGACATGACCAAAGCCCTCGACGACATCCGCATCATCGACTTCACCCACGTGCAAGCCGGCCCGGCGTGTACCCAGATGCTCGCCTGGTTCGGCGCCGACGTGATCAAGGTCGAGCGCCCCGGTTCGGGCGACGTGACGCGCAGCCAGTTGCGCGACATCCCGAACGTCGACGCGCTCTACTTCACGCAGCTCAACAGTAACAAGCGCTCGCTCACGCTCGACACCAAGAAGCAAGAAGGCAAGGAAGTGCTGGAGAAGCTCATCAAGGTCAGCGACGTGATGGTCGAGAACTTCGGCCCCGGCGCGCTCGACCGCATGGGCTTCACGTGGGAGCGCATCCTCGAGCTGAACCCGAAGATGATCCTGGCCTCGGTCAAGGGCTTCAGCGACGGCCACCACTACGAAGACCTGAAGGTCTACGAGAACGTGGCGCAGTGCGCCGGCGGCGCCGCGTCGACCACCGGCTTCTGGGACGGCCCGCCGACCGTCAGCGCCGCCGCACTGGGCGACAGCAACACCGGCATGCACCTGGCCATCGGCATCCTGACCGCGCTGCGCCAGCGCGACAAGACCGGCCGCGGCCAGAAGGTGGCCTGCTCGATGCAAGACGCGGTGCTCAACCTGTGCCGCGTGAAGCTGCGCGACCAGTTGCGCCTGGACCGCCTGGGCTACCTGGAAGAGTACCCCCAGTACCCGCACGGCAAGTTCACCGACGTGGTGCCGCGTGGCGGCAACGCCGGCGGTGGCGGCCAGCCGGGCTGGGTGCTCAAGTGCAAGGGCTGGCAGACCGACCCGAACGCTTACATCTACTTCACGATTCAGGGCCAGGCCTGGGCGCCGATCTGCGACGCCATCGGCAAACCCGAATGGAAGACCGACCCGGCCTACATGACGCCCAAGGCACGCCAGCCGCACATCACCGCGATCTTCGCAACCATCGAAGAGTGGCTCTCGAACAAGACCAAATTTGAGGCGGTCGACATCCTGCGCAAGTTCGACATTCCGTGCTCGCCGGTGATGTCGATGAAGGACATCGTCAACGACCCGTCGCTGCGCGCCAGCGGCACCATCACCGAAGTGCAGCACAAGGAACGCGGCCCCTACCTCACGGTGGGCAGCCCGATCAAGTTCTCCGACATGAAGGTCGAGATCACCGGCTCGCCGCTGCTCGGTGAACACACCGACGAGGTGCTGGCCGAGCTGGGTTACAGCAAGGACAAGATTGCCACGATGCACGCGGCGCAGGCGGTGTAGGTCCGGCATGCACACTGCGGTCGATCTGGGGTTGTTGGTATCGGCGATCGGAGACGCGGTGCTCGTCTCCGATGCCACCGGCGCCATCACGCTGTGGAACCCGGCCGCCGAGCGCATGTTCGGCTACACCGAAGCCGAAGCGCTCGGCCAGTCGCTCGACCTGATCTGCCCCGAGCGGCTGCGAAAGCGGCACTGGGACGGTTATCACAAGTCGATGGAAACCGGCGAGACGCGCTACGGCAACGACGTGCTGAAGGTCCCGGCCATCCACAAGGACGGCCGCGCGATGTCGATCGCGTTCACCGTGGCGATGATCTACAAGCCCGATGGCAAGGTCGATTCAATCGCCGCGATCATCCGCGACGAGACGGTGCGGTTCAATGAAGAGCGAGCGTTGAAGAAGCGGGTGGCGGAGTTGGAAGCAGCGGCCAAGGGCACTGCGGCCTGAGGCTCAGGCCTTCGACAGAAAAGTGAGCAAGGCCTCGTTGAAGACAGCGGGTTGCGACCTGGGCGCACCGTGCCACGCGCCCTTGACGGTGATCAACTGCGATCCGGGGATGCAACGGTTGGTGTTCTCCGCCAGAACCCGAAACCACGTTCGCGTGAGTTCGCCCTTGGTGATGGTGACCGGAATCCTGAGCGTGCCGAGTTGCTCGCACGTCAGTTGCACCGGGGGCGGTGCCTTGAACTGAACCGGGATCGTCCGCGCATTGTCGAGATGCACTGCCCGTGCACCGGGGGTGAGTTGATCGAACGCACCGGGCGTTGCGTTGACGAAGTCGAAGAACCGCCGCGCCGCTTCATCGTTGTTTCCGGCGTTGACGGCATCGCGAACTGCCGAAAGGCCCTTGGTGTCTTCGGCGACCGCTGCTCGATCCGCCGCCGAGGTCATTGCAGTTCCGATCGGTGGCTCGTTCAGGAACATTCCTTTCACCAGATCCGGGTGTTGGGCGGCCACGATGGCAGCGATCTGGCTGCCGTACGACTGTCCAACGAGCACCACCGGCCCCGCGTTCAACCCACGAATGAAGGCCGCCACGTCGGACACATGCGTGGCATGCGACCACCTCGCGCCACCATCCGCCCAAGGCGCGATGCCGAAGTAGCGCATCGTCAGCCCGATGAACCGGTGCTTCGCTGCGACCGCCTGGCGCTGCGGCTCCCAGACCCGATGGTCCGAGAACGCACCATGCAGAAAGACCACCGGCGTGCCGGAGCCTTGTTCGACGTAGTGCAAGGTGACGCCGTCGATCGTCATTGTCTTGTTGATCGGACTGGATGGGTTGCTGCCCTGCAGCGACTGGCAGCCGGCAAGCAGGGCGACAGACATCATCAGCGTGAAGCGTGTCATGGCGGTATCCTCGTTCGACGCGGGAAGTCGACTTTGCGCCGACGCTCGGGGTGCGCATCAACAATATTGGGGAGACGCATCGAACAAGGGCGAACTGAGCTGAGCCTGTAGCCAAGGTAAGCGCCCTGATACTGGGCATGCGCGCACGCGTATGCCCTCGCGCAGTCGATGCACGAGACTAGCGGTTGGCGCCTCACGGTGCACCGGCAACCGAGAACCTCCATGCCCAGTACGACGCCCCCGCAGCCTGAACAGCCCCTGCAGCCCCCGCTCGTCGACCGTCTGCGTGCCTTGCCGAAGGCAGAGGTCCATGCCCATCTCGAGGGCTGCTTCGATCCGGCCGTCCTCGAACAATGGGCAACGCAGGCGGGCGTGCCCATGCCCAGGCCTCGCGAGCGCCTGTTCGAGTTCGAAGGGCTGGCCGACTTCCTGCACTTTCTCGACTGGGCTTGTGGCCTGGCGTCGACGCGGGACCGCCTGGCCGAACTGAGTTATGGCTACAGCCAGCGGCTGGCCGACGGCGGTGCCGGCTACGCCGACGTGATCGTCAACCCGACCCACTGGCCGGCGTGGCGCGGGCGGCTGCCAGACATGATCGATGCGATCGATGCCGGCCTGAGCGCTGCAGAACAAGACGGGCTTCCGCCGGTGGGCGTGTGTGTCAGCCTGCTACGCACGCAAACTTCGAGCGCCGCGGCCGAACTGGTCGACACGCTGGTGGCACTGCAGCACCCCCGCGTGGTGGCGCTCTCGATCGACGGCAACGAGGCGGCTGCGGGTCGCACCGGGCCACGCTTCGCAGAAGCGTTCCGGCGTGCCGGTGCGGCGGGCTTGCGCCGCACCGTGCACGCGGGAGAGTCCAGCGGCCCCGAGGGCGTGCGTGACGCCATCGAACTGCTCGGTGCCGACCGCATCGACCATGGGGTGCGCGCGATCGAAGACCCCGAACTGGTCGGCCTGCTGGTCGATCGGCAGATACCGCTGGGCGTCTGCCCGACGTCCAATCTCAAGCTGGGTGTCTGCGCGCGCATCGAAGATCATCCGATCGAGCGTTTGCGACGTGCCGGCGTTGCGGTTTCGATCAACACCGACGATCCGGTCTTGCTGGGAGCGAGCCTGGTGGGCGAGTACGCGCTGTGCCACCAGGCGTTCGGTTGGTCGGATGGCGATCTTCGGGCGCTGGCGCGCCATTCGATCGATGCGAGCTTCGCCAACGCGGACGTCAAGGCCAGGCTGATTCGGGCGCTGTCGAATTGGTGAAGACAACTGCTTCTCGAGTGCGCGTCAACGAGCCCAACGCCGCCCGGGCTGCGCGTTCGCCCGCATCGATCATCGCCTGGCGGCTGCGGGTCGAGGTGGTGTCGATGGCTTTCAGGTCAGGCGTGATGAGCACGTCGGCGTCGGCCGCCTCATGCGCGGCCAGCGCCTGCACCATCAGGCGCGACGATCGCAGCATCGTGTCGAGCAGGCCTGAGCCAGCCTCGCGGCCCGGGTCGCACAAGGTGTTGACCGCGATGACCCGCTGCGCGCCCAGGGCCCGCGCCGCGCGCACGGGCAAGGGGCTGACAAGGCAGCCGTCGGCGCAGCGACGGCCATCCACCACGGGCGCGACGAAGAAGCCCGGCATGGCCGCCGAGGCGATCACGGCAGTGCTCGCGTCGCCGGCGGTGAAGGTGGTTGCACGGCCGGTCAGCACGTCTGTGGCGAGTGCGGCAAAGCGGGTCGGAAAGTCCTCGATCCGGGTGGCTGGCAGGTGCTCGCGCAGCAGCGCCTGCAGGCCGTCGAGCGTCCACAGGCCGCGGCGCGAAAACGCCCAGCGCTTGAGCCGGGCCACCACCAGACCGCAGGCAGCGCGCTCGATCTCGGCCGGCGTGCGCCCGGCCGCGTAGAGCGCGCCGATCACCGCGCCGACGCTCGTGCCGACGACCAGGTCGGGGCGGATGCCCGCGGCCGCCAGCGCCTTCAACACGCCGATCTGCGCCATGCCGCGCAGGCAGCCGCCGGACAGCACGAGTGCGGTGACGCAACGGTCGGAGTGGCTTTGCATGATGAGCTCCCGACGAGGGTCCTGTGCTAAGGTGGCCGGGCCGGTGGCAAAACGCTCCTGGTCCCGGCACCAACGATGCTCGGCAAGCGTTGGAACCACGATGGGAGCGAGCGTGGTAACGCGTAACGCGTCTCGGTAACGAGCCAACGACCGGCATGCCCTCGTCCCTGTCCCTGCCTCCGACCGGCGTGCTCCGCATCCGCCTGCTCGGCGACCTTGCCTTGCACCGCGGCGGCGTGGTGGTGCCGCAACCACCGTCGCGCCGCACGCGTGCGCTGCTGGGTTACCTGGTGGCCACCGAAGCGGCGCAGTCGCGCTCCACCCTGTGCGACCTGCTCTGGGAAGGCCCCGACGACCCGCGCGCCTCGCTGCGCTGGAGCCTGACCAAGCTGCGCCCGCTGGTGGACGATGCGCAAGCGCAAAGGCTGCAGGCCGACCGCGAACGCGTCGGCTTCGATGCGCTGCAGTGCGAAGTCGACACCGCCCGGGTGCGCAGCTTGCTGGCCGGTGGCATCGACGCCGCGCCGCTGGCCGCATTGGAAGGAGCGGCGGCGCTGCTGCAAGGCGAGTTCCTCGACGGCCTCGACCTGCCGGCGTGTTACCGCTTTCACCACTGGTGCATGGCGCTGCGCGAGCGCTACGGCACGCAGCGCCGCGAGGTGCTGGCCGCACTGGTGAGCCGCCTGGCGCCCGAGCCCGAACGCGCCCTGCCCTACGGCCACGCGATGGTCGCGGCCGACCCGCTGGCCGAAGCAGCCCACGCCGCCCTGGTGCGCCTGCTCGTCGCGGCCGGGCGCTACCCCGAGGCCGAGCGCCACTACGACTGGGCGCGCGAGCTGTTGCGGCGCGAGGTGGCGCTGGCCGCCGGTGGGCCGCTGGACGAGGCCATCCACCGTGCGCGGCGGGGCCTGCGCGAGGCCGGCAGCGGCGGCGCGGCGGCGCACGCATCGCACGCGTCGCACACATCGCACACATTGCACGCGACGCACGCCGCGGCCTCCGCGCCCTCACCCCCTTCGGCGTCGGAGCTTGTGCCGGCCGCCGAGAACACAACCTCGCCACCCCCACTGCTCGGCCGCGCCGCCGAGCAGGAAGCCATCGAACAAACCCTGGCCGGACACACCGCCCCGCGCCTGCTGTTCTTCACCGGCGAGCCCGGCATCGGCAAGACGCGCCTGCTCGACCACCTGGCACAAGCCGCCGCCAGCGCCGGCCGCCGCGTGATCCGCGGCCGTTGCTTCGAGGCCGAAATGGTGCGCCCTTACGGTTTGTGGCTCGACGCACTGCGCGGCCTGCCGATCTCTGAACTGCCAGCCGGCGTGCCAGCAGACACGCTGGCGCAGGCCGCGCCACTGCTGGCCGGCCAGGCCGCCGAAGGCGGTAACCGCGAACGCCTGTTCGAGGCCGGCGCGGCGCTGCTGCGTTGCCTGGCCATGCAGCAGCCGCTGGCGCTGCTGTTCGACGACCTGCAGTGGGTCGACGAGGGATCGGCCGCGCTGCTGCACTACGTGGCGCGCACGCTGTGCGCGCGAGGCATGCCACACCATGAATCAGCGGTGTTGCTGGCCGGCGCGGCGCGCGCTGGCGAGATCGAAGACAACCCCTGGGCCAAAGGCCTGCTGAACAGCCTGGCGCGCGAAGGCGGCGTGCGGCGCTTGGCCGTCGGCCCGTTGGGCGAGGCCGATGCCTGTGCGCTGCTGCAGGCGGTGCCGCTCGACGCGGCGGACGCGCTGCGCCAGTCCGGCGGCAACCCGCTGTACCTGCTGGAGCTGGCGCGCGCCTCGCAACGGGGCGTCGACGCGTCCGGCCGCAGCGTCGAAGCGCTGATCGACGACCGCCTGCGCTCGCTGGACGCCCCCGCGCGCGAGCTGCTGGCCTGGGCCGCCGCGATGGGCGGCGAGCTGCGGCCCGAGCTGCTGGCCGACGCCGCCGGCCTGCCGGTGGCCGAGGTGCTGGCACGGCTCGAGCGCTTCGAGCAGCACGGCCTGCTGCGGCCGACCGGCCCGGGGCCGTTCGAGTTCGCGCACGACCTGGTGCGGCAGGGGGTCTACCGCGCGCTGTCGCAGCCACGCCGCCAGGCCATCCACCGTCAATTCGCGCGCGCACTCGGCGCCGCCAGCGCCGACGACCCGTGGCTGCACGGCGAGGTCGTGCGCCACGCCGGTCTGGCGGGCGACACCTTGGGCGCAGCGCGCGCCTGCCGGGCGGCCGGCGAACATTGCCTTCGCCTGTTCGCCAACGTCGAGGCCAGTGCCGCCGCCGACCGCGGCCTGGCCTGTGTGGACCAACTGCGGCCCGGCGCCGAACGGGTGCGCCTCGAGGTCGGCCTGCTGGGCCTGCGCGTGGCCGCGGCGGCCGGCCCGGGTGGGCGGCGGCTGCCAGCGCTGGCCGAACGCATCGAGTCCGCGATCGCAGCGGCCGAGGCGCTGGCCCTGCATGCCGAGGCGGCTGCCGGCTGGCAGATCCTGTCCTTCTGGCAACAGCAGGCCAGCGACACCGACGCAACTCAGGCGTCCACCCTGGCCGCCGAACGGCTGACCCGGCGCGCCGATGCGGTGACCCATTGCCTGCAACTGGCCAACAGCGGGCGCTGTCTGCTCGACATCGAAGCCGAGCCGGCGCGCGGCCGCGCGCTGCTCGACCAAGCCGCCGCGCTGGCCACCGAGCTCGACCTGAAGGTGATGGAAATCGAATGGGGCCGCGGCCTGGTGGCGCGCGCACAAGGCCGGCTGGCCGACGCCTGCGACGCATTGGCGCGTGCCGTGGCACTGGCGCGCCTGACCGACAACCACTGGCGCGAATACGAATGCATGGTCTGGCTCGCCACCGTGGAGCTAGAACATGGCCGCTATGCCGACGTGCTGCGCCACGCCGACGAGATCACCACCGCCGCCACGCGCATGGGCGAAGCCCAGGTGCCGTTTGCGCAGGCGCTCACCGCGCTGGCCCGCCTGCGCCAGGGTGAGAGCGCCGCCGAGCCGATGTTGGCCGCGAGCCTGGACGCGCTGCGCGAGCGCGACGACAAGGCGCACCTGGCTTACGTGCTCAACGAAGCAGCGGCGCTGGCGCTGCAGGCCGGCCGCCGCGACGTGGCCACCGCACACGCCGAAGAAGCACTGGCCGCGGCCCGCTCCGTGCGCCGCCGCACCGAGGTCGAGGTGGCGATTGCCCGGCTGGCGTGCGCGGCGAGCGACCGGCGGCGTGCGGCCGATTGGTTGGCGGAGCTGCCAAGCCCAGCGCCGGCCCATTCACCCAACGACAGCGAACGCAGCGCGCGTGCGGTGGCCGCACTGGACGCCGCCGAGCGCGCCGCCGTCGTTGTTCCAACGCCAGCATCAACGCTGGCCCGCTAAGGTTCAGTCAAGGTCCAGTGGCCGTCAACCCAAGGAGTACATCCATGGCACGCATCGTCATCGAACGCAGCTTCGAAACCCCCCAGTCCGAAGCCGACATGAAACTCGTGGCCGACCGCGAGCGCCCCTGCCTGGCTGCCTACGACGTGGCCTGGAAGCGCAGCCTGATCTCGGCCGACCGCAAGCGCATGGTGTGCGAATATGAAGCGGCTGATGCCGAGACGATGCGCCGCATCCAGCGCGAAGCGGGGGCGCAGTTCGATCGGGTTTGGGTGGGGGATGTGGTGGAGTAGTGCTGCGCGATTCCACGCAGGGTGACGCCGATTGAATCGCACACACCGTACACACTGTGTGTATCATCCACACATGAGCAGCGCCGACCTGATACGCGAACTCAAGAAGGCGGGCTGGCAGTTGGCACGAGTCAACGGGTTCTCATCACGTGTTCACGCACTCGCAGCGTGCGGGCATCGTGGTGATTCCCCACCCCAAGAAGGACTTGGGCAAGGGGCTGGTCAAGGCCATACGGCAGCAGGCTGGAATTTGAGAAAAGGTTGCAACATGCGTTACCCCGTCGCCATCGAATCTGGCACCGACACCTTCGGGGTCGTCGTGCCCGACCTGCCCGGGTGCTTCTCTGCGGGCGACACGATGGAAGAAGCCATGGCCCAGGCTGAAGAAGCGATCACAGCATGGATCGAAACCGCCCTGGACGCTGGGCACGACATTCCCCAGGCGTCGAGCTTTGAAGCGCTGCGCAAGAAGCACAGGGAATGGAAGGGCTGGGTCTGGGCCTTGGTGAAGGTGGACCCTGCCGTGCTCGATGACACGCTGGAGCGCGTGAACATCAGCCTGCCGCGTCGCGTTCTGCATCGGCTCGATGCCTTGGCGCGAGCCACGGGCGAGACCCGCTCCGGGTTTATCGCGCGCATGGCGCTGGAGGGGCACCAGGGCACGCCGTGATCTGCCGCAGGCCCTCACGGGCCCGGTGACTCAGCGCTTGCCCGCCCCCCTCGGCAACACATCCACAAACATCTCGAAACTCTTCCACTTCGGCTCCGGCGGTGTGTGGCCTGCCCGCGGCACGTAGGGCGACGGTTCGGCCGCGGCGATTTTGTGGATGTAGCGCGGGCAGTTCGGGAAGACGCGCTCGGCGCGCACCCGCACCACGAGTTGCGCGCCGACGAAGCTGGCGAGCAGTTCGTCGTTGTCGTCGATGCTCGCCTGGCCGTTCACGCGCAGGCGCTTGGGCGACTCGAAGTCGATGAACAGCAGTCCCACGGCCGGGTTGGCCAGCACGTTGCCCAGGCTGCGGAACATGCCGTTTCCGTCGTAGCTGGGGAAGGCCAGTTCATTGTCGGCCGTCACGCGCACGAAGCCAGAGTCGCCGCCCTTGTACGAGCAGTCGGGGTGGCCTTGCGGGTCGGCGCTGGCGAGGAAGAACATCGAGCGGCTTTCGATGAACGTGCGGTCGTCGGCCGTGAAGGCGCTGCGGCCCAGGCGTTCGTCGAGCCGGTCGGCCAGGCGCCGGCTGTCGAAGCGGTCTTGCAACTGGCGCATGCCGGCGTGGTAGGTAGCGTGGTTGGCG
This sequence comes from Methylibium sp., assembly GCA_031382215.1. GTDB lineage: Bacteria > Pseudomonadota > Gammaproteobacteria > Burkholderiales > Burkholderiaceae_C > LGRD01. Next base: position 40,554 of record JANMYQ010000029.1, read on the forward strand.
GCGTGGTTGGCGGCGCGGTTGGCAGGTTCGTCCATGGCGTCACTCCTGCTCGAACGTCACCGGCCGGGCCGGTGAGGTGTTGACACGCAGTTGAAAGATGTCCGGCCGCGCGTAGTGGCCGGCCACGTCCAGGCTGCGGTGGGCCATGCCGACCTTGGCCAGGTCGATGTCGGCGGTCAGCAGGCCGAAGCTTGCGTGCAGCGGCCCGGCCACGATCTTGCCGCCGGGTGCCACGATCACCGAATCGCCGGCGTTGATCCATTCGTCGGGCTCGGGGTACAGGCTCGCTGCCTTGTCGGGCATGGCTGCGGCGACGTCACGACCCTGGAACGCGCAGCCGCTGCCAAGCACCCAGCAACCGCCTTCGCGGGCGATGTGCTGCATGGTCGCAGTGCAGCGTTCGCCGCTGTCGTAGGTGGGGGCGACGTAGATTTCCACGCCCTGGGCATACATCGCATAGCGTGCCAGCGGCATGTAGTTTTCCCAGCAGATCAGCGCGCCGACCCGGCCGCAGGGCGTGTCCACCGCCTTCAGGCCGGTAGCGTCGCCAAAGCCCCAGGCCATGCGCTCGGGGTTGGTGGGCATGAGCTTGCGGTGGCGGTTCAGCACCATGCCGTCCGGGCCGATGGTGACGACGCTGTTGTACAAGGTGTCGCGGCTGAAAGCGGCGTCGCGTTCGTTGATGCCGCAAACCACGGTCACCTTGTACTCGCGCGCCGCCTGCCGCAACGGGGCCAGGTCGTCGGTGCTCAGGTCGACGGCGTTGGCGAGCAGGCGCTGGTGCAGTTGTTCGGTCAGCGCCATGTCGTCGCCCGGGCGCAGCCGCCACAGCCAGGCCGGGTAGCCGGGGATGAATGCCTCGGGAAAGACCACCAGCTGTGCGCCGGCCGCCGCGGCTTCTTCGACCGCGGCAACAGCCTTGGCCAGGGTCGCGGCGCGGTCCAGGAACACCGGCGCCTGCTGAACGATGGCAACTCGGGTCATGACTGCACCTCACCGGCCAGCACCCACTTGTCGCCGGCGGCCACGCCGTCGCGCACCATCGTGAGCGTTCCGTCCAGCCGCGTGCCGCGCACGATGCCGCTCCAGCGCAACTGGCCGTACTTCGGGCTTTCGGTCACCGCTTCGAACGCGATCTCGCCGATGTGGGCGCTGGCGGTGTAGGCGCCGTCGCCGTAGTCGTAGCGGTCGCACGCGGTAGAGCGGAAGCGCCCGCCTTCGAAGATCAGGCTGTCGGCGTCACCGGCGGTCTTGCCGCATTCGAGCACGATGCCGTCGAAGCGGCGACCGTCGAGGGTGACGGCGGGGAGAGAGAGGCTGGAAGCTGCGGCCATGATGGGCTCCTGTCGAAGGTGGAAGGGTGGGAAGGGTCCGCCGTGAAGCGGTGACTTCAATGTGCCCACGCACCGTTGGAGCCGGCGTTGGTATTCGCGTTGGTCGCGCGCCGTTTATATAACCTGCAATGCAAGGCTTTTATTCAACACGAAGCGATTTTTACTTATATTCTTTTAAAATCAGGTTTTTATTGATGCAGTGCCGACATCGGCTTATAGTCCCAGCAAAGCAGGTTTTTTGTGCGCCGCGTCGTCCCCACCCCCTTTCCCAGCGACCCGCTGCTGAATGACGCTGCGGCGTTTGGCGCGGCCGTACGGGCTGCGCGCACCCGTGCCGGAATGACATTGGCCGATGCGGCCATGACGCTGGGCATTGCCAAGCAGACTCTTGCCGACCTGGAGAAGGCTTCCGCCTCGGTCGGCCTGGCCATGGCGCTTTCCGTAGCGCACGAACTCGGCGTAGCAGTGTTTGCCGTGCCGGCGCGTGACCGTGAGCCGGTCCGCCGCTTGATCATCGGGGCGCTGAAGGCCAACCCGCCCGATCCAGGCGACGCCGGCCGATGACGCGGCTCGAAGTCTGGCTCGACCAGGACCGGGTCGGCCGGCTGCTTCACGACGGCGCGACGAACCGGTTCTCGTTCGAATACACGCGGCCCTGGCGCGAGGGGCCGCGAAGCTACGCGATCACGCCGCGCATTCCGCTGGTTCCCATCACAGGGCAAACACCCGAGTCGCACAGTGTCGAGGTGCGCCAGTTCTTCGAGAACCTGTTGCCCGAGGGTGAAGCGCTCGACCATGCGGCGCAGGCCAACGGCATCTCCAGGTCCAACCTGGTGGGCCTGATGGTGGCGCTGGGCAAAGAAACCGCTGGCGCGCTGCGCGTGGTCGCGGCGCGCGACGATGCCGATGACAGTGATCTGCCTGCGAACCCGCCCGCAACCGCGGAGGACGACCGCGAACCATGGCGCCGGGTCACGCCCGAGGAGTTGTCCGAGCGCATCCGGCAGCGCGCGCAGATGCCGTTTTCGGTGTGGGACGGCAAGGTCCGCCTGTCGATGGCCGGCTACCAGGACAAGATCGCCCTCTACCAGCGTGGCGACACTTGGTATCTCGTGGATGGGCCGCGCCTGGCTTCCACCGTCATCGTCAAGCCGCTGCCGGCGCGACCGCAGTGGGCCGCGCTGCCGTACAACGAATTCCTGTGCATGCAACTGGCACAGCGCGCCGGCCTGGCCGTGGCGCGAACGCAGTTGGTGCATGTGCCGGAACCGGTGTTGTTCGTCAGGCGCTTTGACCGGGTCGAGCAGCCCGACCGCGTGCGGCGCCTGCACCTGGTCGATGCCTGCCAGGCGCTGGGCCTGTCTGCCGCCATGAAGTACGAGCGGCCGTACGGCGATGCCCCCGAAGTGCGGAACATCCGCGACGGAGCGACCTGCGCCAAGCTCTTCTCGCTGCTCGCACACAGCCCGCAGCCGGCGCTGGACCGGCTGGCGCTGCTGCGCTGGGTGATCTTCCAGGTGCTGATCGGCAACACCGACGCGCATGGCAAGAACCTCTCGTTCTTCTGCGGCGTCGATGGCCTGAGGCTCGCGCCGGCCTACGACATGGTCTGCATGCCGGCGCTGGCGAGCGGCCGACTGAGCGAAACCTTCGCCATGGCCATCGGCGACGCCTTCACGCAGGCCGAGATCACGCCGCTCGAGTGGGCGGCCTTTGCCCAGGCATGCGGCTTGCCGTTGGCGCTGGTATCGCGTGAACTGGAGCGACTGCCCGCCAAGGTGATGGCGCAGCTGCCGGCGGCCGAAGATGAGGCGCTCCGCGCGGGTGTACCGCAGGCCGTGATCGATTCGGTCCGGGGCGTCGTCGAGCCGAACTGCACGCGCCACGCTGGCATGAGCGGGGCGGTTCGGCGGGTGCCGGCTGACTAGTGGGCCAACTCACTCGAATCGATTCACCAGCCTTCCGATCCCCTCGACCTCGATCTCGATCGTGCTGCCCGGCTTCATCACCCCCACGCCGACCGAGGTGCCGCACAGGATGATGTCGCCAGCGTTCAGCGTCATGTCATGCGAGAGGCGCGACACCAGTTCGGCGGGGCCGAACAGCATGTCGGTCATCGGGAAGTTCTGGCGCAGGCTGCCATTCAGGGTGCTGCGCAAAGTCAGCGCATTCAGGTCGAGCCCGGTGGCGATGGTGGGGCCGAACGGGCAGAAGCCGTCGAAGCCCTTGGCGCGCACCCATTGCGCGAAGCCCGGGTCGCGCGGCAGCACGTCCACCGCGGTCACGTCGTTGGCGCAGGTCAGGCCGAACACGTGGTCCAGGGCCTGCGCCTCGCTCACGTTCTTGGCGGTGCGGCCGATCACGAGGCCGAGTTCGCCTTCGAAGATCACACGCGTGTCGCAGGTCGGCCGCGGGATGGTTTCGCCCGGGTTCAGGTAGGCGTTCGGCGCCTTCAGGAAGTACAGCGGTTCAGGCGGCCGGGTGACATTCAGCTTGGCCAGCCAGGGGCGGAAATTGTTGTACAGCGCAATCACCTTGCCCGGCTCGGTGGGGCGCAGCAGCTTCACGTCGGGCAGGCGCAAGGTGGTGCCGGTGGCGCGCGGCGCGTTGAACAGGTCACCTTCGAAGACTTGGATGGCCTCGCCCTCGAGCGTGCCGAAACCGACGCCGCCGTCGTGCAGAAAGCGGATCCAGCGATGGGTTGGCATGGCCTGTGTCATGCCGTCATGCACTCAGCGGCACACGGCCGACCAGCGGATAGGCCGGGTCGGTGAAGCCGGGTGTTGATGGGTGGCCGGGCTTGACCAGCGAGTCGACCAGCGCTTCGTCTTCGGCGCTGAACGTGAAGTCGAGCGCCGGCGCGTAGTCCTGCCACTGCGCCAAGGTGCGCGGCCCGGCGATCACGCTGCTGATCATGCGGTTGGCCAGCACCCAGGCAGTGGCGAACTGCGCCAGCGTGGTGCCGCGATCTTTGGCATGCGCCTGCAGGCGCTGCGCGATGGCGAGCGACTCTTCACGGAACTCGGTCTGCATCATGCGTTGGTCGCCTCGGCCGGCGCGGGTCTGCGCATCGGGCTTGGCGCCGGGTTGGTACTTGCCGGTGAGCACGCCGCGCGCGATCGGGCTGTACGGCACCACTCCGATGCCGAAGTGCTCACACGCGGGCAGGATCTCGACCTCGGGCATGCGGTTGAGCAGGTTGTAGTACGGCTGGCACACCACCGGGCCGGGCATGTTGAGCTGGCGTGCGGTGGCCACCACCTCGGCGATGCGCCAGCCGCGAAAGTTCGACACGCCCCAGTAGCGGATCTTGCCGGCGCGGATCATGTCGTCGAGCGCACGCAGCGGCTCTTCGAGGTTCAGACCCGCGTAGTCGCGGTGCAGGTAATAAATATCGACGTGCTCGGTCTGCAGCCGGCGGAGGCTCTGCTCCAGCGCCTGCACCAGCCAGGCGCGCGAATAGTGCGTCTGGTTCACGCGCTCAGACATCTTGTTGCCCAGCTTGGTGGCCAGCACCCAGTCGTCCCGGTGCGGCTTGATGAGCTCGCCGACCATCTGCTCAGACGCGCCGGTGGTGTACACATCGGCGGTGTCGATGAAATTCACGCCACGTTCATGCGAATCGGCGACGATACGGGCCGCTTCGGCGCGGTCGGTCTGGTCGCCGAACATCATCGTGCCCAGGCACAAGGTGGACACTTTCAAGTTGCTGTTGCCGAGGTTTCTGTAGTGCATGACGGATCTCGTTTCAATGGGGTTCGGCCTTGGCCGGGAACTTTGGCACAAAGCATAGATCACTGATGGTCTACTTCGCAGCATGACCTTGCCCAAACCTCTTCCCCTGCGTCGCAGCTTGCTGGCCGGCGCCGCCGCGCTGGTTGCCGCACCCTGGTTCATCCGCGATGCGCTGGCGCAAGAATCGCGCCGCCTCACGCCACGGCAGACCGAAGGGCCGTTCTACCCGGTGGAGCTGCCGGCCGACAGCGACTTCGACCTGCTGACCCAGGGCAGCACGCGCTACACCCAAGGGCAGGCCGCCTGGCTCGAAGGCACGGTGACCGATCGTGCCGGCCGTGCGGTGCAGGGCGCCGTGGTCGAGATCTGGCAGTGCGACCAGCAAGGCCACTACCACCACCCCGGCGACCGCGGCGCCGACCCGGCCTTCCAGGGCTTCGGCCGCACCAGCGTGGGCAGCGCCGGCGAGTACCGCTTCCGCACCATCCGACCTGCGCTGTATTCGGGGCGCACGCCGCACATCCACGTGAAGGTCAAGCTCGGTCAGCGCGAGTTGCTGACGACGCAGATGTACGTGGCCGGTGACCCGAACAACGAGCGCGACTTCTTGTGGCGCCGTTTGAGCGAGGCCGACCGCGATGCGATCACCGTCGGGTTTCAGCCCGATGCCGACGGCTTGCGGGCGCGCTTTCCGATCGTCGTGGCAGCGTGACAGGGCTCGCGCGTTGGCTTTGCTCCCTCTCCCCAAAGGGGCGAGGGAGCCAATACGTGAGGCTCGGCCTGGTCTTCGCATGCGTCGCATCGATCACCGCGGCCCACGCCGCGCCCGTCAAGACGCCGCACGTCACCGCCGAACTGGTCGCGCAGCGCAGCGCCGCACAGCCTGGGCAGCCGCTGCAGATCGGTCTGCGGCTGCAGCACATACCGCACTGGCACACCTACTGGCGCAACCCCGGCGACTCGGGCCTGCCGACCACCCTGGCCTGGACCTTGCCGCCCGGCAGCAGCATCGGCGACATCGCCTGGCCGGCCCCCAAGCGCCTGCCCATCGGCCCGCTGGTGAACTACGGCTACGAAGACGAACTGCTGCTGCCACTGGCCTACACGCCACCGACCGACGCCCAGCCCGGCAGCACGCTGAAGTTACGCGCCAAGGCCGACTGGCTGGTGTGCAACGAGGTCTGCATCCCCGAGACGGCACAACTCGAACTCGACCTTTCGGTGGTCGATGCGCAAACCACGCCGGGCAGCAGCGTGCACGAGGCCTTGTTCACCCGCACCGCGGCGCAACAACCCGGCGCCTGGCCCGGTGGCACCGCCACCTTGCAGCAGGCCGGCAAGGAATTGATGCTGACCCTGGAATGGGCCGGCGCCCCCGCACCCACCGCCCAGGCGCCGGCCGTGCAAGTGTTTCCCTACACCGAACAGGTGCTCGAACCGGCCCGCCACGAGCTGTACCAGACCCCCAACGGCTACGCGCTGAAGCTGGCACTGATGGACGGCGCCGTGCTGCCGACATCATTGACCGGCATTGCGGTGGCGCAAGGCGATGCGCGTGGCGATGCGCAGGCCGCGTCGCTCGCGTCACTCTGGGGCGGCACGCGGCGGGCGGTTGAATTCACCGCGCCGGTGCGCAAAGTGTCGGCGCTGCAGTTGCCGAGCGGCGCGCGCCTGCTGGCCACTCAAGAGGCCAGCGTCTTCGGCACCGGCACGCCGTCGCAAGGCGGGCTGGCGGGCGTGGGCGGGCTGGCCGCGCTGGGTTTGGCCTTGGGCCTGGCCTTCGTCGGCGGCATGCTGCTGAACCTGATGCCGTGTGTGTTCCCGGTGCTGTCGATCAAGCTGTTGAGCCTGGCGCAACAGGGCGCCCGCCCCACGGGCCTGCGTGCGCATGCGCTCGCCTACAGCGCCGGCGTGGTGCTCAGCTTCGTTGCGCTGGCCGCAGCGTTGCTGGCACTGCGCGCGGCAGGCAGCGCAGTGGGCTGGGGCTTTCAGTTGCAGGAGCCGGGTGTGGTGTTCGTGCTCGCGCTGCTGTTCTTTGCGCTCGGGCTGAACCTGATGGGCGCGTTCGAACTCGGCAACCTGCTGCCTCAGCGGCTCGCGCTGTGGCGTTCGCAACGCCCTGCGGTCGATGCGTTCGCTTCTGGTGTTTTGGCCGTGGTGGCGGCCAGCCCCTGCACCGCACCGTTCATGGGCGCGGCGCTGGGCTTTGCGATCAGCCAGTCGGCCGCCGAGGCGCTGGCGGTGTTCGCGGTGCTCGGCCTGGGCATGGCCCTGCCCTATGCGCTACTGGTGCTGCTGCCGGGTTGGCGCGCGCGACTGCCGCGGCCGGGGGCGTGGATGCTGCATCTGAAACAGGGTCTGGCCTTCCCGATGTTCGCGACCGTCGTGTGGCTGGTGTGGGTGCTGGGCCAGCAGGCCGGCATCGACGGCGCGGCCAAGCTGTTGCTGGCGCTGGTGGGCTTGAGCGTGCTGGTGTGGCTGATGGGCTTGCCGATGCTGGCGCGCAGCGGCGCCGGCACGGCCGGCCGCGTGGCGGGTAAGGCGCTGGGAGCCGCTGCGCTGGCCGGCTTGCTGGCCTGGGGTTGGCCGGCAACGCTGCCGGTCGACGGGGCCATAGCGGCCAGGGCGGCCAACCCGAAACCCGGCGACAAGTTCGCCGCGTTGTGGCAACCGTTTGACGAAACTGTGCTGGCGCAACGCGTTGCCCAGGGCCAGCCGGTGTTCGTCGACTTCACTGCCGCCTGGTGCGTGAGCTGCCAGGTCAACAAGCGCCTGGTGCTGAACACCGACTCGACGATGCGCGCCTTCGAACAAGCCAACGTGGCGCTGATGCGTGCCGACTGGACGCGCCGCGATGACAACATCACCCAGGCCCTGGCGCGCCTGGGCCGCAACGGCGTGCCCGTGTACGCGCTGATCGCCCCTGGCCGCGAGCCGGTGCTGTTGCCCGAGATCCTGACCGAACGCATCGTTCGCGACGCGTTGGCCGCCCTGCCCCCACCGAGGAGTTGAAATGCAACGTCGAACTGTTTCCGCCGCGCTCGTGTCGTCTTTGCTGCTGACCCTGGCCACGCAGGCCGGCGCCGCCACCGTGGGAGAGCCCGCACCCGACTTCCAGCTGAAAGACGCGACCGGCAAAGTGATCAAGCTGGCCGACTTCAAGGGCAAGCACGTGGTGCTCGAATGGACCAACCCCGGCTGCCCCTTCGTCGTGAAGCATTACGGCTCGCAGAACATGCAGCGCCTGCAGAAGGAGTTCACCGCCAGGAACGTGGTGTGGCTCAGCGTCAGCTCCACCGCGCCCGGCCACTACGACTATCTGGCGCCGGCCGCGCTGACGGCAAAGTACAAGGAGTGGGGCAGCGCTCCCACTGCCATGCTGATGGACGACGACGGCACGGTCGGCAAGGCCTACTCGGCCCGCACCACGCCGCACATGTACGTGATCGACCCGGCCGGGAAGCTGGTCTACGCCGGCGGCATCGACGACAAGCGCTCGGCCAACCCGGCCGACGTGAAAGATGCGAAGAACTTCGTGCGCGCGGCGCTCGGTGAGTCGATGGCCGGCAATGCCGTCAGCACGCCGACCGCCGCGCCGTATGGCTGCAGCGTGAAGTACGCGGCGGGCTGAGCGTTCGCCGGGCGCGCATCGCATCAAGAGCGCACGCGGCAGCGTTCGATCACATCTTGGTTGGCCAGGAAGCGCCGCAGGCGCGAGCCGTGGCTCACTTAGCTGCGTGCGGATCACGTCGCAGCCTCTCTTCGGGTACGCGTTCGGGCGGAAGCCCAGGAACTGGCCGTGGAAGCCATGTCGATGTGAGCCGAGGCGGCGCGCAGCGCCGGCGTCAAGGTGTCTTTCGACACCAATCGCCGGCAAGACCTGTGGCCGGGCGTACGTTGCCCGGTGGGTCGCAGGCGACTCGCTGCTGGACGCCGAGCGCTACGGCGCCGCCGCGGTTGCGCCGTCGACCCAGGGTTATGGCGCGGTCGCGCCGATCCCGCGCGCGGCCGACGTGCAGGCCGCGTTGGCGGCGGGGGCATGCGCCTGGCGGCATGCTCGCCCGTAGTATCTTTCGCGACCGATCGAACGCCGCACCGAATATCAAGCGTCATCCGCGGCCCGAGGGGCTCTTCCACCACTCGGGTCAATGACATCTGCCAACCCACATAAAAAGGTGAGACATGCATCAGAGTCGTTTGTTTTCTTTCATCGCCGCGCTCGCGCTCGTTGGCGCGACCACCACGGCCTCGGCCCAGGAGCCTGAACCGGGCTGGGCCAAGGGCCGGCCCAAGACCGACACCGCCATGAAGATGGCGCCCGTGCCGGCGTTCCCGATCCCGACCGCGGCCGACCAGCTGCCGACCAAGAAGTTCAAGCTGCCGCCGGGCTTCAAGGTCGAGACCTGGGCTTCGGGCGTGCTCGACGCGCGCGAGCTGCGCCAGGGCGACAAGGGCAACATCTTCGTCAGCACGCTGTTCGTCGGAAACAAGGTCTACGCGATCCCCGAGAAGGCCAAGGACGGCAAACGCGAGGCGAAGGTCATCATCGACAAGACCGAGCAGGCCGCGGGCATCGAGTTCCACAAGGGCTCGTTGTACTTCGCCACCCACAAGCGCATCGTTCGTTACGACAACGCCGAGGACAAGCTCGACAACCTGGGCGAGCCGTCCAAGGTGCTGAAGGACGATCTGCCCGGCGGCAGCGACCACAGCTGGAAGTTCCTGCGCATCCACAAGGACAAGCTGTACTACAACGTCGGCGCGCCTTGCAACATCTGCGACCCCGGCCAGTGGGCGAAGATCTTCAGCATGAACCTGGACGGCACGAACGTCGAGACCATCGCCTCGGGCGTGCGCAACACGGTCGGCTTCGACGTCGACCCGAAGACGAACAACCTCTGGTTCACCGACAACGGCCGCGACTGGCTCAGCGAGGAGTTCCCGAACGACGAGCTGAACGTGGTCACGCAGCCCGGCAAGCAGCACTTCGGCTTCCCGTTCTGCCACCAGGGCAACATGCCCGACCCCGAGTTCGGTTGGGGCAAGTCGTGCGACGACTACCAGAAGCCGGCCGCCTTGCTCGGGCCGCATGCCGGCTCGCTGGGCCTGAAGTTCTACACCGGCAAGATGTTCCCGGCCAAGTACCGGGGTGCGATGTTCATCGCAAAGCACGGCCCGTGGAACCGCACCAAGAAGTACAACGGCGTGTACGTCGCGTGGCCTGACGGCAAGGGCGGCGCGAAGGTCGAACCGTTCATGACCGGCTTCGTCGAGAACAACACCTACCTCGGCCGGCCGGTCGACTTTCTGGTGATGAAGGACGGCTCGCTGCTCGTGAGCGACGACCACGCCGGTGCGATCTATCGCATCAGCTACGGCGGCAAGTGACGTGAGGGCTTGGCGACGCATCGCGGCAATGGCCGCGCTGGCGTCGCTCGCCATGGTGGGGGCTTCGGCTGCGCACGCGCAAGCAAAGAAGCCCCCCACCCGTGCGAGCGCCGCTTCCGCCGTGGGGGGGGGGTAACCCCCCGCCCCCGCCCGCGCGGCCGACAAACCCCCGCGCGTTAGCCCACGCTGTGGCGCCCGCCCCGCCGCCCC
>JANMYQ010000071.1:0-6616 GCA_031382215.1 Methylibium sp.
TGCGCTGCTTGGCGCCTTCGTTGAGCAACTGGCGCTGGCGGTAGGCGATGTTCTCGGTGGTCGAACCCGGCATGCGCACGCCGCCGTGAAACCGCGCCAGCAGGCCGGCCTCGGCCAGCAGGGTCACGTCGCGCCGCACCGTCTGCAAGGTCACGCCGAAACGTTCGGCCAGCGTCTCGACAGACACCGATTCAAGACGCCGCACCTCTTTCAGCAGCTCGGCCTGCCTGGGGTTGGGGTTCATGCCAGAAAGGCTAAACGAATCAATACGAACCCTTGTGAGGGGATTCCCGGGTAGAAAAGGAACATGCGATGCGTAGTATGGAAACCAAGCGAAAGCAATGGAACGCGAGACCCCTAGTTTGAAGCCAACCCCAGTTCACCCCGCAAACCCCCAGGATTCGCGCAGCCCGCAGAGTTGCGACGTGCTCGTGGTCGGCGGCGGCATCAATGGTGCCGGCATCGCGCGCGACCTGGCCGGGCGCGGCGTGAGCGTGCTGCTGTGCGAGAAGGATGATCTGGCCTCGCACACGTCGTCGAGCAGCACCAAGCTGATCCACGGCGGCTTGCGCTACCTCGAGTACTACGAGTTCTCGCTGGTGCGCAAGGCGCTGGCCGAGCGTGAGGTGCTTCTCAAGAGCGCGCCGCACATCATGTGGCCGCTGCGCTTCGTGATGCCGCACGACCCCGGCATGCGGCCGGTCTGGATGATCCGCGCCGGGCTGTTCCTGTACGACCACCTCGCCAAACGCGAGGTGCTGCCGGCATCGCGCACGGTGAATCTGCGCGACCACGTGGCTGGCAAGCCGCTCAAGCGCAACTTCACCAAGGGCTTTGTCTATTCCGACGGCTGGGTCGACGACGCGCGCCTGGTGGTGCTCAACGCGATGGACGCCGCCGAACGCGGCGCCACGGTGCTGACACGCTGGCGCTGCGTGGATGCGCAGCGCGGCGCCAGCCACTGGCAGGTGCGCCTGCAGAGCGCAGCCGGCGATGAGCGCCATATCCTGGCGCGCGCGCTCGTCAACGCCGCCGGCCCGTGGGCAGCGCAGTTTCTCAGCGAACACGCGCACGCGCCGCGGCCCAAGGCGCTGCGGCTCGTGAAGGGCAGCCACATCGTCGTGAAGAAGCTCTTCAAGCACGACTACGCCTACATCTTCCAGAACCCCGACAAACGCATCATCTTCGCCATCCCCTACGAAGGCGAGTTCACGCTGATCGGCACCACCGACCTGGAACACCACGGCGCCATCGGCGAAGCGCGCATCGACGCGAGCGAGATTGCCTACCTGTGCGAACAGGCGAGCCGCTACTTCGAACAGGCAGTCACACCGGCCGACGTGGTGTGGACGTACTCCGGCGTGCGCCCGCTGCTGGACGACGAATCGGGCGACCCGTCTGCCGTGACGCGCGACTATTCGCTCGAGCTCGACACCGCCGCGCCGGGCGCTCCCCTGCTGTCGGTGTGGGGCGGCAAGATCACCACCTTCCGCAAACTCGCCGAAGAAGCTGCCGACCTGCTGGCCGGGCCACTGCAGATGACCCGCGGCGCCTGGACCGCCGGCACGCAACTGCCTGGCGGCGACCTGAACGCCGCCCCCGGCAAGCCCCATTTGGCGCGCGCCGACGTGGTGGCCGACTTCACGCGCTTTGCCAAGGCTCTGGCGCTGCAGCACCCTCACGTGCCTGCCGCGGTGTGCCAGCGCCTCGCGCGCTGCTATGGCACGCGCGCAAACGTGCTGCTGGGCCAGCAGGACGGCCTGGGCCGCGAGATCGTGAATGGCCTGTTCGAGGCCGAACTGAACTACCTGCACGAGCACGAATGGGCCCGCAGCGCCGACGACGTGCTGTGGCGGCGCACCAAGCTCGGCCTGCACATGAACGCCGCACAGCGCGACACCGTCGATGCATGGTGCAGCGCGCAGTGGCGCACCGAGTCGCCACCCCGGGCCAGGGAGACAGCATGAAGTTGATGCTCGAACGCATCGAACAACGCCAGGGCGCGCAGGTGCACCTGTACCCGCTGGACCTCACGCTGGTGCCGCTGGCGGTGACTGTGCTGCTGGGCGCCACGCAGGCCGGCAAGACCACCTTGATGCGCGTGATGGCCGGCCTGGACAAACCTGCCAAGGGCCGCGTGCTGGCCGACGGCAAGGACGTGACCGGCCTGCCGGTGCGCGAGCGCAACGTAGCGATGGTCTACCAGCAGTTCATCAACTATCCGTCGATGACCGTCGCCGACAACATCGCCTCGCCGCTGAAACTGCGCCGCGAGGCCAGCATCGATGCGAGAGTCAACGAACTGGCCACCAAGCTGCACATCGAGCCGTTCCTGAAGCGGCTGCCGGCCGAGCTGTCGGGTGGTCAGCAGCAGCGTGTGGCGCTGGCGCGCGCGCTGGCCAAGAAGGCGCCATTGATGCTGCTCGATGAACCGCTGGTGAACCTGGACTACAAGCTGCGCGAAGAATTGCGCGACGAACTCTCGCAGCTCTTCGCGAGCGGCGAATCGACCGTCGTCTACGCCACCACCGAACCGACTGAGGCGCTGCTGCTGGGTGGCTACACCGCGGTGATGGACGCTGGCGAACTGCTTCAGTACGGGCCGACGACCGAGGTGTTCCACCGCCCGAAGTCGATCCGCGTCGCGCGCGCCTTCAGCGACCCACCGATGAACCTGATCGCCGCCAGCCCCAGCGAGCACGGCGTGCGCCTGGCGCCGGACACTGCGCTCGCGGTGCGCCTGCCGGCCAGCGCCGCTGCCTCTGCCGGTGCGCTGACGGTCGGCGTGCGCGCCAGCGCACTGCACCTGCGCCAGCGCGCCGGTGACATCGCGTTGCCGGGCCAGGTGGAGCTGGCCGAGATCTCCGGCTCCGACACTTTCGTGCACGTCGACACCCCCGTCGGGGAACTGGTTGCGCAGCTCACCGGCGTGCACGTCTTTACCCTCGGCGAAGCGATCACGATGTTCTTGAACCCGGAACAGGTCTACGTGTTTGATGCGCGCGGTGACCTGCTGGTGGCGCCCGCCGCGCGAGGAGGCCGCTGACATGGCCCGCATCGACCTCGACCTGGCGCACGCCTACAAGCCGAACCCGCAGCGCGACGAAGACTACGCGCTGCTGCCGCTCAAGATGAGTTTCGTCGACGGCGGTGCGTACGCGTTGCTCGGGCCCTCGGGCTGCGGCAAGACGACCATGCTGAACATCATCTCGGGCTTGGTCAAACCGTCGCACGGCAGCGTCAAATTCGACGCCAAAGACGTCACCGGCCTGACACCTCAGCAGCGCAACATTGCGCAGGTGTTCCAGTTCCCGGTGATCTACGACACGATGACGGTGGCCCAGAACCTGGCGTTCCCGCTGAAGAACCGCGGCGTTGCGCCCGAGCGCATCAAGCAACGTGTCGGCCAGATCGCCGAGATGCTCGAGATGAGCGGCCAGCTGAACATGCGCGCCGCCGGCCTGGCCGCGGACGCCAAGCAGAAGATCAGCCTCGGCCGCGGCCTGGTGCGCGAAGACGTGAGCGCGGTGCTGTTCGATGAACCGCTGACGGTGATCGACCCGCACCTCAAGTGGCAACTTCGCCGCAAGCTCAAGCAGATCCACCACGAACTCAAGCTGACCTTGATCTACGTGACGCACGACCAGATCGAGGCGCTGACCTTTGCCGACCAGGTGGTGGTGATGACGCGCGGCCGCGCAGTGCAGATCGGCAGTGCGTCGGACCTGTTCGAGCGCCCGCAGCACACCTTCGTGGGCCACTTCATCGGCTCGCCGGGCATGAACTTTCTGCCCGCGCGGCGCACCGCCAACGGCCTGGACGTGGCCGGCCATACGCTCGCCGCCAGCGCGCGCATGCCGGCCGGCGCTGACACCTTCACGCTCGGCGTGCGCCCCGAGTACGTGACCCTGGCCAACGCCAACGACGCCGGCGCCGTGCCGGCCACCGTGACGCAGGCGCAGGACATCGGCACCTACTGGCTGGTCAGCGCGACGGTCGGCTCGGGTGCGACTGCTTCGACGGTGCGCGCACGCCTGGCCCCAGACCAGCGCATTCCGAAAGTCGGCGACGCGGTGTGGCTGAGCATCGTCGGCACGCACACCTGCTGGTACCGCAACGAAGAACTGATCGCGGAGGCACAGGCATGAAGCCCGTCAACCAGAAAGCCTGGCTGTTGATATTGCCCGTGGTGCTGTGCGTGGCGTTCTCGGCCATCCTGCCGTTGATGACGGTTGTGAACTACTCGGTGCAAGACATCATCTCGCCCGAGCGGCGAATCTTCGTCGGCACCGAATGGTTCAAGGCGGTGATGCGCGACGACGACCTTCAGGGCGCGCTGCTGCGCCAGATCACGTTCTCGCTGTCGGTGCTGCTGGTCGAGATTCCGCTCGGCATCGCCTTGGCGCTGAGCATGCCGGCGACCGGCTGGCGCTCTTCCATGGTGCTGGTGCTGGTGGCCATTTCGCTGCTGATCCCGTGGAACGTGGTGGGCACCATCTGGCAGATCTACGGCCGCGCCGACATCGGCCTGATGGGCGCCGCGCTGAAGGCCATCGGCATCGAGTACAGCTACACCGGCAACGCCACGCACGCCTGGCTCACGGTGCTGCTGATGGACGTGTGGCACTGGACGCCGCTGGTCGCGCTGCTGTGTTTTGCCGGCCTGCGCGCCATCCCCGATGCCTACTACCAGGCTGCGCGCATCGACGGCGCCTCCAAGTTCGCGGTGTTCCGCTACATCCAGCTGCCCAAGCTGCGCGGCGTGCTGATGATCGCGGTGCTGCTGCGCTTCATGGACAGCTTCATGATCTACACCGAACCTTTCGTGCTGACAGGAGGCGGGCCGGGCAATGCCACCACGTTCCTGTCGCAGTACCTCACGCAAAAGGCGGTCGGCCAGTTCGACCTGGGGCCTGCTGCTGCTTTCTCGTTGATCTACTTTTTGATCATTCTGCTGCTGTGCTTCATCCTCTACAACTGGATGCAGCGGGTGGGGACGCAGGACAAGGTGGAGGGGTCATGAGGCGATCCTCCTGCGTGCGGTGGTGCGGCTCGCGGCGAGCGGTGCCCGGCGGGGGCTCATGCGGAAGCGGTCGGTGGGTACACCGACTGCACTGCGGTGCTCGGTCATGCGGCCCGTCGCCGAACTCGCTCCGCTTGCTTCGCAGCGCTACGCTCAAACAGGCGGCGACAAGTCAGTCTACGAACGCGCTCCGCGCGGGGCCGCATGCCCTGCGCTCCTCGTCGCTCCCGAAATCGCCCCCGCCGGGCACCGCCCGCCGCGAGCGGAACCGTTTGTGCTCTTTGCCGCAAATAGAAAAGCCAGTGCCGCAAAGGTGCGTTCGGGCAGGTCGGGGGGCGCCTCTGAGGCCAAGCCCGGACACGAACAGTCCAGTGGACTGGTCGTGCCTGGCGAGGAGCCGGGCCACTGTGCCCGGCGCGGCCTGCAAGGCGCGAGGAGCGCAGCTCTGGGGTCGGCGCGCTTGCGCGCTTCAACAACTGACTCGCCGGCGCCTGTTTGAACGGAGCGAGCCGAAGGTGAGCGAAGTGAGTTCGACGGCGCGACCCCAGAGCGAGCACCGCAGCGGAGTCGGCTGTACCCGGCCGACCGCCTCAGCGAAGCCCTCCGGCCTGCCCGGACGCACCTTTGCCGCTCAATCGCCGCAATCAACGCCCAGGAACGCCAATCATGGATGACAAGCGCTTCAAAAAGCGGGTGATCTTCCTCATCCTGTACCTCGTGTTCGCCATCCTGCCGGTGTACTGGATGGTCAACATGTCGTTCAAGACGAACAACGAGATCCTCTCGACCTTCAGCTTGTGGCCGCAGACCTTCACGCTGCAGCACTACAAGACCATCTTCACCGACGTGAGCTGGTACTCGGGCTACATCAACTCGCTGATCTACGTCGCCATCAACACCGTCATCTCGCTGCTGGTGGCGCTGCCCGCGGCGTATGCGTTCAGCCGCTACAGCTTCCTCGGCGACAAGCATGTGTTCTTCTGGCTGCTGACCAACCGCATGACGCCGCCGGCGGTGTTCCTGCTGCCCTTCTTCCAGCTCTACACCACGCTGGGCATGATGGACACGCACATCGCCGTGGCGCTGGCGCACCTGCTGTTCAACGTACCGTTGGCGGTGTGGATCCTCGAAGGCTTCATGAGCGGCATCCCGCGCGAGATCGACGAGACGGCCTACATCGATGGCTATTCGTTCCCCCGCTTCTTCCTCACGATCTTCATTCCGCTCATCAAGGCCGGCGTGGGCGTGGCGGCGTTTTTCTGCTTCATGTTCAGCTGGGTCGAGTTGCTGATGGCGCGCACGCTCACCAGCGTCAACGCCAAGCCGATCGTTGCGGTGATGACGCGCACGGTGTCGGCCTCGGGCATGGACTGGGGTGTGCTGGCCGCGGCCGGCGTATTGACCATCGTGCCGGGCGCGATCGTGATCTGGTTTGTTCGGCACTACATCGCGAAGGGTTTCGCGATGGGCCGGGTATGATCGGGAGCCGATGATGTTTGCCTGGATGGCATGGACGCTCCCGGTTGCGGTATTCTTCGCCTGCATCGTGCTGATGCTCGCGGGCATGACGGTGTGGGAGTTCAAGTCGCCCAC
>JANMYQ010000095.1:0-1948 GCA_031382215.1 Methylibium sp.
GTTCGCGCGCCACCAACTCGGTGGTCACGTCCGGTACATGCCATTCCGGCGCGATCATTTCCAGGTACTCGGCATGGTCGCGGTCGAAGTAATGCCGGCTGAAGCGTTCGACCGCCGGGCCGGTTTCAGCATCCATCAACGGGTACCAGAAGTAGCCGCCGAAAACCTCGTCGGCGCCTTGGCCTGCCAGGACGACCTTCACCTCTTTCGACACCCGCTCGCTGAGCAGGTAGAACGCGATCACATCGTGGCTCATCATCGGTTCGGTCATGGCGGCCACGGCTTCCGGCAAGCGTGCCAGGACCTCGCTGTTGGGGATCAAGTGCTTGTGGTGACGTGTCTTGAACCGCTCCGCGATCAGGTCGGAGAACTCGAACTCGTCGGCCTTTTCCGCGCCCACGCTGACGCCGGGGATGCCCTCGAAGCCGATCGAGAACGTCAGCAAGTCATCCACGTGATCGGCCAGCAAACCGACCAGCAGGCTCGAATCCAGACCGCCCGACAGCAGCACGCCCACCGGCACGTCGGCGGCGAGGCGATGGCGTTCGAGAGTGCGCACCAGCACCTTGCGGGTCGCGTCCAGCCACTGGGCCTCGGTCAGGGGCTGCACCGGCCGGGTGGCGTCCAGCGTCCAGTACACCTGCTGCGTGATCGACCCGTCCATATGCACCGTCATCGTCGTCGCGGGCGGCAGTTTGCGCACGCCGCGCAGCACCGTGCGCGGTGCCGGCACCACGGTGTGCAGCGTGAAGTGATGGTGCAGGGCGACGGCGTCGATGCGTGTGTCCACGCCGCCGCCTGCCAGCAGCGCCGGCAAGCTCGACGCGAAGCGCAGCCGCTGGGCATCCTGGGCCAGATAGAGCGGCTTGATGCCGAAACGATCGCGCGCGAGGAACAGGCTGGCGCGCTGCTTGTCGTGCCCCTCTCGCATGTCCCAAATGGCAAAGGCGAACATACCGTTGAAGCGTTGCACGCATCGTTCGCCCCAGGCGTGATAGGCCTTGAGGATCACTTCGCTGTCGCCTTCGGAGAAGAAGACGTAGCCCATTGCGACCAGCTCGGTGCGCAACTCCCGGTAGTTGTAGATCGTGCCGTTGAACACCAGGGCCAGTTGCAACGTAGCGTCCACCATCGGCTGATCGGCGCTCGGCGACAAGTCGATGATGGCCAAGCGCCGGTGACCGAAGGCCAGCGGCCCGTCGGCGAACGTGCCCGCGTGGTCCGGCCCGCGGCGAGCGAGCTGTTCGGACATGCGTTCGACCGCCCGCATGTCGGGCGATGCGCCGTCGAATCTCAGTTCACCGCAGATGCCGCACATGACGAATGGGGTGATCCGCTCGCGCCAAACAGCAACTCCCGCATGCGGTCTCGTTCGGCAGCGGTTGGACAGGCGGCGTTCTCAAGTGCAGCTACCGGTGTCTGTGCTGCGGTGGGTGCTTGCGCTGGATCAACTCGTCCCCGAGTGTCGAAACTCACCAGGCTGTAGGTCTCGTTGACCACGGTGTTTGGCGCGCCATCCTTCAGGCGCACAAACCAGTCGGCCAGGCGCAAGGTTTGCCCCGCCATGGCTTCAGACGTTGCGTCGCCGCGCGCCAACGCAACGTACAAGGCGTGGGGGACCGGGTGCACACCACTGCCTTCGTCGAGCAGGAAAACATAAGAGGCATGCGCAGCGTCTTGGCCTTCGCTGCCGCTGCAGGTGTCGCCGGCGCAGGCATCAAGGCCGCGGCCCACCACGTCGGGCGCGCTGTACACCGGCGCAAAGCCGCCACCGGGCGTGCGGAAGTTGGTGGTCTGCCCCTGGTAGAGCCTCGCCGCCACCCATTGCACCGCGCCGTCGTAGGTGTAGGCGCGAAGGTCGTACTTCATGGCCTTGGTAGCGCCGGTCTTTGCCGTCATCGCGGCCGCGTCGTCGATCACCCTCTCGCCAGGTGCCACGATGGCCTGT
>JANMYQ010000121.1:0-3667 GCA_031382215.1 Methylibium sp.
AAACTGCAGCGGCCCGAGTACGCCGAACAGCACGCCCGCGAGCGAATGGAGGAAAAATGCGACAGGAACGGAGGCCAGCCGCAGGCTGTCCTCGGGCAATGCGCCAAGCGGGATCTGCACCACGCTGACAGCGGCCATCATCACCGGGATGAAGGTGCAAAAAGCCAGGGCCAAGGCCATGGCCAGAGCCCGCGGAATCGGTCGGGTGAAAGTGCGAATCATGGCAAGTTCGCTTCTGAGATGGCTTCTGGGATGACGGTTCAGCACCGCCCTGCTGCCCGCAGCAACGCATTGCAATCGCCGCCAGCGCTTCGACCACTCTGGCCTGGGGCCGCGGGCCCCTGATTGCCGCTCCCGCTCTTGCTACCCGCCATGGCGGTGCAGATGGCGTCGGAATGCGGTGTCTGCCCGAAGCTCATGGCCTTCTGCAAGCCAGTGGCCCCGTACAGGTAGCAGCGGTAAGCCGCCCCGTCGCGCGTGTTGACGGTGTAGTTGATGCGGCCTCCGGCCTCTTCGCTGCGGTCGGTGATGGCGAACTGGCCGACGGTTCGCCCAATGGCCTGAGCGGTGCGTTGCTCCAGGCCGTCCTGATTGATGGTGGCCGCACATCCGGCCAGAAGGGCCAGGGCGGTTGCGAGGGGTGCGAGGGTTGCGAGGGGTGCAATGGGTCGAATGTGCATGATGAGCTCCGTGGGTTTCATTGGCCCTCTTGGGCAAAGCAGTTGTGTGCGGGTACGGTGGGCGGGCTTGCAGCCACCGCCAACAGGGAAGGCGGGCTGCTCGGGGTGTCGTCTCTCAGCAGGCACTGGTTCAGAACTCATAGGCCACCGCCAACGCCGCCGATGCTCCAGCGCGCCGGCCGACAAGCGGGCTTGCAGCGGCATCGTCACTGAGCGCGGTGACGCCGAAGTTGGCTTGCAACTTCCAGCTCGAGGCAAAAGCGTACTCGGCACCGACACTTGCATCGAACTTGCGCAGCCCCGACTTCGGCGTGTACACCGAGAACGATGTGGCCTGCGACTGGGCTGCCGTCACGCCGAAGTAGCTCTGCATGTAGTCTTGACTGGCCCACGTCGCGCCGAGAGCCAGGCGAAGGCCGAGGCGGTCGGACAACGACCACGGAAAATCGACGGTGAAGTCTGCCTGCGCGCCCCTGTGGCCGCGCTCGCCCACCGACTGCCGCGCCACCACCGTCACCGGTCCGTAGCCGACCCCCACGCCGGCCTCGGTGCTGGCCCGCACGTTGCCCATGCCGGCCAGGCGCTTGTCGCCAGGGGTCGGGTTCAGTGTCGATGTGTCCTTGTCCTTGCGGCCGAGGTCGAACTGCGCGACCAGGCCGAGTCTGAATCCGCCCGCTTCAACGGCGTTCCAGATCAGCCCACGCTGACCCAGCTCGACGGTGCCCCAATCGCGGCTGCGATAGCTGAGCGTCAGCTCGGGCCCCGCCACGGTGCGGTCGTTCGGGCTGCCCTCGTAAGTGGGCACGGTCGCCACGCCCAGGCCGATGCGGCCGCTGATCCCGTAGGCCGGCTCTTGCGAAACCGACTGCGCCTGCACGGACGGGCAAAGCGCGAGGAAGGTGGCGGCGAGTACTGATGCAGCCTGGACGATCAGGGCGAAGGGGGGGACTTGAGCAAGGCTCGGCAAGGCTGGGAAGTTCGGCATGTGAGGCTTATGTGTTGAACGATCGGAAGAAGAAATACGGAAGAGGGAAGAGGGAAGAAGGGCAAGCTTGCGAAATCGGCAGGGCGAACGAAGCCCGACCCTGGTCTGAGCCAGGGTCTGGTGTGAGGTGGGGAGCTCAGGCCGGCTTGCGGGCCACGATGAAGACCCGGATGTCCTTGCCCCGGGTGCCGTGTCGCTCGACGGACACGATGTCCATGCCCTGGCGGGCTATTGCCCGCTGCAGCGCGACGGCGTCGAAGCAAAGCACATGGGGCGCCTTGCCGATGGCCCGCATCAGGGGCAGTGCAAGGTAGGGAACCAGCGGGTTCATCTCGGAGATGCAGGCCGTCTTCGAAATCAGCAGGCCGCCCGGCCGCAAAGCCTGCACCGCCAGTTCCAGCGCACGGTCGAGATCGGTCACCAGGTGCAGCACATTGAAGGCCAGCACCACGTCGTACTCGCCAAGACCTGCCACCGGTGCGTCGGCGTCGGCCACGGCAAAGTTCAGCTGCGGCACCGGCTGGGCAGCCAGCTTCTCGCGTGCGATGGCGATCATGCCGGCCGAGACATCGGTGGCCATCAGGCGTCGCGTGGATGGCGCCAGACGCAACGCGGTGGTACCGGTGCCACAGCCGATCTCCAGCACGTCCTGATCTGCAGACAGCAGGTCTTGCACGCGCCGCAACGTGAACTCGTAGCCGGCCACGTCGGCGAGCGGGTCGGCTGCGTACTTGACGGCAATACGGTCCCAGAAACGGGCCTTGCGCGCGGCCGACGCCACCGCAGGGGCGAGCGGCGAGACTTTAGAACCAGGGGCGATGGTTGGAGATGGCATGGGCAGAAGCGAGGCGTCGTTCAAGGCAATGCCCGGATGCTATCCATGCAAAGCTTCGACAGGAACTGCGGTAAATTGCAGTGAACATATGCATTTGCGCATGGATAACCTCGACTGGAACCAACTGAAGGCGTTCCTGGAAACCGCTGAAACCGGCTCGTTGTCGGCGGCCGCCCGCAAGCTGGGTTTGACCCAGCCCACGCTGAGCCGCCAGGTGGCGGGCATCGAACAGCGCATGGGCGTGACACTGTTCGAGCGGGTGGGCAAAGCCATGACGCTCACGCCCACCGGGCTGGACCTGCTGGAACACGCGCGCGCCATGGGCGCCGCCGCCGAGGCCCTGCGGCTGGCGGCGACCGGCCGCTCGCAGGCCGTGGGCGGCGTGGTCTCGGTCTCGGCCACCGACGCGGTGGCCGCCCACCTGTTGCCCCCGCTCGTGCGGCAGCTGCGCGAGGAGGAACCGGGCATTGCGATCGAGGTGATCTCTTCCAACGCGCTCAGCGACCTGCTCCGCCGCGAGGCGGATATCGCCATCCGACATGTCAAGCCCGAGCAGCCGGATCTGATCGCCCGGTTGATCCGGGAGGCAGCGGCCAACTTCTACGCGTCCGAAGACTGGGTGAAGCTCCACGGCCATCCGCGCCACGCCGAAGAGGCGGCTCATCTGCCCTTCGTCGGCTCTGATCGCTCAGGCCAGTTCCTGGCCTACCTGCGCCAGCATGGCCTGCCACTCAGCGAGGCGAACTTCAGTTGCTACTCCGACCACTCGATGGCCCACTGGGCCCTGGTGCGCCACGGCATGGGCATCGGCGCCATGGTGGACGAGATCGCCCGCGACACTCCGGGCATCGTCCGCGTGCTCGACGACGTGCCACCGGTGCGCTTCCCGATCTGGCTGGTCACCCACCGCGAACTGCGCACCTCGCGGCGGATCCGTGTGGTGTTCGAGGCGTTGGCGCAGGGGTTGGCTTGAGGGGACGGCGCAGGCACGGCAGCAGATCGGCGTGCAATGTATGGACAAATGACATACATTATTGCCTTACTAACGCAGTACGCGAGAGGCGCCCCATGAGTCAGACCCAAGAACCCGTCACGATCAGCATTCGCGCCAAGGCAGGCCAACGCGACCTGATCGATCAGGCCGCCGACCGCCTGGGCCGCAGCCGC
>JANMYQ010000137.1:0-2070 GCA_031382215.1 Methylibium sp.
GTCGCGAGCCGCGAAGTCGAAGAGTTCATCTATCGCCTGCAGCAGGTGTCCGAGGTGGCGGTGGTCGGAGTCCCTCACCCACGCTGGGTCGAGGCGGTGGTGGCCGTGATCGTCGTCAAGAGCGGCCAGTCGCTGACCGAGGGCGAGCTGCTGGCGCATTGCGCGCACGGCTTGGCGGGGTTCAAGACACCCAAGCGGGTGGTCTTCGTCGAGACGCTGCCGAAGAATCCGAGCGGCAAATTGCTGAAGCGCGAATTGCGTCAGGTGCACGGCGCGCTGTTCGGCGCCGGCTGAGAGTTTGAGAGTTTTTCTCCGAGCGCCTCACGCTGGCACACAACTGGCTTGTCTTTGGGCATGACGACACCTATTGATCGCGAGGCGGAGCAGGCTTTGGCAGGCCTGTTCGAGGACCTGCCCGAACCCAGCCAGGCGCAGGTGCAGCGGGCACAAGCCGAGGCGGCGCGCAAACGAGGCCAGGGATCGCCGCGACTGCTCGAACCTAACCGATTGCAAATCGAGCTGCGTGCCTCGGACCTCGAATCGTTGCTGCCCGAGGACCACCGGGCCCGGCTTGTGTGGGGCTACGTTGTGCGCCAGGACCTGAGCAAGCTGATCGAGGCGATCAAGGCACGCGGCAGCAACGCCGGTCGTGCAGCGATCGACCCGCGCATCCTGTTCGCGCTGTGGCTGTACGCCACGTTGGACGGTGTGGGCAGTGGCCGCGAAGTGGCGCGGCTGATCCTGGAGCACGACGCGTATCGGTGGATCTGCGGGGGCGTGTCGGTGAACTACCACGCGCTCAACGACTTCCGCGCCGGCAACGAGACGCTGATGGACGAGTTGCTCAGCGACAACGTGGCGGCATTGGCTGCGGCAGGTGCGATCAGCCTGGAGCGCGTGGCGCAGGACGGCATGCGCGTTCGCGCTGATGCAGGTGCAGCCTCGTTTCGCCGCCAGGCCAGCCTGGAAGAACACCTGAGCCAGGCGCGCGAGCTGGTGCAGACGATCAAGACGCAGGCTGAGAAGGACCCCGGCCTTGCCAAGCGGCAAGCGCAGGCGGCCAGGCTGCGCGCGGCCCAGGAGCGTGAAGAGCGCATCCGGGCCGCGCTGGAGCAACTACCCGAAGTGGCCGCGGCCAAGAAGCGCAACGGCTCCAAGGCCGAGGCCAGAGCGAGCACCACCGATGCCGATGCGCGCGTCATGAAGATGGGCGACGGGGGCTTTCGGCCCGCCTTCAACGTGCAGTTCGCCACCACCTGCGAAGACCAAGTCATCGTCGGCATGGATGTGGTCAACGCCGGCAGCGACATGGGCCAGTTGGCACCGATGGTCGAGCAGGTCGAGCAGCGCCTGGGCCGCAGCCCGGATGAGTGGCTGGTCGATGGCGGCTTCCCCGCGCACGAGCAGATCGACGCGGTGGCCGGCAAGACCGAGGTCTATGCGCCGGTTCCCGAGCCCAGGACGAAGAAGGACGAGCAGGGCAACGAAGTCGAGCAGGACAAGCACCGGCACAAGCCCGATGACTCCGAGGCGGTGGCCCAGTGGCGCGCCCGCATGGCCAGCGACGAGGCCAAGGAGATCTACAAGCAGCGCGCGGCCACGGCCGAATGCGTCAACGCACAAGCGCGCAACCGAGGACTGCTGCGAATGCCCGTGCGTGGCTTGGCCAAGGTCAGATCGGTGGTGGGCTTGTTCGTGCTGGCGCACAACCTGATGCGTATGGCTTTGCTCGCGCCGCAGCTCATCGGTTGGGGCACAGGTCCGTCCGCCATGGCCGCGCAGGCCGCATGAGAGGGCAAGAAATGACCCCAAAGCACTCAGCAAGCCCCAGGAACGGGAACCCGGTACCAATCACGGGCATCGTCTGCACAATTCGCCGCCACGCAGCGCCGACCACGTCAAGCATCGGCGGCAGTCACGCCAATGTCGACTACCGAAAAACTCTCAGGCTCTGAGGCCGCGAAGCCGTCACCGCATCATGTTGGCCGCTGCCCTGATCGTATTTCGGGAAACACTGGAAGCCGCGATGTTCGTCGGCATCATCGCCGCCGCGACGCGCCAGCTCACCGG
>JANMYQ010000139.1:0-66292 GCA_031382215.1 Methylibium sp.
AACGTCAGCGCGGGATCGGGCCGCTGGGGCATGCTGCTCCGCTCATGTCCCCCGAACCGGGGGCCCTGCCCCGGCTCTCCTCCTTTACTTCGCTGCGCAGCACACCCCACCGGCCCGATCTTCACCACTGTGAACTGGGATCGCAGGCGGGCCCGTGCGCTCACGTGCGGCATGATGAGCACCATGCAAACCTCTCCCCTCGCCGGCCCCATGAACGCCGACGTCGCCGTCTACGTCGGTCGCTTCCAGCCCTTCCACAACGGCCACCTCGCGCTGCTGCAGCGCGCGCTGTCGCTGGCGCCGCTGGTCGTCGTCGTCATCGGCTCGGCGCACCAGGCGCGCACGCCCAAGAACCCTTTCACCGCGGCCGAACGCGCCGAGATGATCCACGCCGCGCTGAGCCCGCAAGACCGCGCCCGCGTGCGCATGCTGCCGGTGCGCGACCACTACGACCTGCCGCGCTGGGTGGACGCGGTGCGCGAAGGCGTGGCGCAGATCGTGGCGAAGGAGCGTGGGCATGCGCACAGGCCTTCACTCTCCGCACTGCCCGCCCCCACCGGCGAAGACGGCGCCGTCGAACTGGGCCACCCGCCGCGGCCTCGCGTGCTGCTCGTCGGCCACTTCAAGGACCCGACCAGCGACTACCTGCGCAGCTTCCACGGCTGGGCCGTCGAGTCGGTGCCGCGCATCGCGGTGGCCGACGGCACGCAGATCCGCAACGAGCTGTTTGCCGGCGACGCGCAGCAGCCCGAACCCATGCTCGCCACGCTGGCGCCGCAGGTGCCGCCCGGCACGGAGCAGTTCGTCCGCCAGTGGCTCAAGCTGCCCCACTTCGCGCGCCTGCAGCACGAGTGGCACATGCTCAACGAGTACCACGCCGCCTGGGCCGGCACGCCCTACCCGGTGGTGCTGGTGACGGTCGACGCCGTGGTGCGCTGCGCCGGCCACGTGCTGCTGATCCGCCGCGCGCACGCGCCAGGCGTCGGCCTGTTGGCCGTGCCCGGCGGGTTCATCGAACAGCGCGAGACCACCCTGCAGTCGTGCCTGCGCGAATTGCAGGAGGAGACGCACCTCGACGTGCCCGAAGAGACGTTGCGCCGCTGCCTGAAGGCCCGCGACGTGTTCGACCACCCCGACCGCAGCCTGCGCGGCCGCGTCATCACGCACGCGTTCTTCTTCGACCTGGAGGAAGTGGCCCTGCCCGCCGTGCGCGCCGACGACGATGCGCAGGCGGTGGAGTGGGTGGCAGTGGAGTGGCTGCCGCGAGTGGAAGACCAGTTCCATGACGATCACTTCCACATGCTGGATCACTTCTTCGGGGTGACGGGCGGGTGACCGCCAAGGCTCCGAGGGCTCGGCCTCCACAAGCTTGGGGATGGCCGAACGGTGGGTTTGGTGTCAGCCTGCTGCCGCCGCCCCCGAGCTGTCCAGACCCTCGGGCGATCTGCGAATTCTTGGGTGGCATAGTGCGTTCAACAAACTTCGCCCAGACGGCGCCCACAGTCGTTCGCCGGTCGGCCCGTACAACGTTAGGCTTCCCTGGCGAGTTTGAGTCGTCGGGTGTCTGATCGGGTCGGAGCCAGATAGCGATCAAACACTCGTCTGTTGAAATGTATTCCAATGGAGTACAAAATGCGTTGACTGACTTTCACGAATCGCCCCGCACATGACACCGCACTTCGAATCGATTGAGCTCCCTAGCGCAGCCGATTGCACGTTTCTCCGAACGACTGCAGGGCTTTCTCTGGAGAAGATGGCTGAAGCTGTTTACCTAGCGAGTCGGCAGTCTTGGTGGCGCTTCGAGGCTGGACTAAGGCAATGTGATCTCGCCATGTGGGAGTTGGCGCTGCTCAAAACAGATCAGCATCCTTTTCAACAGCTTGTCGCGAGACGATGACGCCTAGAGCTCTTCCATCGAGCGGATGTCTTGCCGGCTATACCGTCGAGTCACCCCTCATGTCAAACGCCCTGGAGTAAGCAGACCGCGCCTCCGCGTCGGCGGACCACCATTCATTAGACGACGTGATGATCACCGAATGCATCCTCTTCACCCTCCCCGCCGGCATCACCAAAGAAGAAGTGATCCAGGGCATGCAACACGTGGTGCCGCGCTGGCTCGGCCGGCCAGCGTTGATCCGCAAGACCTTCGTCTACGACGCCGCCGCCAACCAGGCCGGCGCGTTCTACCTCTGGCAGAACATCGAGGCCGCGAAGCTCGCGCACGACGAGGCCTGGCGCCACGGCATTCGCACCAAGTACGGCAGCGAGCCGGTGGTGCGCTACTTCGAGACGCCGCTGGTGATCGACAACGCGCTGGGCGAGACAATCACGTCGTCAGCGCCGTGAAGGTTGGCAGCACGTCGGCCAGACTCCACCTCACGAGCCCGACCCATGGCGTTCGACCCCGATCTCGCAGAGCGCGTCCGCCAGGCCCTCGGTGCGCAACCCGGCCTTTCGGAACGCAGAATGTTCGGGGGCCTGGCCTTTCTGGTGGACGGCAAGATGTTCATCGGCATTCGCAATTCGAGTCTGATGGCGCGGGTGGGCACAGAGCGCCACCGCGATGCACTCGCCATGCCGGGCGTCCGGGTGATGGACTTCACCGGCAGGCCGATGCAGGGCTACGTCTACATCGACCCGCCCGCCATCGCCGACGACGTGCAACTGAAGGCCTGGGTGGTCTGGTGCGCCGACCATGTGGCGGCGCTCCCTGCGAAGAAGACGAAACAAGGAGGCCCGAAGTGAGTGACATCGACCCGTCCATCGCCAAGATCCTCGCGGCGTACCAGTCCGCCGTGCACGCCAAGGATGTCGAGGCCTTCATGCGCCTGTACGACCCCGCGGTCCGCGTGTTCGACGCGTGGGGCATCTGGTCCTACGAGGGCGCCGCGGCATGGCAGGTGGCCGTTGAAGGCTGGTTTGCCTCGCACCCCACCGAAAGGGTGAAGGTCGCCTTCGACGACGTGCGCGCCGTGGTGACGCGGCATTCACATCCGTCACTGCCATCGTCACCTACGCCGGCGTCTCGGCGCAAGGCGAGCCACTGCGTGAGATGCAGAACCGGCTCACGTGGATCCTGCGGACCAGCGGGCACGTGCTCAGGATCGTCCACGAACACACGTCGGCACCCGCGGGCTTCGAAGACGGCAAGGTCATTCTTCAGCGCACCGGCAAGTCTTGATCCGCCATGCGCTTCGACGGCACGCTGAACACCTGGAACGACGATCGCGGCTTCGGCTTCATCGCGCCCGACCAGGGCGGGCAGGAGGTGTTCGTCCACATCAAGGCGTTCGGCGTGCGCAACGCGCGGCCGGTGGCGGGCCAGCGGCTGTCGTTCGAGGTCGAACCGGGGCCGCAGGGCAAGAAGTGCGCGCGCAAGGTCGAGCCGTTGCGCGTGGAGCGCGCAGGTCGGCGGCCGAGGTCGGAGGCGCCGGCGCCTTGGAGTGCTGCGCGGGTGCTTGCCATCCCCGGGTTCGTGGCGGTCTACGGGTGGGTGGCGATGACGTGGGGCGTTCCCGCCATCACGGTCGGTGTCTACGTGCTGGCGAGCATCGTCTGCTTCTTTGCGTATGCATTCGACAAGGCGGCCGCGGTTCGGCGCGGCTGGCGCACGTCGGAGCAGGCGCTTCATCTGCTGGGGCTGGCGTGCGGTTGGCCGGGCGGCTTGCTGGCCCAGCAACTGCTGCGGCACAAGTCGAGCAAGCCGTCGTTTCGTGCCGAGTTCTGGGCCACGGTGGTGCTCAACGTGGCGGGGTTCGTGGCGTGGTTTTCGCCGGTGGTTTCGAAGCTGCGGGCATGATCGAGGCGCCGAGGGTCAGGTCGTGGAACGGGGGATCACGGCTCCTTCTGCTTGCTCTTGTTGTGCTTGCCCTTGCCCTCGCGCTGACGGCCGGCGACGCCACCGCCCGCCGCACCGGCGCCCCTCGCACGCAACCCGTTGACATGGTCGTGATCCATTCGACCGGCGGCCCGACCTGCGATGTGGCGTCGGGCCGCCCGGTCTGGGTCGGTGCCGGTGTGCTGGACGAGAACCTGCAACACATCGAGGCCCATCCGATTCTTGGCATCCACTACATGATCGACCGCGACGGCACGCTGCGTGCGAGCGTGCCCGAGGCCCAGGTGGCGCACCATGTGCGTCGCTTCAGCGGCCGCTCCATCGCGGTCGAACTGATCAACGACGGCGACGGGCGAGACCCGTTTCCGGCCGCGCAGCTCGATGCGCTGGTGAACCTGCTGCGCGACATCCGCCAGCGCCACGGCATCGTGCGCAGTGGCGTGCAACGCCACTCCGACCTCGACCTGGCGCCGCTGCCTTGCGACCGGTCGCAGCGGCGCCAGGTCGACCCGGGCGGCGCGTTCCCGCACGAGGCGGTGCTGGACCGCGTGTTTGTGCCTCACCCGCCCTGAGGCCGCTTCCGGGCGTGACGGCTTCGGCGGCGGCGTCGCGGCCCCATGTCAGCTCAGCATCAGACGCGTTGCCCTTGTTTCCAGGCCGCCAGCTCCAACGGCCGCAGGCCGTAGCGTGCCAGCACGCCTTCATGCAGGCGGCGAAGTTCTTCGACGATCAATGCCTTGACGTCGGGCCGCTCGGTGGCGGGCACGCGCGTGGCCACGGCCTGTTCGATCAGCGCCAGCGCATCGCCACCCGGCTGCATGACCACGTTGCGGATGACCTGCTTGATCACGTCGCGCCATGCCAGGCGCAGCGGGTCGGGTTCTGCCAGGTCTTGTTTGACGGCCCGATATTCCTGCGTCGAGCGTTCGTAGGCCCACACGTACAGGTCGCGCAGCAGTTCCACACGCGCCATTTCGTACACGCCGAGAATCGCGCGGGTGTAGGCGGGCTCGGGCACGTCCAGAAAGGTCAGCGGGCACAGGTTGGCCTTCAGCAGCGGCAGGTTGGCGGCCAGGCGCGAGGTGCGTTTGTTGATGTCGGCAAACGGTTGCAGGTAGGGCACATGCACCATCACGAAGAACGACTGCTCGAACGGGTCGGTGATGGCCGCGGCCTTGCGCAGCAGCTCGTCCAGCGCCGCGTCGATCTGTGCGGGCACCGACAGCGGGCGGTAGACGCTCCGGCCGATGTTCACCGCGTGCTGGCGCACCCGGCCTTCGTCGGCCGGGTTGGGCAGCAGGTTCTCGGCCAGCGCGCTGTGCAGGTTCATCAGCGTGAAGCGGTCGAAGCCCACGGTGCCGATGTTCTCCACCAGCATCTCGATCGCGGCCTTGTGGTTCAGGATCATCTGCGTCTCGATGGCGTCCTTGCCCTTGGCGGCGCGGCCGTGTTCGATCAGCGCGCGTGTGTCCAGGCGCGAATAGGTGTTGCCTTCCAGGTGGCTGGAGGCCCACGACAGGTCGATCAACAGCCGGTTCAGGATGGCCCGGCCGTGGGTGCCCGCGGGCTCGTTCAGCTGCGCGGTGCTGCCCAGGCGGTGCAACTGGCGGCGCAGCGGCTCGCTCAGGTAGGCGGTCACGCTGGGCTGGTAGCTGCCCAGCAGCCCGCGCTGGTAGCCCACCGGCTTGCGCGCGCGCAGCGGCTGGCCCACGTAGGCCAGGATGTCGCGGCTGTCGGCCGACAGCGTCACCTCGCCGAGCCACGCCGGCGCGCTCGGTGCATCCGGTTCGTTCACCGCCAGGTGCTTCGGCGCGGCGGCCCAGTAGCGGCGCGCCCGCCCTGCGCCGCGCGCGATCAGGCTGCCATCGTCGATGAGTTGCCCGAGCCAGCGCTGCGCCGTGCGCCGCGCCAGAGGCGGGTGCCGGGCCAGCAGTTCGGCCAGCGTCAGCCCGGCAGGCGTGGCAAGGATCGTGGTGATCAGGTCGGTCGGGGCAAGCATGGCTCGAAGTGGCGCAGTTCAGGAAGGGAGTGGCGCGATTATGGCGCTGTTGTGGCGCTGTTGTGGCGCTGTTGTGGCGCGGTATTGGCGCGGTATTGGCGCAGTTTTTCGAACCGCGCCACTCACTTGAGGGGAACCGCGCCACTTGACCCGCGCTCGGCTTGCCCCTTCAATCCGGCAACCGGGAGCCCACATGAACCTCGCAGCCGCTGCGCGCAGCACCCTTGCCCTTGCCATTGCGTCACTGGTGCTGGCCGTCATGGCAGCCGGCGCACACGCCCAGACGCCGCAACGCTTCACGCCCGACAAGCCGCTGGAGTTCGACATTGGCACGCCCAAGGCCCGGGCCATGCTGTCGCGCACACCCGAAGTGCGCGACCTGGTGGCCGAGGCCTTCGGCATCGCTGCTGCGGACCTGAACGACGACGGGGCCGGCGAGATCATCCTCGTCAGCCGCTCCGGTGGCTTCTGCGGCAGCGCGGGCTGCCAGCTGGTGGTGCTCGAGAAGCAGGGGCCGGGCAAGATCGCGGCCATCCTGTCGATGTACGTCGGCAGCGAAGACTTGGGCGTCTCGCGCGAAAAGCTCAACGGCTACCGCGCGCTGCTGCAGCTCGACGGCAAGGGCGGCGTGGCGCTCGGCGACCGCAAGGGCACACCGCTGTACCGCAAGCCGATGGTCTACACGGTGCAGGCCGGCGCTCGATCGGCACCGGCTGCGGCGGCGGGCGCCGCGGCCACCGCCGGTGCCGCCAAGCCGGCGGCGCAGGGCGCCCCGGGTGCCTGGAACGAGGCGCAGGTCATCGCCCAAGCCACCGGCGGTCGCATGAAGGCCAAGTCCGGCACGTACTTCGACAAGGACTGCAACGAGAAGACCGACTACGGCGCCGACGTGATCGACCTGAATGGCGACGGCCAGCCCGAGGTGTTCGTCAACGTGAGCGGCACCTGCATGGGCGGCCGGGCCGGCGTGCACCTGAGTCTGTACATCAAGAACCCGGCAGGGCAGTGGAAGCAGCAGTTCGGCTTCCCCGGCATGTACAACGTGCTGAAGACGAAGAGCAAGGGCTACCCCGACATCGAAATCGGCGGCCTGGGCACCTGCTTCCCGGTGTGGCGCTGGAACGGGCAGCAGTACGACCTTCTCAAGAAGTGCCGCTGAGCCGGGCGCAGTCGACGGTTGCGCAGGGGGCGCCTGCACGATGACGGACGCGCGGCGATGGGTGTAAAAAGCGAAGCCCCAACGCCAGCCCACCAGAGCCCACCAAGGCACGCCTCTGAGGACCGCCATGCTCGAACTGCGCCCCACCTGCGAACACTGCAACACCTTGCTGCCACCCGCCTCGCTCGAGGCGCGCATCTGCAGCTTCGAGTGCACTTTCTGCGCGAACTGCGTCAGCGACGTGCTGGGCGACGTGTGCCCCAACTGCGGCGGCGGCTTCGTGCCGCGGCCGGTGCGGCCCGTAACAGACTGGAAAGGCGCCAACCACCTGGCCAGGTACCCGGCCGGCACGACGGTGAAGCACCGGCCGGTGGATCCTGCGGCGCAGGCCGCGCTGGCGGCATCTGTCAGCGGCCTGCCTGCAGAGCGGCGCTAGTTAGGATCGAGCGGCAGAGCGGCAATAGAGGGAGCGATGATGAGGATCTTCTGGCCCACCGCGCTGTTGTTGTGCGCACTCTCCGCTTCGGCCACCGACAAACCCAGCCCCTGCGCCACCGCGCGCGACGGCCGGCTGGTGTGCCCGCAGCCCGACGCCCGCTGCGTGGCCGACCGGTATGGCGACGTGATCTGCTCCTCCCCCGGCGGCGGCATCGTGTTCAACCGCTACGGCGAGCCGGTCTGCGGCCCGGGCCGCTGCACCACCGACCGGCGCGGCGACGTGTTCTGCTCCAAGGCCCCGCGCGGCGCCGCGGCGGTGGACCGTTTCGGCAATGCCGCCTGCTCGGTGGAATGCGTGGCCGCCAAGGCGCAGGCCTGCGTCAAACCCAAGCCGGCGCGTTGAATCCGAGTGGCGAGAGATTGAGAGGGGCACGATGAAGACACTGCTGCTGATCGCTTCGCACGGCCTGGCCATCGCGCTGGGGTTTTCGCTCGGCATCTACGCGCTGCCCATCCTCACCGCGCCGGCGCCACCGTCCGCCGCCGAGGTGGCGGCCCAGGCCGGCCAGGCCACCTACACCGGCACCTTCCGGCGCGAGTTGAAAGACAGCGACTTGCTGCACTGGGGCGAAGGCACCGTCTCGGTCGGCCCGCGCAGCATCACGCTGATGGGCAAGCTTGCGCCAGGGCCGGACTACAAGCTGTACCTGTCGCCCGAGTTCGTCGAGACCGAGGTCGACTTCGCGCGCTTGAAAGCGGGCATGGTGCGGGTGGGTGACGTGAAGACCTTCGAGAACTTCGTCGTCGCGGTGCCCGAGGCCATCGACGTGGCGCGCTACAACACGGTCATCGTGTGGTGCGAATCGTTCGGCCAGTTCATCACTGCGGCCACGTACCGGTGACCGCGTGGCCGCCTGACCGCGTGACCGCCAGACCCCATCTCCGTGTTCCCGTGTTCCCGTGTTCCCGCATTCCTGCCACGCCGGCGCGGCGCGCAGATGCTCAGCGGTCGTCCCAGCCCAGGTCCGGCACAGCGATGAAGCGCGCGCCCGGGCCGCCCACCTGAACGATCTTCAGCGCGTCGCCGAACAGCACACTCAGCGCGGCGTGGAGTTTCGGGTCGTCGTGCGCGCCGTCGCCTACCACGCGGCCGCGGTCCATCAGCAGCAGCCGGTCGGCCTGCAGCGCCAGCGGCAGGTCGTGCAACACCGTCACCACCGTGTGCGTGCGCGCCAGCCGGCGCAGCAAGCGCACCACGGCCACCTGGTGGGGCGGGTCGAGGTGGGTGGTCGGTTCGTCCAGCAGCAGCACCGGCGCCTGCACCGCCAGCGCCCGCGCGAGCAGTGCCCGCTGGCGTTCGCCGCCCGAGAGTTCGTTCAACCGGCGGTGCTGCCAGGCGCTGCATTCGCAGGCCTGCATTGCTTGATCGACGATGGCTTCATCGGCCGCCGTCGTTGCCTCGAACAACCCGCGGTGCGGCAGCCGGCCCAGACGCACCACGTCACGCACCGTCAGCTCGCCGGTGGTTTCGCCCTGCTGCGCGAGCCAGGCGACGTGCTGGCCGCGTTCGCGCGCGCTCCAGTCGCCGAGCGGGCGGCCGTGCAAATGCACCGAGCCGCCGGTGAGGGGTACCAGCCCCGCCAGCGCGCGCAGCAAGGTGGATTTGCCGGCCCCGTTGGGCCCGACGATGGCCGTCCAGCCGAGGCCGAACTGCACCGCCACCTGGTGCAGCACCGGCGTGCCGGCCAGCGTGACGTGCAGGGCGTCGGCGCTGAGCGACACGGTCGATTCCACCGCGCGCGCCGCGTTCATCTCAACCCGCTCCGACGCAGCAACCAGAGCAGGTAGCCGCCGCCCAAGAGCGCGGTCAGCACGCCGACCGGCATCTCCTGCGGCGCGATGAGGCTGCGCGCCAGCACGTCAGCCGCGAGCAGCAAGCTGCCGCCGGCCGCTGCGCTGGCGACCAGCGTGAAGCCGTTCGGCGCCGGCGCAAAGCGCCGCACGAGGTGCGGTGCGACCAGCCCGACGAAGGCCACCAGCCCGGCCTGCGACACCGCCAGGCCGGTGGCCAGTGCCAGCAGCGTGACCAGCAGCGCACGCCAGCGCGACAAGGCCAGCCCGAGGCTGCGCGCACTGTCTTCGCCCAAAGTCAGCGCGTCGAGCGCACGCGCCAGCCGCCACGCCAGCGGCAAGGTCAGCGCCAGCCCAGAGGCCAGCAACGCCACACTGCTCCAGCCGAGGAAGCTGGTGCTGCCGAGCATGAAGGCCTGCTTGCCGCGCAGCGCGTCGGGCGCGGCGGTGGTCAACACGTCGCTCAGCGCGGCCAGCACCACGCCCACCACCACGCCGGCCAGCAGCAGCCGCGTGGTGTGTTCGGCGCCGCGTGCGAGCGCGAGCGTGAGGAACACGCCGGCCAGCGCGCCGACGAAGGCCGCACCGACCAGCCCGAACTGCCCCAGGCCGAACTGCACAAGGCTCTGCACGCTCGCGGGCCCGATGCTGCCCTCGCTCCCCAGACCCACGCCCACGCCCACGCCGCTCGCCAGCCCACCGGCCACGCTGCCCGCCGCCAGCACCACCACCACGGCCAACGACGCACCCGCCGCCGAGCCGAGCAAAAACGGGTCGGCCAACGGGTTGCGAAACAGCCCCTGCGCCACCGCGCCGGCCAGCCCCAGCAGCGCGCCGACGAGCCAGGCGCCGAGCGTGCGTGGCGCGCGGATCTGGCCGACGATGAGTTGCGCCTCCGGCCCGGCCCACCAGCGCAGCGTATCGAGCGACCAGCCCTCGCTGCCCGCCGCCAACCCGGCCAGCAGCAGCGCCGCGCTGGCCAGCGCCAGGCCCAGCACCAGGCGGCGCCGGCGCGCGCGGTCGGCCGCTGCGTTGCCGCGCAGCGCCGCCCCGGCAAGTGCGTCGGACGGGTCGGAGGGCGTGGCGGACGGCATCACGGCAGCTTGCCCAGCCCCGCCAGGCAGTCGGCCAAGGTCAGCGCCGCCTCGCCCATGCGCGGCCCGGGCCGCACCAGCACTTCGTAGGGCGCGGGGTCGAAGCCGCAACTGCGTTGCTGCTGCAGCGCGCGCAGGCCGCTCCAGCCGGGCCGGCGCGCCATCTCGGCCAGGCCGCGGCGGGTGGCCATCACGATGTCGGGCTGCCCGCGCAGCACGAACTCGGGGTTCAGGCGCGGGAACGGGCCCAGTTCGGCCGGCGCCACGTTGGCCAGCCCGAGCCGCGCCAAGGTTTCTCCGATGAACGACGCGGCGCTGGCGGCGTGCGGCGTCGGGTCGACCTCGAAGTAGACGCGCTGGCCGCGCAGCGCCGCCGGCACGCGATCGGCGGCCGCCTGCATCTCGCGCTCGATGCGCGCCGAGACCTTGGCCGCTTCGTCGGGTGTGCCCAGCACACGCGCCAGCACGACCAGCGAGTGCTGCACTTCCGCCAGGTTGCGCGAATCCAGCGCCAGCACCGGCACGCCCAATGCCTGCAACCGCGCGATCACGCGCGCGCCGGGCGTGGCCAGCACCAGGTCGGGCTTGAGAGCGACGATGCGCTCGACCTGCGCGTCTTCGAGCCCGCCCAGCTTGGGCAGCGCTTGTACCGACGCCGGGGCGTTGGAAAAGCGGTCGGTGCCCACCAGCCGCGCGCAGCTGCCGAGCGCGCACACGCTTTCGGTCAGCGACGGCAGCAGCGAGACGATGCGCGCTGGCGGTGCGGCCCGCTTGAGAGCGGCGCCGCGGTCGGCGCTCGGCGGCGCGCCGTGGCCATCGTTCACGCCGGTCGGCTGCGCCAGTGCCACCGGCGGCGCAGTCAGCGCCACCAGCAGCAAGGCGATGCCGAACGGCCGGCGCCGCATCACATCAGCCCCTCGGCCTCACAGCCCGCTGCCCTGGAAGCGCACGCCCACCCAAGCCTGGCGGCCCACCGCCTGGTAGTCGCGTGCCGGTTGGTAGTCGCGGTCGAGCGCATTGAGGAGCCGGGTTTCGATCAGCCACGCGGGGCTGACTCGGTAGCGCAGCTGCAGGTCCAGCGTTTCGTAGGCGCCAAGCCTCGTGCCGCCCTCGGGTCGCGCGCCGACGGCGGTAAGCGTCGCGTCCACGCCCCACGGGCCGCTCGCCCAGTCGGCCACCACGCTGGCCTGGTGCGCGGCGCGGCGCACGAGGCGCTGGCCGGTGTTGGTGTTCTTCGCGTCCAGCACGTCGAGCGTGCCGCGCATGCCGAAGTCGCCGAAACGCTGGCTCGCGGTGAAGGTGGCGCCCTTCAGCGCCGCGCGGCTCACGTTGCCGGCGCAGCCGAAGTCGTAGGCCGGGTCGGGCGGGCAGAACGTGCGGTCGGGCTGGTAGCCGATCAGGTCGCGCACACGGTTGCGGTACAGCGTGGCGGAGGCCTGCTGTTCACCGTCGCGCCATTGCAGGCCCACTTCGATACTGCGTGAACGTTCGGGTTGCACGGTGGTCACGCCGTAACCGGGGAAGTACAGGTCGTTGAAGCTCGCGCCGCGGAACGCGGTGCCGGCGACGGCGCGCACCGTCAGGCCCGGCATCAATGCAAAAGCCCAGCCGAGCTTGCCGGTGTTGACGTTGCCGTAGACCGAGTTGCGGTCGTGGCGCACGTCGGCCTGCAGCTTGTGGGCGCCCGACGCGCCGAACGCGCCGGTGTAGCCCAGCACCAGCGCGGTGTTGTCACGCTTCTGGCCGCTCGCGAACGACGAACTCTCGACTTCTTCGTCGAGCCTTTCGATTGCGCCGACGAGCTGCTGGTCGGCGCTCAGCGTCCAGGCGTTCTGCCAGGTCAGCTGGCGGCGTTCGGTCTTGAAGGTGTCGGGCGCGTTCGCGCCGGTCACCAGGTCGTCGAGCTGGTTCGACAGTTGCAGCGTGGTCGTCCACTGCGGCGAGTACGCGCCACGGTAGTCGAGCGACGTGGTGCGTGTGTCGAGCACGCTGCGGAAGTCGGGCGTCGGATCTTGCGCGAAGGTCGGCGGCAGGAACTCCGCGCTGTCGAACTGCGCGCGGGTGCGGCCCTGCTGGTGGCTCGCGCCGATGCGCTGGCCGGGTGCGAACGTGTAGCCGCCGCGCAGCGTGGCGTGCGTGCGCGTGAAGCCGTCGCGGTCGGGGTTGAAGTTGCCGAAAGCGTCGCCGGGGCGCAGCGCCGAAACACCGTCGCTGGCCTCGCGGCCCAGGCCGACGGCATAGTCCCAGCCGCCGCTCCTGTCGCCCGTGGCGCCGCTGACCGACACGTCGGCCTCGCTCGACGTCAACTGGCCGACCGCCAGGTGCGCCGCCACGTTGGGCCGGCCTTCGCCGCGCTTGGTGATGATCTGCACCACGCCGCCGATCGCGTCCGAGCCGTACAGGCTGGAGCCGGGGCCGCGCAGGATCTCGATGCGCTCGATCGAGGCCAGGCTCAGGCTCGACAGGTCGGCCTGGCCGAGCGTGGCCGAGCCGATACGCACACCGTCGATCAGCACCACCACGCTGCTGGCGCTGCTGCCGCGCAGGAACACGCCGGCCGCCTGCCCCGGGCCGCCGGTGCGCGACATCTGTATGCCGCCGGCGCGGCTGAGCAGGGTCTCGATCGAGTCGGCGCTGGACGCACGGATGGCCGGCTCGTCGATGACGGTGATGTCGCCGACCAGTCGGTCCAGCGGCAGCGGTTCACGGCTGCCGGTGACCACGACCGGCGCCAGCGCAGTGGTTTGCGCGAACGATGGCGAGGAGGTGAAAAAACAGAGGGAAAAACAGAGAGACATTGCCAGAACGGCAAGCACGGCGGCGCCCGAGCGGCGGGCCGACAGGTTTGGAATCGACATGAAAAAGAGTCCCACGAACAGGGTCGGTGCCCGGTTCCCCGCGGGCCCATGACGTTTGGTGCCACGCGAGCGCAGCACCCCCTGTTGGCCGGTATCCGGGCTGGCGGACCTGCCCTTGCGACCTTCCCAGAAGCGGTGTGCTTCCAGTGGTGTGTGCGCAAGGACCGATGCCACTGCCGAGTGGCCAGGGCATCGTCCGCCGTACCGTTGCGGGGGCAGCGCAGATTCGGTTTCGGCCGCGTGGGCGGCGTCGTCCTTCTGCTTCCCGTTTAACTGTGCCGGCAGATCAGCCGGCACGGGCACCAACGGGGCGGATTGTAGGCGTGCGGGTCAGGCGCACCGAGCTCAGGCGGCGCGCTTGCGAAACAGCGTCGACGACGCGCTCAGGCTCGCCACCTCGTTCGCGGTGTGGCGCAGCGCATCGCCCAGCGAGGTCATCTTCTCGTCCGTCATGCGCACCATCGGCCCGGCGATGGTGACCACGCCGAGCGTGCTGCCGCGGTAGACCACCGGGGCGGCCATCGAGGCCATGGCGGGGGCGAACATGTCGCTGATCATGCTGTAGCCGCGGCTGCGCGTGGCGCGCAAGTAGGCCAGCAGGTCCGACAGCGTGGTCGGCGCGCGCGGCCCGTGGTCCTGCGGCTGGCCGAGGCCCTGCCTGGCCACCAGCGCCAGCGCTTGTTCGTCGCTCAGCGTGGCCAGCCAGGCGTGGCCGGCGGCGCTGCAAGACAGGCTCACCGAGAGGCCCATGTCGGGGTCGTAGCGCAGCCCGCTCGTCGCACCTTGCGACTTGGCGACGAACACCAGCTCGTCGCCGTCCACGATCGCCATGCGCACCAGCTCGCGCGAGGCCGAGGCCAACTCATCGAGCGACGGTTGCGCCACGTCAACCACGCCAGAGGCACTCAGGAACGACAGGCCAAGCGAGACCAGCTTGATCGTCAGCACGTAGTCGCCCTGGTCGCGCAGTTGGCGCACGTAGCCCACCCGCACCAGGTCGGCGAGCAGCCGGTGGGTGGCGCTGAGCGGCGTGTCGGTGGCGCTCGCCACTACTGAGAGCGCCACGCCCTCGGGGTGCGCGGCCAGCAGTTCGAGGACCCGGATGCCGCGTTCGAGAAGGCTGCTCATGGCACGCATGCTAGCGCCAAAGCTAAGTACTTTCCATAGTGGAAAGACTTTCCATTCTGCTACGATGCCGGCCATGATCAAACTGCTGGTCCTTCACGGGCCCAACCTCAACCTGTTCGGCCGCCGCGAGCCGCACATCTACGGCACGGTGACGCTGGCGCAGATCGACGCGAAGCTGCACGCGCTGGCGCGCGAGTTGGGCGTGGCGCTGGAGTGTTTCCAGTCCAACCACGAAGGCGCGCTGATCGACAAGCTGCACGCCAACATCGACACCGTGCAGGGTGCGCTCGTCAACCCGGCCGGGCTCACGCAGCACGGCGTGCCGCTGCACGACGCGATCAAGGCCATGCCGTTCCCGGTGCTCGAAGTGCACATGAGCAACATCGCCGCGCGCGAGCCCTGGCGCAGCCACTCGATCATCTCGCCGGCCGTGAAGGGCACTGTGCAGGGGCTCGGCTGGCGCTCGTACACGGCCGGCCTGCGCGCCATTGCCGAACTGGCGGCCGAACTGGCGCCTGAACTCGCCGCTGAATCACGTTCCACCCCGAAGGAGACCTCCGCATGACCACGAACACACAACGCCGCGCGCTGCTCGCAGCCGGCGCCGCGCTGGCGGCCGCCACGGTGCTGCCCGCCCGGGCCCAGCCCAAGCCCATTCGCTT
This sequence comes from Methylibium sp., assembly GCA_031382215.1. Taxonomy (GTDB): domain Bacteria; phylum Pseudomonadota; class Gammaproteobacteria; order Burkholderiales; family Burkholderiaceae_C; genus LGRD01. The sequence goes on from JANMYQ010000139.1 coordinate 15,028, forward strand.
TGCCGCCGTGTTCTCCGACAAGGACATCCGCGCCGAGATGATGCGCATGTTCGCCAAGGACGTCGAAGCCGACTTCAAGGTCGAGCCCTTTCTCAACTCGACCTTGTTCAAGCAGGGCACCGAGCTGGTCGCGTTGCAACGCGACAACCTCGAGATGGGCAACATCGCGCCGCAAGACTTTTCCAAGCAGATTCCCGCCTGGTCCATCCTCACGTCGGCCTACCTGTTCCGCGACGCCGACCACCTGAGCAAGTTCTTCGCCAGCGACCTGGGTGCGCAGATGAAGAAGATGGTCGAGGACGAGGTGAAGGTCAAGATCCTGGGGCCGACCTTCTTCGGCACCCGCCAGGTCGGCCTGAAGAGCAAGAAGAAGGTCAGCACCCCGGCCGACTTGGCCGGCGTGAAGCTGCGCATGCCGCCCGGCGACGCCTGGCAACTGCTGGGCCGTTCGCTCGGCGCCAACCCCACGCCGATGGCTTATGCCGAGACCTACACCGGCTTGCAGACCGGCGCGATCGACGGCCAGGACAACCCGCTGCCGAACGTGCAGAACATGAAGTTCAACGAGGTCATGGGCCAGATCGTGATGACCTCGCACCTCGTGGCCTTCGACCTGCTGACGATGAACCTGAAGACTTGGGCAGCCATGTCGCCCGCCACGCAGGCCAAGGTGCAGGCCGCCGCCGACAAGGCGATTGCCTGGAGCGCGGCCGAGCACACCAAGCGCGAGGCCGAGCTGGCCGCGGGCTTCCGCGCGGGTGGCCTGGACGTGTACGTGCCGGACGTCAATGCGTTCCGAGCGCACGCGCAGAAGATCTATCTCGCGTCCGACGAAGCGAAGGCCTGGCCGGCCGGCATGATCGACAAGATCAACGCATTGAAGTGAACCGCCTGGCCCGGCGGGCGCACCAGTTCGCTGAAGGCGTCGCCGCGCTGCTGCTGGCGGTGATCTTCGTCGCCTTCATCGTCCAGGTCGTCTTTCGCTACGCCTTCAACTTTCCGGTCGGGTGGACGTCCGACCTGTCGGTGGCGGCCTGGTTGTGGCTCGTGCTGTGGGGTGCCGCCTTCGTGCTGAAAGACGATGACGAGATCCGCCTGGACCTGCTGAGCAGTGCCGTCGGGCGGCGCGCGCGCATCGGCATGGGCATCGTCGGCGCCGTGGCCATCGTGGGGCTGTTCGCGATGTCGCTGCCGGCCGCGTACAGCTACGTCAGCTTCATGAAGGTGGAGCGCACTTCCTACCTGAAGATCCGCTTCGACTGGATGTTCTCGATCTACATCGTCTTTGCCGTCGCCGTGATCGCGCGCTACCTCTGGAAGCTTTCCTTCCTGCTGCGCGGGCGCGAGCCTGAGGCCATCGACATCACCAAGGGCAGCTCGGCACTGTGAACCTGACCAGCCCCTTTGCGATCGCCGTGCTGGCGATCATCGTGCTGAGCCTGCTCGGCCTGCCCATCGGGCTGGTGATGATCGGGGCTTCGGTGCTCTATCTGTACCTCAAGGGTGCCGACATGGGCATCGCCGCCGAGCAACTGCTCAACGGCACCTACGGCAGCTACCTGCTGCTGGCGATCCCGCTGTTCATCCTGGCGGCCACCTTCATGAGCACCGGCAGCATCATGGACAGGCTGCTGCGCTTCTGCAACGCGATCGTCGGGCGCTTTCCGGGCGGGCTGGCGCAGGTCAACGTGCTGCAGAGTGTGGTCTTCGCGAGCATGTCGGGCTCGGCGCTCGCCGATGCCGCGGGCTCCGGCAAGCTCATGCAGGAGATGATGACGCGCGACAAGAAGTACACGCCGGAGTTCGCGGCGGCACTGTCGGCCGCGTCGTCGATCATCGGGCCGATCCTGCCGCCGTCGATCCCGCTGGTGCTGTACGCGCTGGTGTCCGACGCGTCGATCGGCTACCTGTTCCTGGCCGGCGTGGTGCCGGGGCTGTTGCTGGGCGCGGTGCAGATGGGCCTGGTGTACTGGCAGGCCAAGCGGCGCCACTTCGCGGTCGAAGAGGTCGTGCCGCTGCGCGACCTGCCACGCATCACGCGCGAGGCGTTCCCGGCCCTGATGCTGCCGGTGATCCTGCTCGGTTGCCTGTACAGCGGCGTGACCACGCCGACCGAAGCGGCTGGCGTCGCTGCCGCCTACGCCTTGCTGGTGTCGGGCCTGCTCTACCGCAGCCTGACCTGGCGCAGCATCTACGACGCGCTGGTGTCGAGCGCGCGCATCAGCATCTCGATCGGCATGCTGATCGCCGGGGCGCTGGTGTTCAATTACGTGATCACGGTCGAGAACATCCCGGCCAGCGTCAGCGCCGTGCTCAAGGTCTACGAGCTGTCGCCACTCGTCTTTCTGCTGATGATCAACGTGATCCTGCTGCTGCTGGGCTGCTTCCTCGAAGGCTCGACCATCATCCTGGTCGTGCTGCCGGTGATGCTGCCAACCGCGCAGGCCTTGGGCATCGACCCGGTGCACTTCGGCGTGGTGGCGGTCTTCAACATCATGCTCGGGCTCATCACGCCACCGTACGGGCTGCTGCTGTTCATGATGGCCAAGATCGCCGACGTGAGCCTCACCGGGCTGGTGCGCGAAGTCATGCCTTACCTGGGCGTGATGATCTTCGCGCTGGCGGTGATCACCTTGCTGCCCGACTTCGTGCTGTTCCTGCCGCGCCTCGCGGGTTACACCGGCTGAGAAGCTGGAGCGCCGGCCCGGCCGTGGAGCCGCAGCCGAGCGCACCGCGCCGGGGCGGCATCGCGCTTGCATGGCTGTGGGGGCTCCCCCACCCCATGCACCGTTCGGAGGACCTGCCATGAACGACCACACGATCTCGCTGGTGAAGGAAAGCTTCGACCTGATCGAGCCCATCGCGCCGCAGGCGGCAGCGCTGTTCTACGCCAACCTGTTCGACGCCGACCCGACGCTGCAGCGCCTGTTCAAGGGCGACTTGGTGGTGCAGGGCATCAAGCTGATGCAGATGATCTCGCTCGCCGTGAGCAAGCTGAACCAACCCGAGGTGCTGATGCCCGCGCTGCAGAACCTGGGCCGCCGCCATGCCGGCTACGGCGTGCAGGACCACCACTACGACACCGTCGGCGCCGCGCTGCTGAAGACACTGCGCCAAGGCCTGGGCGTGGCCTACACGCCTGAAGTGGAAGAGGCTTGGACGGAGGTCTACGGCGTGCTGGCGGGCACGATGAAGGAAGCGGCTGGCGTACCCGCTTGACGGCCCGCGTGCACGCTCGAGGCAACAGCGCGAATTCAGGGGTCATCGCTGGCGCGGTGGCTCCGAAAGGGGGAACATGGGACAAGCCACAAGGAGACTGCCCATGACCCCCGCTACCCCGCCACCCGAAGGCGAAATCAACAAGCTGATCGACGAGCAGATCGAACTCGCCGCCACCCGGATCCCGGCGCTGGCGCCCACCGGGGTGCACCCATCGCCCGTGGATCACGAGGAGCGCCTCGCCGCGCATGCCAACTTCGAAGACGTGCTGCTCGGCAATGCCCAGCCCACCCCCGAGATGCTGGAAGAACTCGCCGCGCTGCAAGACGCCCCCGAATTGAGCGAGGAAGAACTGGCACGCCAGGCGCTCGCCGATGGAGGGGCCGACGGCGACACGGCGACGCCGGAGTAGGGTTGCCGCTGGCCGTATCCTTGCGTTCATTCGTCGCGCGGCGTCGAGTGTGGAGGTGAGGCCAATGGCGTCAAAGCGAGAGCTCGGATGATGAGGGGACCAGCCATCCTGGCCCGCAGCATGAGCGTGGCGACCAAGCGTGGCAAGGACGCCACGGCTTGGCAGTACCACTCCCGAAGCGACACCCACTCAAAGATTGCCTGTTGGACGGTCCTGTTCGACTTGCTCCTCGAGTGTGATGTGCTGCGGCGAAATGCCGACGCCGGCTTGATCGGGTTTGGCATCAATCACGTGATGGTCGGCCCGATCAACAAGACGCTGGACCTTGTGCTCACGGTTGTCCCGCCAGCTCGGCCGCGCAGAGTGCGGGGCACCTTTGCGCAACTTGCCGATCGATATGCGATTCCGCTGACGGATGAAGAGCGCACAGCACTCGACGGCCTGCCGGTCGTTGAGCAAGACGCGAGTGACGACGTTTCAGAGGTGGCCGTCGCATTGGAAGCAAAGGCCTGCATGACTGAACATCTCAAGTCGATTCCGAGGCTCCACGCAGAAATCCTTGCGACCGGCTACCTCGCAAGGAAGGCGTCGCCTCGGTGCATCACGGTGTCGTACTCGATGGTGAATGCCGCCGATTCATTTGTCAGCCCCGGAGGCAAGGGAATGGTCAACCGACACACCCAGCCGGAGGACGCGCGCCGCGTGGTCCAGATGTTGGGTACTGCATTGCCGCTCGCGCGTGACATCGAGATTGGTTTCGATGTCATTGGGGTGACCGTCGTCGAATGTCGAAACGACGGATCACCGGTCACCGTTCTGTCTCGGCCTCCGGCCCCGTCCACTGCCGAGCACTATCACTACGAACGAATGATTCGCTCCCTGTGCGGTGAGTATCGAAGTCGATTCTCGCAACGAGCCTGAGGCTACGCGGCGAGCAGGCTCAGCTGATCTGCGAGCCCTGCGGAAGCCGCGGCACTCATGCGGCTCGCGTGCAACTCGACTGCCTCGATGAAGCCAGGCTCGAAGCGCAGCTTCGCTTGGCGTGTGCGACCCAAGAATCCCAACGTGGCCTTGAGCGACAAGGCCATCTGCCCCTCGCGGTCGGACAAGAAATCAACCAACGAAGGTGGCCGAATCCCCAGCGGGTCGGTGCCGATCCGAACCGCAAAACGACGCTGGCCATCGAATCTGGCGGCCTTTGGAGCCTTGCCTGCCACCGGAAACTCCGCATCCCGCAAGGTGTCGTAAGCCCCGGCCTCGTTGAGACGCCCACCGATCCATTCGGCGACGGGTACGCTGACCGCGCTTCCCACCAGGCCCCATCTTGCACTCGGCTTTACGACGGTCTCGGCAGGCTTTGTCCAGTCGGCCTCAAAGCCCTGCATTCGCTCGACGTCTCGCAGGCCTGGCTTGATCAAGCTTCCGTCGGGCATCAAGATGGCAGGGGGCGACGGGATGCCGATCGTGCTGCCGTTCTTCAAAGTCGGAACCGAGTCCACGGCCCAGCCCAATCCGCCCCGACCTTCGGTCCAATAGAACCCGTGGGCAAGTTCACCCATCGCAGACTTCGGGCGCGCAAGGACCTTGTCTTCGGCGAGAAGCACGGCCGCTGGGTCGACTTCCAGCGACGCAACGAGAAAGACACGCTCCCTGCGCTGAGGCAATCCGAAACCGAAGGAATCGACGACGCGGTAAGCCCAGCGATAACCACGCCGCTCGAATTCGTCAACGATGGCACGCATCGACTTGCCGCCGTCGAGCTGGAGCATGAACGGCACGTTCTCGACGACGACCGTTGGCACGCGGCGCCGAGACAGCAACCGAAACACCTCTTCGATCAATCCTGAACGCTCGCCATCGAGCCCAGCAGTGCGACCCGCCTGACTCAAGTCCTGGCATGGAAAACCAGCGCAAATCAAGTCGACCGAGGCCGGCAGAGAACGCAGTTGCTTGATGTCTTCTCTGTACTCGGCAGCGGGGAACCGTGCCTCCAGAACCGCCCTTGCGGCGGGCAGCACGTCACACACCAACTCGGTCGAATGGCCAGCGCGATGCATGCCCAACTCGAAGCCGCCAATGCCCGCAAAAAGTCCCGCGACGCGCATATGTATATTCGTACAGTGTCGCGGAATGATAGCTGAGCGCGACCCGAACCTGCAAGAGCGACGGATGTTCAGCCTTGCATGCCCCTCATGGCTCAGGAATTTGTCCCGCCGGCACGTACCCGCGCGGAATCGCCCCCAGCAGCCGCCGCGTGTACTCCTGCTGCGGCGCATCCAGGATCTGCTCGACGCCGGCCTGCTCGACCACCTCGCCGTCCTTCATCACCATCACCTCGTCGGCCATGAAGCGCACCACGGCCAGGTCGTGGCTGATGAAGACGTAGGCCAGGCCGAGTTCGTCCTGCAGGTCCTTCAGCAGGTTCAGCACCTGCGCCTGCACACTCACGTCGAGCGCGCTCACGGCTTCGTCGAGCACCAGCACCTCGGGGTCCAAGGTCAGGCAGCGCGCGATCGCCACGCGCTGGCGCTGGCCGCCGGAAAATTCGTGCGGGTACTTGTGCATCGCTGCATCGTCCAGGCCGACCTTGGCGAGCAGCGCACGGGCGCGTGCTTCGCGGTCGGCGGCGTCCTTGCCGATGGCGTGGATCGTCATCGGCTCGACCAGCGTCTGGCCGACCGTGAAGCGCGGGTTCAGCGACGCGTACGGGTTCTGAAACACCACCTGGATGCGCCGGCGCATTGCCAGCAGTTCGCCGCGCGACACGGCCAGCAGGTCTCGCCCGTCGAACATCACCCGCCCGCCGACCGGGCCACCGCTCGGTTCGTGCAGGCGCAGCAGGGTCAGCCCCATCGTGGTCTTGCCGGAGCCGGATTCGCCGACCACGCCCAGGGTGTGGCCGCGCTTCAGCTTGAAGGTGGCGCCCTCGCCCTTGGGCCCGCCCACCGCTTTGAACTCGCGCCGGCCGAACACACCGGTGCGGATCCAGAAGCTCTTGGTCAGCCCACTGGCTTCGATGATCACCGGCGCGTTCGGGTCCTTGGGTTTGCCGGTCGCCGTGGCGTCGCGCCCCGAGATGTGGTCGTCGATCACGCGCAGCCGCGGCGTGCGCTGCGCCAAGGTCGGCCGGCAGGCCAGCAGCGCCTGCGTGTAGGCGTCTTGCTGGCTCGCGAAGATGCGCGCCACGGGGCCCTGTTCGCGCACCGTGCCCTGGCGCAACACCACCACGTGGTCGGCAATCTCGCCGACCACGCCGAGGTCGTGGCTGATGAACAGCATGCTCATGCGGTGCTTCTGCTTCAGCCCGGCGAGCAGCTCCAGGATCTGGCGCTGGATCGTCACGTCGAGCGCGGTGGTCGGCTCGTCGGCGATCAGCAGCTTCGGCTCGCAGGCCAGCGCCATCGCGATCATCACGCGCTGCTGCTGGCCGCCCGACAGCTCGTGCGGGTACGCGCTCAAGCGCCGCTTCGGCTCGGGCATGCCGACCTCGTTCAGCAGCGCTTCGGCGCGCTCCCAGGCCTGGCGCTTGCTGAGGCCAAGGTGCTTGATCAGCGGTTCGCAGAGCTGCTGGCCGACCGTGAACACCGGGTTCAGCGAGGTCATCGGGTCCTGGAACACGCAGGCGATGTCCTTGCCGCGCAGCTTCTGCAGTTCGGGCAAGGTGGCGGCCAGCATGTCGCGGCCCTGGAATCTGATGTGGCCCTGGCGCTCGGCGTTGTCGGGCAGCAGGTTCAGGATCGACATCGCCGTGACGCTCTTGCCAGAGCCCGATTCGCCGACCAGCGCGACGGTGCCGTTCTCGGGCACGTCGAAGCTGACGCCCAGGCTCTGTTCACCCGTGCCTCGGCCGACCGCCTCGACGCGTTGCATCACGCCGTCGGTCGTGCCGATGCGGAACGACACGCGCAGGTCCTTGATCGACAGCAGCGCGCTCATTCCAGGCCCCTCAGCTTCGGATCGAGCGCATCACGCAGCGCGTCGGTGAAGAGCGAGAACGCGGTCACGAACACCGCCATGAACAGCGTTGCCGCGGCGAGCTGCCACCAGTGGCCCAGGATCAGCTCGCTCTGCGCTTCGGCCAGCATCGTGCCCCAGCTCACCTGGTCCACCGCCACGCCCAGGCCCAGGTAGCTCAGGATCACCTCGGCCTTGATGAAGCCCACCACGTGGATCGACAACTGCACCAGCGCCACGTGGCTCACGTTCGGCAGGATGTGCCGGAACATGCGCGAGAAGGTGCTGGCGCCGATCGCCTCGGCCGCGCGCACGTACTCGCGCACGCTGTGCTTGATGAACTCGGCGCGCACCAGCCGGTAGATGCCGGTCCAGCCCGTCAGCCCGAGGATGATGACGATGCTCCAGATGCCCTTGGGGATGATCGAATCGGCCCGGTTCAGCACCGCCGCGAAGGTGAAGATCAGCAGGATGCCGGGGATCGACGTGAACACGTTGTAGACCCACTCCAGCAGGTCGCCCGCCTTGCCGCCGAAGAAGCCGCCGATGGCGCCCAGCACCGTGCCGATCAAGGTGGCCACCACGGCGGCGAGCACGCCCACCATGATCGAGATCTCGGCGCCCTTGATCGCCTTGGCCAGCACGTCGCGGCCGAGCCGGTCTCCGCCGAAGGGCAGCGTCTCGCGCTTGACCGTGTCGACGGTCTTGTAGGTGGCGGCGCGTTCGTCCCACTCCTTGTAGCGGGGCGCAAGCGGGTCGACGTCGGAGATGTCGACGTTCGGGCCCTTGGGTGCTGCGATGGCCGTGCTCTCGGTCTTGGCGGCCGGGCCCAGCAAGGTCGGCGGCGCGTTCGGCACGCCGACCTCGCGCTGCCACTGGCCGGCCACCAGGCCCAGCCCGGCGGCAACGATCAGCACCAGGAACGCGCCGACGATGCCGAGCGACACCATGCCGACCTTGTCGGATTTGAAACGCTTCCACGCCGCGCCCCAGACGCCGCCGGACGAAGGCGCCCGAACGCTCACGATCGAAGGAAGCACCGCGCTCATTTCAACACCACCCGCGGATCGGCCATCTTGTAGAGCACGTCGGTCGCGAGGTTGACGAACATCGTGATCACCGCGATGTAGATCGTCACCGCCTGGATGACCGGGTAGTCGCTCCGGTTCACCGCCAGCAGCACCTCACGCCCCAGCCCCGGGATGGAGAAAAACGTCTCGATCAGGAACGAGCCGACGAAGATGCCCGGCAACGCCACCGCCACGTTGGTCAGGATCGGGATCAGCGCATTGCGCAGCACGTGCTTCATCAGGATGGTCTGCTCGGTCAGGCCTTTGGCGCGTGCGGTGCGCACGTAGTCTTGCCCGATCTCGTCGAGGAAGAAAGTGCGGTACAGCCGCATCTGCGGCGCCAGCCCCACCAGCACCGCCAGCAGCACCGGCAGCGGCGTGTAGACGGCCAGGTTGGTCCACACGCTGTCGCTCCAGCCTTGCACCGGGAACCAGCCGAGCTGGAACGCGAAGACGTACTGGCCGACGATCACGTAGACCAGGAACGAGATCGACAGCGCCACCGTGCTGATCACCATGATGCTGCGGTCGGTGAGCGAGCCGCGCACATAGGCCACGGCCATCGCGAAGGGAATGGCCAGCAGCACGTCGAGCAGCAGGATCGGCACCATCACCGTGAGCGTGGCCGGCAGGCGGGTCATGAACAGGTTGGCCACCGACTCGTTGGTCGCCCAGCTTTTGCCCCACTCGAAGGTGACGATCTGCTTGAAGAAGATCGCCAGCTGTTCCCAGACCGGCAGGTTCAGCCCCAACTGGTCACGGATCACCTGGATCTGCTCGGGCGTGGCGTTGAGCCCGCCCAGAATTTCAGCCGGGTCGCCGCCAAAGTACTTGAACAGGAAGAACACCAGCAGCACCACCCCGATCAGCGTCGGGATCATTTGCCACAAGCGACGGATCAGGTAGGCGGCCATGGGTCGTGGGAGTGGGCTCGGCGGGGTGGCGTGCGGCGTCGGGAACGTCGCGAGTCTAAGGGGCCACCCTCGCCGGCCGGCACCGCGTTTGCCCTGCACGGCAGTAGGTCAATCGGTGTTGCAGCGCCGTCGCCAGACCCTAGACTTCCGGGGCTGTGGCGTCGGCTGCGGCCCGTGCGGTTCCGTCGAGGAGTGAATGTGATGCGATGGCGTGGCCCGTTCCGGGCGCTTGTGTGCTGCTGGGCAGGCCTGGCGACGTTTTGTGCTGCGGTCCCGGCGCTTGCCGCTGACAAGGACGCGGCGCCGACGGGCGCGCCCAAGGTGCTGCGCTTCGCCTTCCCGATCGCCGAGACCGGCTTCGACCCGGCGCAGATCAGCGACCTGTACTCGCGCACCATCACGGCCGGCATCTTCGAAGCGCCGCTGGGCTTCGACTTCCTGGCGCGGCCGTTCCGCATGAAGCCGATCCTGCTCGCGGCCCTGCCCGAGATCTCGGCCGACTACAAGCGCTTCACCTTCCGCATCAAGCCGGGCATCTACTTTGCCGACGACCCGGCCTTCAAGGGCGTGCGCAAGGAGCTGACGGCGCAGGACTACGTGTACACGCTCAAGCGCCACTACGACCCCAAGTTCAAGAGCCCCAACCTGTACCGGCTCGAGAACGCCAAGATCGTCGGCTTGAGCGAAGTGCGCAAAAAGGCGATGGATGCCAAGCAGCCCTTCCCTTACGACACCGAGGTCGAAGGCCTGCGCGCGCTTGATCGCTACAGCTTCCAGATCACGTTGGCCGAGCCGTCGCCGCGTTTCCACCAGAGCGAGTTGACCGATGCGGGCGCCTTTGGCGTGGTGGCGCGCGAGGTGGTCGAGTTCTACGGCGACAAGATCATGGAGCACCCGGTGGGCACCGGCCCGTTCCGGCTCGGCGAATGGCGCCGCAGTTCACGCATCGTGCTGGAGCGCAACCCTGGCTACCGCGAGACCTACTACAACGAGCAGCCGCCCGCCGACGACCCGCGCTCGCAGGCGATCGCGAAGGCGCTCAAGGGCCGGCGCATGCCGATGCTGGACCGGGTGGAGATCGCCATCATCGAAGAAGCGCAGCCGCGCTGGCTGTCGTTCCTGAACGCGCAGATCGACTACCTGGCCGTGCCGAACGAGTTTGCCGACCTCGCAGCGCCGAACGGGAAGATCGCGCCGCACCTGACGAAAAAGGGCATCCAGCTCGACCAGGCGCCGCTGGTCGACGTGTTGCTGGCCTCGTTGTTCAACCACGAGAACCCGGTCGTCGGCGGCTACACGCCCGACAAGGTGGCGCTGCGGCGCGCCATCTCGCTGGCCTACAACAGCGCCGAGTCGATCCGGCTGGTCTACAGGGGCCTGGCGATCAAGGGCCAGGGGCCGATCGCGCCCCTCAGCTTCGGCTACGACCCGGCCTTCAAGTCCGAGATGGGCGACTTCGACGTGCCGCGCGCCAAGGCGCTGCTCGACCTGCACGGCTACACCGACCGCAACCGCGACGGCTGGCGCGAGCAGCCCGACGGTTCGCCGCTGCTGCTGGAATACGCCACCCAACCCGACCAGGCGAGCCGCCAGCTGGTCGAACTGTGGCAGAAGAACATGAAGGCGATCGGCCTGAAGATGGTGTTCAAGCCGGCCAAGTGGCCCGAGAACCTGAAGGCCTCGCGCGCCGGCAAGCTGATGATGTGGGGCGTCGGCTGGTCGGCCACCTCGCCCGACGGCGACACCTTTCTTGCGCTCGGTTACGGCCCGAACAAGGGCGCGGCCAACCACGCGCGCTTCGACCTGCCGGCCTTCAACGAGCTCTACATCAAGCAGAACAAGATGCCCGACGGCCCGGAGCGCCAGGCCGTGATGCAAGAGGCCGCCAAGCTGATGGTGGCTTACGCGCCCTACAAGATCACCGGCCACCGCATCGCCCTCGACCTGACGCAGCCGTGGGTCGGCGGCTACCGCCGCAACCCGTTCGTGCGCGAGTTCTACGTCTACCTCGACGTGGATGCCGAGATGCAGCGCAAGGCGCTGGAATGAGGGCGGTTGCGCGTCGCATGCTGGCGCTGGTCTCTGCGGGCCTGTTGTTGCTGCCGCTGATGGTCCACGCCCAGCCGACCGCTCCATCAATCGCCCCCAAGGTCTTCCGCTACGCCTTCCCGGTCGCCGAAACCGGCTTCGACCCGGCGCAGATCATTGACATCTACTCGCGCACCGTCACGCCGCATATTTTCGAGGCGCTGTACCAGTACGACCCGCTGGCGCGGCCGGCGCGCATCCGGCCGTTGACGGCGGCCGGCATGCCCGAGGTCAGCGCCGACTTCCGCACGCTCACCGTGCGAGTGCAGCCCGGCATCTTCTTCGCCGACGACCCGGCCTTCAAAGGCAAGCCGCGTGAGCTCACTGCGCACGACTACGTCTACGCTTTCAAGCGCGCGGCCGACCCGGTCTACAAGAGCCCCGTCTGGTCGTTCCAGGAGCAGTTCGGCTTCATCGGCCTGGCCGAGTTGCGCAAGCGCGCCATCGACGAAAAGAAGCCGTTCGACTACGACCGCGAGATCGAAGGCATTCGCGCACTCGACCGCCACACGATCCAGTTCAAGGTGGCGCAGCCGCGCCCGCGGCTGCTGCAGCTCATCGCGTCGTCTGACCTGTACGGCGCCGTCGCGCGCGAGGTGGTGGAGTTCTACGGCGACAAGATCATGGAGCACCCGGTGGGCACCGGGCCGTTCGTGCTGAAGCAGTGGCGGCGCAGCTCGCTGATCGTGCTGGAGCGCAACCCTAACTACCGCGACGTGCGCTTTGAGGCCGAACCCGCCGCCGACGACGCCGAAGGCCAGGCGCTGCTGGCGCGCTTCAAGGGCCGCCGGTTGCCGATGGTGGACCGTGTCGAGGTCTCGATCATCGACGAGCAGCAGCCGCGCTGGCTGACCTTCCTGAACGGCCGCGTCGACCTGGCCGAGCGTGTGCCCAACGAGTTCATCAACCTGGCCATGCCCAATGGCAAGGTCGCGCCCAACCTGGCGCAGCAGGGCATCGAGGGGCGCCGCACGGTGGCCTCCAGCACCTTCCTGACCTTGTTCAACATGGACGACCCGGTGGTCGGCGGCAACGCGCCGGCGCAGGTCGCGCTGCGCAGGGCGATCAGCCTGGCGATGGACGTGGAGCGCGAGATCCGCCTGGTGCGGCACGGCCAGGCGGTGCGCGCCGATTCGCTGATCTCGCCGCACACCGTCGGCTTCGATCCAGCCTTCAAGTCGGAGAACAGCGTCTACGACCTGCCGCGCGCGAAGGCGCTGCTCGACCTGCATGGTTACGTCGACAAGGACGGCGACGGCTGGCGCGACCAGCCCGACGGTTCGGCGCTGGTGCTGACGATGGCCACCGAGCCCGACCAGCAGCGCCGCGCGCTCGACGAGATGTTCCGCCGCGACATGGATGCGCTCGGCCTGCGCAGCAACTTTCGCCACGCCAAGTGGCCCGAGAACCTGAAGGCCGCGCGCAACGGCAAGCTGATGCTGTGGCGGGTCGGCTCGTCGTCGGCATCGCCCGACGGGCAGGATGCGCTGGCCAAGATCGACAGCCGCCAGCTCGGTGGCCAGAACCTGGCGCGCTTCAAGCTGCCCGAACTCGATGCGCTCTACGACCGCATGTCGGCCATGCCCGACGGCCCCGAGCGAGAGGCGCTGCTGGAACGCAGCAAGCGCATCGGCGTGGCCTACGCGCCGTACAAGGTGCATGTGCACCCGGTGATCACCGATATGACGCAGCCCTGGCTGCTGGGCTTCCGCCGGCCGCTGTTCTGGCAGGAGTTCTGGCAGTACATCGACATCGACGACAGCCGGCGCCCGCTGCATTGAGCGGGTTGCACGGCAGCACACGCGCATGATTCACCGGCGCCACTGGCTGGGCTCCTCGGCGGCGATGTTGGCCGCGGCCACGTTGCCGGGCGAGCCGGCAGCGGCCGATGCCGGGTTGCCGCGCAACACGCTGCGCGTGGCTTTCAACGTGGCCGAAACGGGCTTCGACCCGCCGCAGATCTCCGACGTCAACTCCAGCAAGGTCGCCGCGAGCATCTTCGAGTCGCCGCTGACCTTCGACTACCTGGCGCGGCCGGTCAAGCTGCGCCCGCAGACGGCGGTGGCGCTGCCCGAGATCTCGGCCGACTTCAGGACGTTCATCTTCCGCATCCGGCCGGGCATCTTCTTCGCCGACGACCCGGCCTTCAAGGGCCCGGACGGTCGTCAAAGGATGCGCGAGCTGGTGGCACAGGATTACGTCTACAGCGTCAAGCGCTACTACGACCCGCGCCTGAACGCCGAGAACGTTTATGTCTTCGAGAACGCCAAGCTGCTGGGCTTGAGCGCGTTGCGTGCCCGGGCCAGGGAAACGAAGGCGCCGTTCGACTACGACAGCGTGGTCGAGGGCATCCGGGCGCTCGACCGCTACACGTTCCAGGTGAAGCTGGCCGTGCCCGGCCCGCGCTTTCACTTCCAGTTCGCGCCGCCGCAGCTCACCGGCGCGGTGGCGCGCGAAGTGGTCGAAGCCTACGGTGACGACATCGCCGCCCACCCGGTGGGCACCGGGCCGTTCAAGCTGGGCAGCTGGCGCCGCGCGTCGCGCATCGAGCTGGTGCGCAACCCGCAGTTCCGCGAGCAGATCTTCGAGGCCGAGCCGGCGCCCGACGACGCACAAGCGCAGGCCATCGCGCGCGAGCTGGCGGGCCAGCGCCTGCCGCTCGTGGACAGGGTCGAGATCAGCGTCATCACCGAATCGCAGCCGCGCTGGCTGGCCTTTCTGAACGGTGCGCTCGACCTGCTCGAGCTGCCGGCCGTGTTCGCGCCAGTGGCGGTGCCGGGCGGCAAGCTGGCGTCCCACCTGGCCCGCCAAGGCGTGCGCCTGCAGCGGGCGCTGCAGGCCGACATGGTGATGACCTACTTCAACATGAAAGACGCCACCGTCGGCGGCAACGCGCCGGCCAAGGTGGCGTTGCGGCGCGCGGTGTCGCTGGCCTACGACGGCGACGAAGCCAACCGCCTGGCCCGCAACGACCAGGCCATCGCCGCGCAGTCGGTCATCGCGCCGTTCACGTCAGGCTACGACCCCGCCTACCGCAGCGAAATGGGACAGCACAGCCGGGCCCGCGCGATGGCGCTGCTCGACCTGTTCGGCTACGTTGACCGCAACAGCGACGGCTGGCGCGAGCAGCCTGACTGCTCGCCGCTGGTGCTGCGCCTGGCTTCCACGCCCGACCAGCGCACGCGTGCGCTCAACGAACTGTGGCGCAAGTACCTGGCGGCAGTCGGCGTGCGCATGGAATTCGACATCGCCACCTGGCCCGACCTGCTGAAGAAGGCGCGTGCCGGCAGCATGATGATGTGGGGCTACTCCTGGGCGTCGGGCACGCCCGATGGCGGTTTCTTTCTCGGCATTGGCTACGGGCCGAATGCGAGGGAGTCCAACGATGCGCACTTCAGCCTGCCGGAGTTCGACCGCCTGTTCGAACGCCAGGCCGTGCTGCCCGACGGCCCCGAACGCGAGGCGCTGATGAAGCAGGCCAAGAACCTGCTCGTCGCCTACATGCCGTACAAGGTGATGGCCCACACCATTGGCAGCGACTTGCAGCACGCCCGCGTGCGCGGGCATTGGGACCACCCGTTCATGCGCGACCTGTGGCGCTACGTGGGGGTGGACGGTGCCTGAGGCCGTCCTGGCGCGCCGGCCCCGGCCGCGCGCCGTTACCTGCGGTAACGCACGCTGGTGGTGCGCGCGGCGGGGCGGGTTCACCCACGGGCAAGAATAGGGCGCGTATCAATCAGGAGTCTTGCATGCCGGCCATCTACATCAGCTACCGCAAGGAAGACACCCAGGGGGCCGCGGCCCACCTGTACAAGAACCTCACCGAGGCCTTCGGCCGCACGGCAGTCTTCATGGACGTGGCCGGCAGCCAGCCCGGGCGCGATATGCGCGATGTGGTCGACGACCATCTGGTCAGTTGCGCGGCTGTGCTGGTGATCATCGGCAAGGGCTGGGTCGATGCGCGCGACGAATCGGGCCAGCGCCGGCTCGACAACCCGCTCGACCCGGTGCGCATTGAAACCGCCGCCGCGCTGAAGCAGGACCTGCCGCTCATTCCGGTGCTGGTGCAGGGCGCGACCATGGTGTACCCCGCCGAGCTGCCGCCTGATCTTGCCGACTTGGCGTTTCGCAACCCGGTCACCTTGCTGCAGTCGCAATGGGGCTCCGATGTTGAGATGCTGGTTGCGCTGCTGAAAAGCCTGGTGCAGGGTCACCGGCCCGCCGATGCGGCGCCCGCCGCAGCGCTTGGCGCCGCAGAGCCCGCCGCCACAGTGGCTGCCACCGCAGCGCCCGCTGCTGGGGCCGCAGCAAGCACCGGCAGCGCGCCGCGTGCGCGTGTGGCTCGGCCGAAGCCGGTCGGCAAACTCCCCTGGCTGCCGATGCTGGGCGCGCTGGCGGGGATGGGCGTGCTGGCGGTCGGGGTGTATGCCTTCATGCTGACGCGCGCGCCGGCCGGCCGGGCGGCGGCTGCGCCGGTGCCGGCGCGTGTGCCTGATGCCGCATCGGCGGTGGCCAAGGTCGATGCGCTTGCTGCCGCTGTACCCACGCCCCCCGCCCCGGTGGCAAAGGCGCGACCAGCGGCACCTGCTGGTGTGCCTGCCAGCAAGCCCGTGCCTGCTGCGCTTGCACCCACTGCAGCCGCTGCTCCCGCTGCTCCCGCTGCCAAGGCGCCGGTGGTCGCGCCCAGCCCCGCGCCGGCAGCCCCGCCACCCGTTGTTGCCGCCACCGCGCCAAAGCCCGCTTTGCCGCCGCTGACGTCGAAGTCGGCCAGGGTGCTGAGCTTCCAGAAGTGGACCTTGAACTCCGGCGGCTGCGGCGCCGGCCCGGTCACGGTGACCGGGGTGGCGCGCTTCTCGGTTGAAAAAACCTCCGATGCGATCGTCGTCACCGAAGAGTTCCGCGGCAGCGGCGGCGGATACGACGTGGTGGTGAGCGGCCAGGTCGAGTTCAACGCCGAGCAGCCGAGCTACGAGATCCCGATCTCGGGTGTGTGGACGAGCCCCACCAAGACCTTCAAGACCACCGGCACCGACCGCGTGAACACCAGTGATGGCCTCACGCCCAGCGGCGCCAGCGTCGTGAAGTTCCAGAG
The DNA here is from genome assembly GCA_031382215.1 of Methylibium sp. Taxonomy (GTDB): domain Bacteria; phylum Pseudomonadota; class Gammaproteobacteria; order Burkholderiales; family Burkholderiaceae_C; genus LGRD01. The sequence continues at coordinate 31,777 of JANMYQ010000139.1, forward strand.
CATGTGCGGGTGAGTTGCCCGTGACCGGCGGGGCGTCGGTTCACACCGCTCAGACGCCGAACATGTCCGGCCGCGGCACGAGTTCGAACGCGGTGGCGTCACGCAGGTAGCGGCGCGCGCGGGCCTTGCCGACGGCGTGCACCACGTACGAGACCTGCACTGCCAGGCCACCGTCGTTGATGGCGGCGACGCGCTGATTCAGGTCGGACGATCGGGAGGCGTCGGCGCCTTCGACCGAGGGATCGGCCGGCGAGCCGGGCGCCGTTTCGGCGGCAATCCAGCCGGAGCCGCGCACCAGCCTTGACGACCACGTCGCTCAGCGCGCGGTGGGCTTCGTCTTCGCCGAGCGACAGTTTCAGCACGTCATTCAGGCTCGCGATCACGGCGCTTTCACTGCTGGCGTTGTCGAGCAGTTGCAAGGCCGTGGCCAGGCGTTCGGGCTCGATGCCACCTTCGCGGATGAAGTCGAGCGCCGGGGCGATGGCCGCCAGCCCGCGGTCTTCGCAGGGCGCGTGGCGCACCAGTTCGGCCACCACACGCACAAAGCGGGAACGCTGGTCGAGCGGCTCGGCGCGGGCCAGCGCCTGGCACGGGCCGGAGTGGGTTTGCTGCGGACGGCCGCTGCCGTCAAGCAGCAGCAGGTCGAAATACAGATGGTCGGGGGCGACCTCGGGCAGCTCGTCGAGCTTGACGACGACACAGCCAGCCCGGTAACCCGGCAACTCCCGGGTGCCGACCCACCCGTCCAAAGGTGCCCCCCCGTCGCCGCGCTCCGGCCCCCGAGGGGCTGGCCCGGCTTGCAACGGCCCGGCGCTCGGGCCTGGCGGCCGCGGGGGAAACAGGTGCAAGGTCATGGAGCTGCACCTGATGCTTTCAGCGAGGCTCAGGCGCGCTTGGCCTTGGCGCCGGTCTTCATCACCGAGCTGGTCGCAGCGGCGAAGTTCGCTTCAGCCGCTTCGGTGGCCTGGCGGGTGGCCTTTTGCATGCTGTCGAACGCGTTGTTCGCAGCGGCCATGGCCGTCTTGAACAGGGCCGCGCCGTTGGGCGTGCCTTCGGGCGCGCTTTTCGCAGCGGCTTCGACCAGGCCGGCGATCGCGCTTTGAACGTTGGCGGTTTGAGCGGCGGCGACCTTCTCGATTTCGGCCTTGGTGGCGGCAACGATGTCATACACCTGGCGGCCGTAAGCGCTGGCCTTTTCGGCGGCCGGTTGCAGCAGTTCGGCTTGCAGCGCCAGCAGCGCTTGCGGGTCCTTGGCCGATTGGGCGGCGAGCGTGGTTTGCGCCACGTCGCTGAAGCCGGCCTTGACGACCTTCAGGTTCAGCGCGGCGATTTTTTCAGCGCCTTCGAAAGCCTTGGCCGACAGGGTCAGAAAAGCGTCGATGCCAGCCTTGTTGGCGGCGGCGAAAGGGGCGGCGAAAGAGGCGGTATTCAGCATGATGTTTCCTTCAGTTGTTTGAGTGGTTTGCGGTGCAATTGCTGCACTGCAACATGAACTGAAGTCTACTGGCTGCGCTGAACAATGCAAGTGATTTTTGCTGCACTGCAGCAATCTAGGAATGTTCCTCTAGAAGCGGCCTTCCCTGCAGGCCCGCAGGGAAGGCTGTCAGCTGCGCTGGTACAGCGTCACAACGCAGGCGCCACCCAAGCCCAGGTTGTGCTGCAGCGCGAGGCGCGCACCGTCCACCTGGCGTTGCCCGGCCGTGCCGCGCAGTTGGTGGGTCAGCTCGTAACACTGGGCCAGGCCGGTGGCACCGAGCGGGTGGCCTTTGGACAACAAGCCGCCGGACGGGTTGGTGACCACCTTGCCGCCGTAGGTGTTGTCGCCCGCGGCAATGAACGCCGCCGCGCCGCCTTCGGGGCACAGGCCCAGCGCTTCGTAGCTGATCAGCTCGTTGTGGGCAAAACAGTCGTGCAGTTCGACCACGTCCACATCAGCGGGGGCTATGCCTGCTTGTTCGTACGCCTGGCGCGACGCTTCGCGGCTCATGCCGTAGCCCACGACCATCATCATGTCGTGGCTGCTCAGGGTATCGGGCCGGTCGGTCGTCATCGCCTGCGCGACGATCTGCACGTCGGTGCGCAGGCCGTGGGTCTTGGCGTATCGCTCGGAGACGAGCACCGCCGCCGCCGCGCCGCAGGTCGGCGGGCAGGCCATCAACCGGGTCATCACGCCGGGCCACAACATCGGGGCATTCATCACGTCGTCGACGCTGAGCTCCTTGCGCAGCAGGGCGAGCGGGTTGTGGGCCGCGTGCCGGCTGGCCTTGGCGCGCACCTGGGCAAAGGCTTCAAGCGGCGTGCCGTACTTTTGCATGTGGCTCAGCCCCGCGCCGCCGAAGTAGCGCAGCGCGAGCGGCAAGTCGGGCATGCCCACCAGCGCATCGGTCTCGCGGTCGAAGTCTTCGAATGGGCTCGGGCGGTCGTTGAACTGCGTGTTCAGCGCGCCCGGGTTCATGTGCTCGAAGCCGAGCGCGAGCACGCAATCGGCCGCGCCGCTGGCAATCGCCTGGCGGGCGAGGAACAGCGCGGTCGATCCGGTCGAGCAGTTGTTGTTGACGTTGAACACCGGAATGCCGGTCATGCCGATCGAGTAGACCGCTTTCTGGCCAGCCGTGGAGTCGCCGTACACGTAGCCGACGTAGGCCTGCTGGAGCGTCTCGAAGGCCAGGCCGGCGTCGGCCAGCGCCTGGCGGCCGGCCTTCGCTGCCATCACCGGGTAAGGCTCGTTCGCGCCGGGTTTGGTGAAGGCGATCATGCCGATGCCGGCGACGCAGACCTTGCCGGCCATCGCGGTCATCGCGTGCTATCGGCCAGGCGCCGAAGCAGTTCGGCGCGGATGTCCTTCTTCAGCACCTTGCCGACCTTGGAGCGCGGCAGGTCGGGCCAGATCTCCACCTGCTTGGGCGCCTTGACGCTGCCGATGCGCGCTTTCACGAACGCCTGGACGTCGCCCGGCTGCAGCGTGCGGCCGGCATGCAGTTGCAGCACCGCGACCACGCGCTCGCCCCATTTGTCGTCGGGCAGGCCGACCACGGCGCTGTCCTGCACGTCGGGGTGCTGCATCAGCGCTTGTTCGACCTCGACCGAGTAGACGTTGAAGCCGCCGGTGATGATCATGTCTTTCGCGCGATCGACGATGTAGAGAAAACCGTCGTCGTCGAGCCGGCCGATGTCGCCGGTGTGGTGCCAGCCGTGGCGGCCGGCTTCTTCGGTGGCGCGCGGGTCTTCGTAGTAACCGGCCATCACGAGCGAGCCGCGCACGACGATCTCGCCGGTCGCGCCCGTGGGCAGCAGGCGGCCATCGCTGTCCATCGTTGCCACCTGCACCAGCGGGCCGGGACGGCCGGCCGACGAGAGGCGCTGGCGCGCAACCGTGCCGTCGGCATTGAAGTGCTCACGCGGCGACATCATCGAGATCATCATCGGTGCTTCGGTCTGGCCGAACAGTTGCGCCATCACCGGGCCGATCTTCGTCAACGCTTCTTCGAGGCGTGCGGCTGAAATGGGCGCGGCGCCGTACCAGAAGCATTGCAGCGAATCGAGCTTGATTGTCGCCAGCTTCTCGTGTTGCAGCAGCATGTAGATCAAGGTGGGCGGCAAGAAAGTGTGCGTGATGCGGTGGTGCTCGATCAGCGCCAGGAAGTCGCCCAGGTCGGGTTTGGGCATGATCACCACGCGCCCGCCCAGCGCCATCACCGGCAGGCACAGCACGCCGGCCGCATGCGTCAGCGGTGCCATTGCCAGGTAAGCGGGGCGGCCGTCGAAGGGGTAACCCATCAAGGTCAGCGCCGACATGGTTTCGAGGTTGCGGCCGGTCAGCATCACGCCTTTGGGCTGGCCGGTGGTGCCGCCGGTGCCGGCGATCATCACCACGTCGTCGATGGGTTCGACGTGCAGCGGCTCACTGCCAAGGCCGGCCAGCCAGTCGTTCAGCGCTGGCGCGTACGGCAGCGTGCGGTCCAGGCACACCAGCGCGCGCACCTTCGGCAGCCCCTCGCGGATCTGCTCGACCATGGTCGCGTAATTGCTGTGGAAGATCAGCGCCGCGCAGTCGAACGCATCGAGCACGAAACGGTTCTCGGCCGCTTCGTTGCGCGGGTTCACCGGGCACCACACGGCACCGGCGCGCGAGATGCCGAAGACGCAGGCAAACGCCGTCGCGTCGTTGCTGGCCAACACCGCCACCTTGTCGCCGGGTTGGATGCCGGCGCGCAGCAGGCCGCGTGCGACGTGGTGGCTGATGAGCTGGACCTCGGCGTAGCTCAGATCGACGTCCCCCGTCGTCAGGCACGGCAACGCCGCGCCCAACTGCGCGCCCTTGTCGAGGTAATCGACCAGCCTCATGACCAAACTCAGGGCTCAGGATTGGCGCGTGAGCACCGGCTCCATCACCAGCCCGAAGCTGCGCAGGCTGCCCAGCAGTTCATGGTGGCCGAACGCCTGGCAACCCGACGCAAAGCCGACCCGCTTGGGCGCCTGCTGCAGCAGCGACGCGGCGGCGTAGGCCTGCAGCAAACCGGTCTGCTTGTAGTTGCAGTTGCCGTGGATGATGCAATGCGCACGCCCCAGCGGGCCCGACGCGTGCACCGAATCGACAGACTTGTTGATGCGCGGGTTCTCGCGCGGCGGCATGCTGTTCATCACGCCGGCTGCGGTCTTGGCGAGTGCGGCGTAACGATCGTCGGGCTTCATTCCTTCGGTGGCTTTCAGCGCCGCGGCGACGATATGCGGCACACCTTGCATCAACGCCTTGTTGAACACGCCGCCGAGCACTTTCACGTTGGCGACGCGCGGGTCGCGCTTGAACCACACCGGGTGCGAAGTGCCGCCCCAGGGCAAGGCCAGCGCCGCTTCGTGCTGGCCCGGCAGGTTCACGCTGTACAGCCCCGCATCGGGCTGCCACTCGACGTACTGGTTCTGCTCGAGGTAGTAGGCCTTGGCCATCGCGGCGTTGACGAGGATCGTCTGCGTCGACGCGATCGTCGGGCTGCCACCCCAGAAGACGGCGATGTCCAAGGTGTCGAGCCCCGGCGTCTCGAGGCACAGTTGCGCGGCGATCTCGCCGGTCGTGTACATGTGCGCCAGGCCCGGCGACAGCAGCAGCCCGGCGGCGGCGAACCGGGCACCGAACTCCTGTTCGAGCGTGATCAGCCAGTCTTGCTCGCCGGTGGTGTCGGTGTAGTGGCACTTGGCAGCCAGGCAGGCCTGCACGACCTCGGTGCCGAACTTCGTGAACGGGCCGACGGTGTTGAGCACCACAGAGGCGCCCTTGAACAGGTGCGTCAGCGCCTCGACCGAGTGCTGCACCTCGACCACCTCGTAGCTCGCAGTCTCGATGCCGGCGACGTTCGTCTTCATCGCGGCGTTGAGCTTCTCGCCGCTGCGGCCGGCGGCCACGAACGGGATGCCGTACTCGCGCAGGTACTCGCACACCAGCCGGCCGGTGTAACCGGAGGCGCCGTAGACGATCACGGGTTTTTTGCTGCTCATGGGGTTGTCTCCTGGAGGTTGGTTGGGCTATGGGTTGCGTTGTGGCCAGCGCTCACATGCCCATGCCGCCATCCACCGGTAAGCCCGCGCCGGTGATGAACTTCGCGGCGTCGGAGCACAGGAAGACGACCGCATCGGCCATGTCGTCGACCGCGCCCAGGCGGCCCAGCGGCGTCTGCCCGATCACGTCGCCCACAGCAGCTTCGACACTCGGCGCCAGGCCGGCCGCAACGATGTCGCTCGCCAACTTCATGCCCATCTCGGTCGGCACCAGGCCGGGGTAGACGCAGTTCACGCGCACGCCGTAACCGAGCTTGCCCGACTCCATCGCCGCCACGCGCGTCGCACGATCGACCGCCGACTTGGTGGCTGAATATCCGGCGATGGCCGGGAACGCGATGGTCGCGGCCACCGAAGAGATGTTGACCACTGCGCCGCCCTTGCCGGCGCTGCCGCCCGGGCGCATCGCGCGGAACGCGTGTTTCATGCCGAGCAGGGTGCCGACGATGTTCACGTCGAGCATGCGGCGCAGATCGGCGGCTTCGATATCGACCACCAGCGCGGTGACCTCGATGCCGGCGTTGTTGACCAGGATGTCGAAGCCGCCGAGTTCGGACACGGTGGCCTTCACGGCGTTGGCCCAGTCGTCGTCCTTGGTCACGTCCATCTGCACGAAGCCGGCCTTGGCGCCGGTCGCGGCGATCTTCTGCGCGGTCTCGCGGCCGAGCGCCGGCAGCACGTCGCCGATCATCACTGCCGCGCCTGCCTTGGCGAGTGCTTCGGCCATGCCGGCCCCCAGGCCGCGTGCTCCGCCAGTGACCAGCGCCTTGCGGCCAGTCAGGTCGAATGTGCTCATGCTTGTCTCCTGTCGGGTTGTTCGAACTTCATCGTAGAAGTCGTCTTGACGACTGTCAAGATTATTCTGGACAGTCGTCAAGACACCCTCAAATACAAGCAACCCGAACGGCTTCGGGAAGACCCTGTGCTATCTTTGTTCGGCACCAGTGCACGCTCGAAACTCCCACGAAACCATGGACAGAATTCCAAGAACGCGCGATCACAAGTTCGCCGAGCGCCGCGCCGAACTGGGCGAAGCCGCGCTGCAGACGCTCGCGACCTTGGGCTACGCGCGCACCAGCCTGCGCGAGATTGCGCAGAACTCCGAGTTCTCGCACGGCGTGCTGCACTACTACTTCACCGACAAGCTCGACCTCATCTTGTGCAGCGTGCGCCAGTACAAGGCACGCTGCGTGAAGCGTTACGACGATGTCACTGCCGGCGCCACCAGCGTCGAAGAACTGCTGAAGGGCTTTGCCGACAGCCTGGGTGAGACGATGCGCACTGAAGCCACGATGCACCGGCTCTGGTACGACCTGCGCGCACAGTCGCTGTTCGAAGAAGCCTTTCGTGCCGACGTGGCCGAGATCGACAAGAGCCTGGAGAAGATGATCTGGCGCGTGATGTCGCGTTTTGCCGCGTTGTCTGGCGTGCCGCTGCGGCTGCCCGCCAACGTGCTGTACGCCACCTTCGACGGCATCTTCCAGCAGTGCCTGCAAAAACACCTGGCGGGTGACAAGAAGGCCGTCGCGGCGATGCAGAAAGACGTGCGGCTGATCGTTTCGCAACTGCTGGGTGTGCCGGAAAAAGTGAAGTAGCCGCCGCGCTGCGCGTCAACTGTCCCGAGGCCGCCCATGCCCCTGCCTGAACCGCAAATCGCGCGTTACACCCGTTGGCTGGCCGAGCAGCGCCGGCTGCACTTCGATGCCACCAACACCTCCGGCTATCACGCGCTCTGGCTGTGGTCGGTGGGGGATCTGTGCGCGTTCTGGGGCTCGATCTGGGACTACTTCGAGGTCCAGTCGCCAACGCCTTTCGAGACCGTGCTGGCCAACGAGGTGATGCCCGGCGCGCGCTGGTTTCCCGGCGCGCAGCTCAACTACGCGCAGCAGGTGTTCCGCCACGCCGACGCGGCGCATGCAGCGGGCCACCCGGCCATCGTGTTCCAGAACGAGGCGATGCAGCAGCGTGGCGAAATGCAGCAGATCAGCTGGCCCGAGCTGCGCCAGCAGGTGGCGTCGCTCGCCGCGCACCTGAAGCGGCTGGGCGTGCAACCGGGCGACCGCGTGTGCGCGATCCTGCCGAACACGCCGCACACCGCGGTGGCCTTTCTGGCGGTGGCCAGCGTCGGTGCGATCTGGTCGATCTGCTCGCCCGACATGGGGCCGGTGGCGGTGCTCGACCGCTTTGTGCAGATCGAGCCGAAGCTGTTGATCGCGTGTGACGGTTATGCCTACGGCGGTGTGCAGCACGACCGCCTGCCGATCCTGCAAGGCCTGCTGGACAAGCTGCCGAGCGTGCGCGACGTCGTGCTGCTGCGCTACCTCAACCCGCAAGCCGCATTGCCCGACGGCAGCGTGCGCAAGGTACACGACTTCGATGCGCTGACCGCCGATGCGAACGCCACGCTGGTTCCCGCCTGGCTGCCGTTCGATCACCCGCTGTGGGTGGTGTATTCCAGCGGCACCACCGGCCTGCCCAAGCCCATCGTGCACGGCCACGGTGGCGTGATGCTCGAAGCGCTGAAGGCGTTCTGCATCCACAACAACCTGGGCGCCAGCGTTGACACCGGCGACCGCTACCACTGGTACAGCTCGACCGGCTGGATCATGTGGAACTCGCAGATGGCCGGGCTGTTGAGCGGCACCACGATCTGCATTTATGACGGCAACCCCGGCGGCAAAGCCGGCCAGCCCGACTGGTCGACCCTGTGGCGCTTTGCCGCCGATGCCGGCGTGACCTTCTTCGGCGCCGGCGCGGCTTTCTATGCCAGTTGCCTGAAGGCCGGCATCGAGCCCGCCAAGCACGCCGACCTGTCGCGCCTGCGCGCGATCGGCTCCACCGGCTCGCCGCTGGCGATCGACTGCTATCGCTGGATCTACGAACACATGCCGAAGGTCGAGGGCAAGGACATCTGGCTCACACCGATGTCGGGCGGCACCGACTTTGCGGGCGCATTCGTCGCCGGCTTGCCGACCCTGCCGGTGGTCGAAGGCGAAATGCAATGCCGCTGCCTGGGCGCCACCGTCGAGGCCTGGGGCGAGCCCGATGCTTCGGGCAAAGGCACGGCGCTGGTCGACGAGGTGGGCGAACTGGTCTGCACCAAACCAATGCCTTCGATGCCCCTGTACTTCTGGGGTGACAAGGAGGGCCGCCGCTACCACGACAGCTATTTCGACATGTACCCCGGCGTCTGGCGCCATGGCGACTGGCTGCGCATCACCCCGCGCGGCGGCGCGATCATCTACGGCCGCAGCGACGCCACGATCAACCGCCACGGCATCCGCATGGGCACGTCTGAGCTGTACCGCGCGGTCGAGGCCCTGCCCGAGGTGCTCGACAGCCTGGTCGTCGACCTCGAGTACCTGGGTCGCGAAAGTTACATGCCGCTGTTCGTGGTGCTGCGCGACGGCCTGGTGCTCGACGATGCACTGAACAAGCGGCTGCGCGAGGCCATCAAGACCGCGTTGACGCCGCGCCATGTGCCGAACCAGATCTTCCAGGTCAGCGCGATCCCGCGCACCTTGTCGGGCAAGAAGATGGAGCTGCCGGTCAAGAAGCTGCTGATGGGCACACCGCCCGAGCAGGTCTTCAAACTCGACGCAATGGCCAATGCCGACTGCGTGGCGTGGTTCGTGGCTTTCGCTGCGCAGCAGCAGAAGGCATGACCCTCGCCAGGCACGAAGCTCGCTTCGGTGGCGGCCGATGAGCCACCGCCATGTCACGCTGCGCCAGTTCCGCTACTTCATCGCGGTGGCCGAAAGCGGCTCGGTCGCCGCCGCCTCGCGCATGCTCAACATCGCCCAGAGCGCGCTGACCAAGAGCCTGCTCGAGCTGGAGGCCGAACTCGGCAGCAGCCTGTTCGAGCGCAGCTCCAAAGGCATGACGCTCACGCCTCAAGGCCACCGCTTTCTCGTCAGCGCGCGCAAGGTCAACGGCTCGGTGGCCGACGCGCTGCGCCTGCACGCGGTGGACGCCGCCTCAGGCCTGGCGGGCGTGCTCAGCGTGGGGGTGACGAGCCTGGTGGCCGGCTACTACCTGGCCGAGCTGTTCAGCCGCTTCCGGCGCAGTTGCCCTGGAGTCGAGGTGTTCGTCACCGAAGACAGCCCGCGCTTCCTGGAGCACCTGCTGATCAACGGCGAGCTCGACGTGGCCATCATGGTCAGCAACGCGCTCACCGAACCGCAGGCGATGGTGGCCGAGGTGCTGACTCGCAGCCCGAACCGCGTGTGGCTGCCGTCCAACCACGGGCTGACGCTGAGCGACGAGATCACGCTGGCCCAATGCGCTGCCTGCGACCAGATCGTGCTCGAGGCCGACCGCATCGACGAGCTGATGGCCGGCGTGTGGGCTCGCCATGGCCTGAAGCCGCGCAGCATCCTGCGCACCGCGTCGCTGGAGGCGGTGCGCTCGCTGGTGGGGGCGGGCGCCGGCATTGCGGTGCTGCCCGACTTCTTGTACCGGCCGTGGACCTTGGACGCCGAACACGTGGAAGTGCGCCGACTGCGCGACGAAATTCCGGCCGTCGACGTGGGGCTGGTCTGGCGCCGCGGCTCCGGGCTGAAGCCGGCGGCCACCGAGTTCATCGAACTGGCGCGCGAGCAGTCGCGTACGCGGCGGGCCTGAGGGCCTGAATGAGGGGGCATGCAAGCCCTTCTACACTTGGCGTTTCTTGATTCAAGTTCCACCCACTCACCGACGCCCATGACCAACACCCCCACCACCACCACGACATACCCCGACACCCGCCTGCTGATCGGCGGTGAATGGAGCGACGCTGCCGGTGGCAAGACCTTGCCCGTCGTCAACCCCGCCACCGGCCAGGAGATCGGCCGCGTCGCGCACGCCGGCATCGCCGACCTGGACCGTGCCCTGGCCGCTGCGCAGCGCGGCTTCGAAGCCTGGCGCGCCACCTCGGCACATGAACGATCGGCAGTGATGCGCCGTGCCGCCGCACTGTTGCGTGAGCGTGCTGACGGAATCGCGCGCTTGCTGACGCAAGAGCAGGGCAAACCGCTCGTCGAAGCGCGCGGCGAGGTGCTGGCCGGTGCCGACATCATCGACTGGTTTGCCGACGAAGGCCGGCGCGTCTACGGCCGCATCGTGCCGTCACGCAACCTGGCGGCGCAGCAGCTGGTGCTGAAGGAGCCGGTCGGGCCGGTGGCGGCGTTCACGCCGTGGAACTTCCCGATCAACCAGATGGTGCGCAAGATGGGCGCGGCGCTGGCCACCGGCTGCTCGTTCCTGGTGAAGGCGCCTGAAGAAACGCCAGCCTCGCCGGCCGCGCTGATTCAGGCCTTCGTCGACGCCGGCATTCCGGCCGGCACCGTGGGCCTGGTGTTCGGCAACCCGGCCGAGATCTCGGCCTACCTGATCGCCAGCCCGATCATCCGCAAGGTCACCTTCACCGGCTCCACGCCGGTGGGCAAACAGCTCGCCGCGCTGGCCGGGCAGTACATGAAACGGGTGACGATGGAGCTGGGCGGCCACGCGCCGGTGATCGTGGCCGAAGACGCCGACGTGGCGCTCGCCGTCAAGGCGGCCGGCGCGGCCAAGTTCCGCAACGCTGGGCAGGTGTGCATCTCGCCGACTCGATTCCTGGTGCACAACAGCCTGCGTGAAGCGTTTGCGCAAGCGCTCGTCAAGCACGCCGAAGGCCTGAAGCTGGGCGATGGCCTGGCCGACGGCACCACGATCGGCCCGCTGGCCAACCCGCGCCGCGTGACCGCGATGGCCAAGCTGATGGACGATGCGCGCGCCAAGGGCGCGACCATTGCCACCGGCGGCGAGCGTGTCGGCAGCGCCGGCAATTTCTTCGCGCCGACGGTGCTGACCAACGTGCCGCTGAACGCCGACGTCTTCAACAACGAACCGTTCGGCCCGGTGGCGGCGATACGCGGTTTCGACACGCTCGACGAAGCCATTGCCGAAGCCAACCGCCTGCCGTACGGGCTGGCCGGTTATGCGTTCACCAAGTCGATCAAGACCGCGCATCAACTCGCCCAGCGTCTCGAGCTCGGCATGTTGTGGATCAACCAGCCCGCCATGCCGTCGGCCGAAATGCCGTTCGGTGGCGTGAAAGATTCGGGCTACGGTTCGGAAGGTGGGCCCGAGGCGATGGAGGCTTACCTGGTGACCAAGGCGGTGTCTATACTGGGGGTGTGAGCGGCGGGGCGGCCACGCGCCATGTGCCGTCAACGGGGCGTTGGCCTCTTGGCGGTGGCGCGGCTCGCTGCCGGCCTTGCAGCCGCGCTCTGCTCGGCCTGCAACATCGCTTCGTCCTGTTCGGCCTCGGGCCACAGGGCCGGAAAGTAGAACCGCAGCGCATGGCGCGGCACCGCAAATCGGACCTTGCCGTACGCCGAGTCCGCTGCGAGAAAGCCGCGGCGCAGCAGCGCTGACAGCGTCTCGGTCGCGACTCGCTCTCCCAGCCCGCTCATCGTCTTGAACTCGGCGCGCCCCAGCTCGCCCTGAGTGGCAAACAAGTAGTGCAGCGGCATCAGCGCCTCGGGGCGCACGCCCGACTTCACCGCAGACGCCTCGAAAGCCAGCGCTGCATCGATGCGGTCGCGCATGCCATTGACGTCGAGCTGCCGGGCCATGAACTCGGTCTGGTCGATGCACACATCGAGCGTGTAGTCGATCCAGTCGATCAGGCCGGCCTGCGTGAGGTTGCCGCGGCCATCCAGATCGCCGCGCCGGTGTTCATCGGCCGCCTGCAGCAACGCCTTGTAGCGCTCTTCGCTGCGGGCAAAGCCGCGCAGTGGCGACCACAGGCCGTTCGTCAGGCCACCGGCATGCAGCAGCAGGTGCGTGTGCAGGCGGGCGACCCGCCCGTTGCCGTCGAGAAACGGGTGCATCCACGCTAACCGGTGGTGCGCCGCCGCGAGCGCGACGATGGAGGCCTCGCCACGGCGCGTCTGGCCATAGACCTCGGCCCAGCGCGCCAGAAAACGCGGCAAAGACTTGGCTGTCGGCGCTTCATGGCGACCCACGGCCACTGCGCGTTGCCGCAAGACCCCCGGGGTCATCGAACTGCCATCGGCAAGGCGCAAGTCGTCGGGCGGCAGGCCTCGAAACAGTTCGCCATGCAGCCAGGTCAGCGCTTCGGTTGAAAACAACTGGCGCGCACTGTCGTCACCGCGGGTCGCAAGCCAGCCATCGACCGCCTCCTCGCACGCTTGCTCAGTGCGAATGTGCGCGACAGCCAGACGCTGCCTGCGCGCCAGTTCGTTGTTGGCAGAAAAGTCTTGCTGCAGTGCGCGTTCGATGTCGCTCGGCCGGGTGTGTTCGCCCTCGATGCGGTTCGTGTAGTACGAGTTCATGCTGCGCAGCAAGGTGCGCAAATCCAGCTGGACTGACTTGCCAGAAACCGTGCCTAGCGCGGTTGCTGCCCGTGCCAGATCGCTCGCTCGCTCCAGCAGCGGGCCCATCACGCCCTCCGCGGGCATCAAGGGTTCGAACTGGTGCGGTGCGTCGTAGTGCTGGATAATCTGCGTGCTCACGCGCGAGATTATGCGCTACCAGAATCTGCTATGAAGATCGGGAGATTCTGCGACATATTCTGCGAGATATTCTGCGCCCGCTTCGGGGTTCGTTTCCGAGCCTTCACATCTTGATCATCACGTGCCGCGCCACCGTGTAGTCCTCCAGCGCATACATGCTCAAGTCCTTGCCGTAGCCCGACGACTTCATCCCGCCGTGCGGCATCTCGTTGACGAGCATGAAGTGGGTGTTGATCCAGGTGCAGCCGTAATGCAGCTTCTTGGCCACGCGCATGGCGCGACCGACGTCTTGCGTCCACACCGATGAGGCCAGCCCGTAGTCGCTGTCGTTGGCCCAGGCGATGGCCTGCTCGGTGTCGGTGAAGCGGGTCACGCTGACCACCGGGCCGAAGACTTCGCGCTTGACGATTTCGTCTTCCTGCCTCGCGCCGGCCACCACGGTCGGTTCGTAGAAGAAGCCGCTGCCCGACGGGCCGCTCCAGGCCTTGCCACCGGCGGTGATCTCCATGTGGCCGGTCATCTGCGCACGTTCGACAAAACTGGCCACACGATTGCGCTGGCGGTCGCTGATGAGCGGGCCGATTTCGGCATCGGGGTCGTCCTGCAGGCCCATCTTGATGCTCTTGACGGCGCTCGACAGATCGGCCACCAATTTGTCGTAAACCTTGCCGCCCGCATACACGCGGCAGGCGGCAGTGCAGTCCTGCCCGGCGTTGTAGTAGCCGAAAGTGCGCAGGCCCTCGACGACCGATGCGATGTCGGCATCGTCGAACACGATCACCGGCGCCTTGCCGCCAAGTTCGAGGTGAGTGCGCTTGAGCGTGCCGGTGGCCGCCTGCAGGATCTTGCGGCCGGTGCTCACGTCGCCGGTCAGGCTCACCATCGCGACCTTCGGGTGCTCCACCAACGGTTGTCCCACGGTGGCGCCGCGGCCGGCGATGACGTTGAGCACGCCCTTCGGAAAAATCTCGGCTGCGACCTTGGCCAGCAGCAAGGTCGTCAACGGCGTCTGCTCACTCGGCTTGATGACGACCGTGTTGCCGGCGGCCAGCGGCGGGGCGATCTTCCATGCCGCCATCATCAGCGGGTAGTTCCACGGCGCAATCGAGCCGACCACGCCTACTGGATCGCGCCGGATCATGCTGGTGTGGCCGGCCAGGTATTCATTGGCGACGGTGCCGCTGACGCAGCGTGCCGCACCGGCGAAGTAGCGAAAGCAGTCGGCCACCGCCGGGATCTCGTCGCCCAGCGCGCGCGCGTAAGGCTTGCCGCAGTTGAGCGATTCGAGCCGCGCGAATTCTTCACCGCGCGCTTCGATCGCATCGGCCAGTTTCAGCAGCAGGCGCGAGCGTTCCATCGGCGTGGTTTCGCTCCAGCTGTCGAACGCACGGTGCGCGGCCGACACGGCCTTATGCACTTGGTCGACCGACGCTTCGGGCAGCGCCACCAGCAACTCGCCGGTCGAAGGGTTCAGCACTTTCTCGGCGTCGCCCTCGCCGCGCACGAAAGCGCCGTCGATCAGCAGGTCGGTGGGCAGGGTGATTTCGGCCATGGTGTTCTCCTTGAAATTGCGGGTGTGCTGCAGCGTCAGCGGTGCGTCGGTTCGTCCGCGCGGGTCAGGTAGTAAGCGGCCAGGATGGGCACGAAAGTCAGCGCGATGATCACCACCGCCACCACGTTGGTGACGGGCCGCTGGCGCGGGCGGATCAGCTCCTGCAGCATCCAGATCGGCAAGGTGGTCTGTTGGCCGGCGGTGAAGGTGGTGACGATCACTTCGTCGAAACTCAACGCAAACGCCAACAGCGCACCGGCGAGCAAAGCCGAGCCGAGCTGCGGCAGGACGATGTAGCGCATGGTCTGAAAGCCGTCTGCGCCCAGGTCCATCGACGCCTCGATCAGGTTCGGGTTGAGCCGCCTCAGGCGCGCGATCGCGTTGTTGAACACCACGACGACGCAGAACGTGGCGTGGCCGATCACGATGGTCCAGAACGAAAACGGGATGTGCAGCGTGCCGAAGGCCGAGCGCAGCGCGATGCCGGTGATCACGCCGGGTAGCGCGATCGGCAGGATCAACAGCAACGAGATCGCGTCGCGGCCGAAGAAGCTGGCGCGTGCCAACGCAGCGGCGGCCAGGGTACCGAGCAGAACAGCGATGGCGGTGGACCAGGCGGCCACTTCGAAGCTGAGCTTGATCGCGGCCCACACGTCTCCGCGCTCCCATGCCACGCCGAACCACTGCGTCGTGAGGGCGGGCGGCGGAAAGATGTAGCTCTTGTCTTCAGCGCTGAAGGCATACAGGATGATCAGCGCGAGCGGGATGTGCAGGAAGGCGATGACAGCCCAGGCGGCGGTCTTCAGGGTCCAGGGTGCGCGTTGGGGCATGTCATTGGCTCCGTCGCGTCTTGAGCGTTCGCTCCGTCCTGTCGACGTCTGCGAGGCAAAGGCGCGTCCGGGCAGGCCGGAGGGCTTAGCTGAGGCGGTGGGCCGGGTTCAGCCGACTCCGCAGCGGTGCTCGGTCTCGTGGCCCGTCGCCGAACTCACTTCGCTTGCTTCGCGGCGCTCCGTTCAAACAGGCGGCGACAAGTCAGTTGTTGATGCGCGCTGCGCGCGCGGGCCACGAGCCCTGTGCTCCTCGCCGCCTCAGAGGCGCCCTCCGACCTGCCCGAACGCACCTTTGCGGCACCGGCTTTTTGTATTTGCTGCAAAGAGCGAAAACGGTTCTGCTCGCGGCGAGCGGTACCCGGCGGGGGCGATTTCTGGGGCGGCGAGGAGCACAGGGCTTGCGGCCCCGCGCGGAGCGCGTTCGTAGACTGACTTGTCGCCGCCTGTTTGAACGTAGCGCGGCGAAGCAAGCGAAGTGAGTTCGGCGACGGGCCGCGAGACCGAGCACCACAGCGCAGTCGGCTGTACCCGGCCGACCGTCCCAGCATGAGCCCACGGCGGGTACCGCCCGCCGCGAGCCGCACAAACCGAAACAGTAAGACTCGACGCAGGAAGACCGGACTCAGGTCACGCCAAGTGCGCTGCGCTGTCGAACCCGAATCGATTCATCCGGCCAAAGGCGGGCACGGCCGGGTGCGGCACGAAGCGCGTGCGGCAGTCGAGCACCGCGGGCAGGCCCGAGGCGAAGGCGCGCTGCAGCGCCGGTGCCACATCACAGGCGCGCTCCACCGTCTCGCCAAAACAGCCGAAGCCGCGCGCAATCGCGGCGTAGTCGGTGTCGGCAAGCGAGGTGCCGAACTCGAAGTCGAGCTGGTTGCGCTGGCCGGCACGGATGATGCCCCACGATCCGTTGTTGTGGATGAGGGTCACCACAGGCAACCGCTCGCGCCGCGCCGTGTCCAGCTCCTGCAGGGTGAAGCCGAACGAGCCGTCGCCGGTGATCTGCAGCACCGGCCGGCCCGGGTGCGCGAGCTGCAACGCCAGCGCATAAGGCAGGCCGAAGCCGAGCTGGCTCATGCCGGGTTCGTGAAAGCGCGTGCGCGGCGCGTGCACCGGCGTGCAGTCGTTGCTCCAGAAGGTCGTGTGGCCGCCGTCGTAAACGGCAATCGCGTCGTGCGGCAGCGCCCGGCCGATGGCCAGCGCGAGCGCGGCCGGGTGCATCACCGGCTCATGGTCGTCGCTCGCCATCTGCTCGATGCGCGCTTCGTGCGCGGCGCGGGTGTGGCGCAGGCGCGGCAGCCAGTCGACTTCGGCTTGGACTTCGGCGTCCGCTTCGGCTTGCAAGGTGCTGCCGTGCAGCGCGGCCAGCAGGTCGTCGAGCGCGGCCTTGGCGTCGGCAAGCATCGCCACCTCGTGCAGCGCGGGCGCGCCCAGCGCCGACGGATCGATGTTGATGTTGATGAGACTGTGGTGGCGCCGCGCGAGCGGGCCG
Organism: Methylibium sp.; assembly: GCA_031382215.1. GTDB lineage: Bacteria > Pseudomonadota > Gammaproteobacteria > Burkholderiales > Burkholderiaceae_C > LGRD01. Next base: position 48,703 of record JANMYQ010000139.1, read on the forward strand.
TTCTCGTCCCACAGCCACGACGAAAAGCGGCAGCCGATGGCGACGATCACATCGGCCTCGTCGAAGGCTTGCCGAATGGCGTCGCCGGCGATCAGCCCGCCGGCGCCGATGAAAAGGGGGCTGTCGCTGGCGACGACGCCGAGCGCCATCTGCGTCGGCACCACCGGCGCGCGCAACCGCGCGGCGAGGGCGCGCACCCCATCGACGGCGCCCGAGACGATGACGCCGCCGCCGGCCACGATCAGCGACCGCTTCGCGCCGTGCAACAGCGCCGCCGCCGCCACCACGGTTTCAGCGGCCGGCCGTGGCCCCGCCAATCCGCGGTATCGCGAGGGTGGAATCTCGAACTCCTGCGCCGGCCAGTCGCAGGTGCTGCCGAGCACATCCTGCGGAATGTCCAGGTGCACCGGCCCGGGCCGGCCCGACAGCGCTTCACGCAAGGCCGTGCGCACCAGCTCGGGCAGGCGCCGCACATCGTGCACCACGGCGTTCCACTTGGTCACCGGCGCGAACACCGCGCGCGCGTCCAGGTCCATGAACATGCCGAGGTGCGGGTACACGGCGGCGCGGTGCTGGTTGGTGGTGACCAGCAGCGCCGCCAGGTGGTTGTTGAAGGCAACGCCCGCACCCGAGGCCAGGTTCAGCCCGCCCGGCCCCATCTCGCCCATCGCCAGCGCGATGCGGCCGGTGCCGGCAAAGATCGCCGCCGCCATCATCGGCGCCGCTGCTTCGTGGCGCACGCCAGTGAAGTGGATGGGCGATTGCGACAGCGCGTGCAGCAGCGGCCCGAGCTTGCCGCCGACGATGCCGAAAGCCTGCGTCACGCCTTCGGCCTGCAGCAGCCGCACCAGCGCTTGCGCGCCGGTCAGGCGGACGGTTTGGAGGGCGTCCATTCAATCTTCGGGGGTGAAGCCGGTCGCCTTGACCAGCGGTGCCCAACGCGCGGTTTCGTCCTTCACGAGCGCGGCGAAGGCTTCGGGCGACTCGCGCATCGCCAGCAGGCCGTTGCGGTTCAGAACGTCCTGCATCTCGGGTGTCTGCAGCGCCTGCTGCGCCGCGGCGGCGAGCCGCTTGATCACCTCGGGCGGCGTTTTCGCAGGGGCGTACCAGCCCAGGAACTCGACCGCCGCGATGTCCTTGTAGCCCAGCTCCACCAGCGTCGGCACCTCGGGCAGCGCCGCCCAGCGTTGCGGGCTCGCGGTCGCCAGCGAGCGCAGCTTGCCGCTCTTCACATGCGGCAGCACTTCGCTGACCACGTTGAACGCCACCGGCACCTGGCCGCCCATCAGGTCCTGCAGCAACGGCGCGCCGCCTTTGTAGGGGATGCTCTTCATCGGCACGCCGGCGGCACGCTCGAACATCATGCCGATGAAGTGCGGCACCGAGCCGGACGCCGGGATGCCGTAGTTGGCCTTGTCGGGGTTGGCCTTGGCCCACTGGATGAAGTCGGCCACCGTCTTCACATCGGCCGGCACACCCGGCCCCACCGTCATCGAAAAGGTGTACGCGGCCAACGGCGTGATGGGGACGAAGTCGACCAGCGGGTCGTAGGTCAGCTTCTTGCCGTAGAGGTGCGGGTACAGCGTGATCGGCGAGGACGGCAGCTGCAGCAGCGTTGCGCCGTCCGGCGCAGCACGCTTGACGAAGTCGGCCGCGATTCGGCCGCCCGCGCCTGGCTTGCTGTCGTACACCAGGGTGCTCGGGTAGGGGCCCTTCATGCGCTCGAGCAAGGGGCGCGCTACCAGATCGCCCAAACCGCCCGGCGGAAAGCCCGACCAGATGACGGTCTGCGCGGGTTGGGCCAGGGCGGCACCCGCCAGGCCCAGCAGGCCGAGCGACAGTGACAGCTCGAAGAGCGGGCGGCGTGCGTTCATGGCGAGTCTCCGATGAGCAGTTCTGGTGGCTGCGACAGGCGCGCATGTTGCGCCCGAAGAACCCGCCCGGCCATGGACATTCCGGGCGGCTCCGGTACATTCCCGGCCTTGATGAAGACCTTGTCGCCCCTCGCCGTCGCCTTCAGGGAGGTGCGCCATTTCGCACCGGACGACTGCCTGCACGTGGAATCCCTGGCGGTGCGCGGCGAGGAATACGCATGGACGATTCCGGCGCACCGCCACGAGGGCTTGCACCAGTTCATGTGGGTCGAGCGCGGCACCGCCAGCGTCTGGCTGGACCAGGTGCCGCACACGCTCCAGGGGCCCGCCGCGCTGATGCTGGCGCCGGGCTGCGTGCACGCCTTCGACTTCGCGCCGGCTTGCAGCGGACTGCAGGTGACGGCGCCGACCGAGCGGCTGCAGCGCTCGTTGGCGGCGTCACCCGCGTTGGTGGCCAGCCTGTTGCCGTCGCGCTTGCTTCAGGGGGAAGACTTCGGTGCCGAGGCGGCCACCGGCGGATTGTTGTTCAGCGCGCTGCGTGCCGAGTTCGAGCGCGCCGCGCCGGGCCGCAGCGACGCGCTGCAGGCGCACCTGGTGCTGTTGGCCACCTGGTTCCTGCGCCAGGTGCCGGGCGCACAGGCCGAAGGTTCGCGCCAGGCGCTGCGCGACACGCTGGTGCAGCGCTACCGCTCGCTGCTGGAGTTGCACCTGCGCCGTCATCCGCCGCTGGCCTTCTACGCCGGCCAGTTGGGCGTGACGCCCGACCACCTGAGCCGTGCCTGCCGCGCCGTGACGGGACTGTCGGCGCTCGACCTGCAGCACGAGCGGCGGCTGCTCGAATCGCGCCGGCTGCTGGCCTACACACAAGCCGCGGTGGCGGAGGTGGCGCACGAACTCGGGTATGACGACCCGGCGTACTTCAGCCGGTTTTTTGCGCGCCGCGCCGGCCTGTCGCCGCAGGCCTTTCGCGCCGCGTTGGCGAGCGGCACGGTTCAGCCGCCTTGACTTGCGGCCCCGAGTCAGCGGCCGACCACCGTGGCGGCAGCCGGCGACGGCAGCATCAGTTGCTGCGCCACCGCCATGCACTGGCGGATGTGCTGTTCGCAAACGAACCGCAGCGCCGAATACGTCAGCAGTGCAGACAACGCCTGGCCCGCCACCGGCACGTACTTGGCCGCTTGTTGCGTGGTGAGGCGCACGCCGACGATCTTGAGCGCATGCAGCACCAGGTCACGCGTGATCAGCTTGCCCACCAGCAGGCTGCCGCCGGCCGAGAGCGTCTTGTAGACCACCAGGCGCCGGTCGGGCGACAGGCGCTCGACCTGTTCCAGTGTCAGGCCAAAGGCGCGATTGATGTCGGGGATGAGCTTGAGCAGCACGCCCACGTCGGTCAACCAGTCGATGCCGGGAATCGGCACCACGGCCACGCCCGCGGCCACCAGAGAACGGCGGTTCACCATGCGCCGGCATTCGCGCGCGGCGGCCTCGATCTGTGCCGGCGTGCCCGGCACGATCACCCACTCGACGGCTTCGACCATGGACTGTCAGCTCAGGAGCTGGAAGCGCCCTTGACCTTGCCGACGACGAACAGCAGCACGATGGCGCCGACCACCGAGCCGATGAAGCCGGCGTTCTGCCCGGCCTGGTAAAGCCCCAGCGCCTGGCCCGCAAAACCGGCGGCGAACGAACCCGCAATGCCGAGCACCGCAGTGAGGATCAGACCCAGGGATTGGGTGCCGGGCAGAACGGCCCGTGCGATCAAACCGACGATCAAACCGACCACTGCCATCCAGACGTAGCTCATGTGTTTCTCCTTGTATTGACAGGCATTCCAACGACGTTGCCGCCGGTTGGACCCGGTCAGCGCCCGCAATGTAGCCCATCGCGCCGGCCTGCCGCTACCCCAACAACTGACCCCACACCTTCTCCAGGCGTTTGACACTGACCGGTTGCGGTGTGCGCAACTCTTGCGCGAACAAGCTCACGCGCAACTCTTCCAGCAGCCAGCGAAATTCGCCCAGCCGCGGGTCGGCCGTGCCGCGGCGTTCGGCCAGCACGCGCCAGAAGCGCTGCTCCAGCGGTCGCAGTTCGGCCAACCGGTCGGCGTCGCGCTGCGGGTCGGCGCGAAGTTTGTCCAAGCGCATCACGATGGCCTTCAAATAGCGTGGCAAGTGCGCCAGTTGCGGCCACGGCGTGGCGACAACAAGGCGCTTGGGCACCAGGCGCGCGAGTTGCGCGCTGATGTCCTCAGTCACCTCTTTCGGTGGGCGCGCGTCTTTCAGCTTGCGGGCCGCGGCGGTGTACTCGATCAGCACCGCGCCCGCGCTGCGCGCCACCTCGCCCGCAATCAGGGTCAGCCGCCCGCGCCCCTCGGCCAGGCGGCGCGTGAACGCGGCCGCGTCGGTGGGCAGCGGGTCCGCCAGGAAGGCCCGCTCCAGCGCCAGCTCGATGACCTGGTCGCGCAGTTCGTCGGCCGAGCCCAGCGGCATGTAGGCCACGGCCATCTTCTGCAGGTCGGGAATGTTCCTTTCCAGGTACTTCAACGAATCGCGGATCTGCAGCGACACCAGGCGGCGCAAGCCGGCACGGTGCTTCAGCGCCGCCACATCGGGCTCATCGAAAACCTCGATCTCGACGTGCGTGAGTTTGTCGATCAGCGCCGGAAAGCCGATCAGCGACTGCGCGCCGCGGCGGATTTCCATCAGCTCGGGCAGGTCACCGAAGCTCCATTCGGTGTAGCGCTCAGCGGGTTTGTGCGCCGCCGGCGCGGCTGCCGTGGCCGGGTCGCTGGCCAACTTCGAGGACACGATCGTGGTCCTCGTGTTCGGTTTGGCGCTCTGGGCAGCGCCGTGAGCGACGTTCGGGGTCGTCCCCGCAACAGCGCCGGTCTGCGCCGCCGGCGCCGCCTTCAACACCGCCAGCGCCTGGAAGGCCGAGCGCGCCTGCCCGCCCAACTCGGCCTTCAGCGCCGGCAGGTTGCGCCCGGTGCCGAGCTGGCGGCCATGTTCGTCGACGATGCGGAAGTTCATCTGCAGGTGCGCCGGCACCTGTTCGAGTTTGAAATCGGCGCGTTTGATGTCGAGCTGGGTCTTGTCGCGCACGCTCTTGAGCAGCACATCGAGCAGGCCGCCTTGCGCAAAGTCGTGGGTGGCGACGAACTCGTCCACATAGTCGGGCAGCGGCACCAGCCGCGTCCGCGGTTTCTGGTGCAGGCTCTTCACCAGCGCCAGCAGCTTGTCCTTCAGCATGCCGGGCACAAGCCACTCGCAGCGTTCGTCGTTCACCTGGTTCAGCGAGTAGATCGGCACCGTCACCGTCACGCCGTCCTTCGCATCACCCGGGTCGTGCAGGTAACTCGCCGCGCAGTCCACGCCGCCCAGGCGGATCGTCTTCGGGAACGCCGCGCTGGTGATGCCCGCCGCCTCGTGGCGCATCAGCTCCTCGCGCGTGAGCAGCAGCAGGCGCGGCTGGCGCTTGAGTTCGTCGCGGTACCAGCGCTCCAGCGTGTGGCCGCTGAACACGTCGGCCGGCAGTTGCTGGTCGTAGAAGGCGTGGATCAGTTCGTCATCGACCAGCACGTCTTGCCGGCGCGACTTGTGCTCCAGCTCTTCCACCTGCGCGATCAGCTTGCGGTTGGCGGCCAGGAAGGGCAGCGGGCTGTCCCACTCGCCGGCCACCAGTGCCTCGCGGATGAAGATCTCTCGCGCCGCCACCGGATCGACATTGCCGAAGTTCACGCGCCGGTTGCTGTAGATCACGATGCCGTACAAGGTGGCGCGCTCCAGCGCCACGACTTCGGCGGCCTTCTTCTCCCAGTGCGGCTCGAGCAACTGCGTCTTGATCACGTGGCCGGCAATCGACGGCAGCCACTGCGGCTCGATCGCCGCGATGCCGCGGCCGAACAGGCGCGTGGTCTCGACCAGTTCAGCCGCGACGATCCAGCGGCCCGGCTTCTTCGACAGGTTGGCGCCCGGGTGGCGGTAGAAGCGGATGCCCCGTGCGCCGAGGTACCAATCGTCCTCGTCGCTCTTGCAGCCGATGTTGCCCAGCAGCCCGGCGAGCATCGACAAGTGCAGTTGTTCGTAGGTTGCGGGGAGCGTGTTCAGGCGCCAGCCGTGTTCTGCGACGACGGTGTGGAGCTGCGAATGGATGTCGCGCCACTCGCGCACGCGGCGCGGCGAGATGAAGTGGTCGCGCAGCAGTTGCTCCTGCTTGCGGTGCGAGAGTTTGTGGCCGGGCGCTTCGGCAGCGGCTTTGCTGGCTATGTTGCCATGCGCGCCGCGCGCCGCTTCGAGCCACGCCCACAACTTCAGGTCGCCGAGGAACTCCGACTTCTCATCGTCGAACTTTTTGTGCGCCGCATCCGCCGCCTGCTGGTGTTCTAGCGGCCTGTCCCGCACGTTCTGCACGCTGAAGGCGCTGGCGATGATCAACACCTCGGTCAGCGCCTGGCGATCCTTGGCCTCCAGGATCATGCGGCCGACGCGTGGGTCGAGCGGCAACTTCGACAGCTCGCGGCCGATCAGCGTGAGCTCGTTGCCTTCGTCCACCGCACCGAGTTCGGCAAGTAACTGGTAACCGTCGGCAATGGCCCGGCGCGGCGGGGTTTCGAGGAACGGAAAGTCCTCCACCGTGCCGAGGCTCAGCGACTTCATGCGCAAGATCACGCCGGCCAGCGATGAACGCATGATCTCCGGGTCGGTGAAGCGCGGCCGGCCGGTGAAGTCTTTCTCGTCGTACAGGCGGATGCAGATGCCGTCGCTGACACGCCCGCAACGCCCAGCGCGCTGGTTGGCCGCCGCCTGGCTGATCGGCTCGACCAGCAACTGCTCGACCTTGTTGCGGTAGCTGTAGCGCTTGACGCGCGCGGTGCCGGCGTCGATGACGTACTGGATGCCCGGCACCGTCAGCGAGGTCTCGGCCACGTTGGTCGACAGCACGATGCGGCGCGCGCTGTGCGGCTCGAAGACCTCGTCTTGCTCCTGCTGGCTGAGTCTGGCGAACAACGGAACGACCTCGACACCGGGCGGGTGATGTTTGCGCAGGTGGTCGGCGGCCTCGCGGATTTCGCGTTCGCCGGGCAGGAAGACGAGCACGTCACCGGCGCCTTCTCGCCAGAGTTCATCGACCGCGTCGCCGATGGCGTTGTTCAAGTCGTATTCGCGGCTCTCTTCGAACGGGCGCCAACGCTGTTCGACGGGGAAGAGGCGGCCCGACACCTGAATGACCGGTGCCGGCCCGTCTCTTGATTCGAAGTGCCGTGCAAACCGATCGGCATCGATCGTCGCCGACGTGACGATCACCTTCAGATCAGGACGCCGCGGCAGGATCTGGCGCAGGTGACCGAGCAGGAAGTCGATGTTCAGGCTGCGCTCGTGCGCCTCGTCGATGATCAGCGTGTCGTAGGCGCGCAGCAGCGGGTCGCTCTGCGTTTCGGCCAGCAGGATGCCGTCGGTCATCAGCTTGACCGTGGCCCCGCCTTGCAGCCGGTCCTGGAAGCGCACCTTGAAACCCACCACCTCGCCGAGCGGTGAGTTCAGCTCCTGCGCAATGCGCTTGGCCACGCTGGACGCGGCGATGCGGCGCGGCTGCGTGTGGCCGATCAAACCCTTGCCACCCGCGCCGACGCCGCGGCCGAGCGACAACACGATCTTCGGCAACTGCGTGGTCTTGCCCGAACCGGTCTCGCCGCAGACGATCACGACCTGGTGCGCGCTGATCGCACGCGCAATCTCGTCGCGCCGCCCTGAGACCGGCAGCGATTCGGGGAACGTGATCGGCGGCACCGGGTTGGCGGGCCGGCGTTGCGGGGAGCGTTGAAGAGGCGGTGATGCAGACACGAGGCGCGGATTATCGGAGACGGCGACGTGCCCCACTGCGTCGGCCATGCATGGGGCAGAATCCGGGACGCTGTTCACCACCCGCCCATGAGCCTCGTCTTCCCCCACACCTTCGTACCCTGGTTTCGCGCCGTGGCGCCGCACATCCACGCCTACCACGGCAAGACCTTCGTGGTGGCGATTGCCGGCGAGCTGATTGCCGCCGGCCGCCTGAGCCCGTTTGCGCAAGACCTGGCGATCCTGCATGCGATGGGCATCAAGCTCGTGCTGGTGCACGGCTTCCGCCCGCAGGTGAACGAGCAATTACGCGCCAAGGGCCACGAGTCGCGCTACAGCCACGGGCTGCGCATCACCGACGAGGTGGCGCTCGACTGCGCGCAAGAGGCCGCCGGCCAATTGCGCTTCGAGATCGAAGCCGCGTTTTCGCAAGGCCTGCCGAACACGCCGATGGCGAATGCGATCGTGCGCGTGGTGTCGGGCAACTTCCTGACCGCGCGGCCGGTCGGCATCGTCGACGGCGTGAACTTCATGCACAGCGGCGTGGTGCGCAAGGTCGATGGCGCGGCGATCCGCAGCGCGATCGACATCGGCGCGATGGTGCTGTTGTCGCCGTTCGGCTTTTCACCCACCGGCGAGGCCTTCAACCTGACGATGGAAGACGTGGCCACCAGCACCGCCATCGCGCTGCAGGCCGACAAGCTGCTGTTCATCACCGAAGTGGCGGGCATCCACGAACAGCTAGGCGATGCCGAAAGCGCGATCGATACCGAACTGGCACTCGCCGACGCCCAGCGCCTGCTGGCCTCGCTGCCGGCGCCCACGCAGCCCACCGACCCGGCGTTCTACCTGCAGCATTGCGTGAAGGCCTGCGTCGGCGGGGTCGAGCGGTCGCACATCCTGCCGTTTGCGGTTGACGGCGCGCTGCTGATGGAGGTGTTCACGCACGACGGCATCGGCACGATGGTGGTGGACGAAAAGCTCGAGAGCCTGCGTGAAGCGACGTCGGACGACATCGGCGGCGTGCTGCAGTTGATCGAACCCTTCGAGCGCGACGGTACGCTGGTCAAGCGCGACCGCACCGAGATCGAACGCGACATCGGCCACTACACCGTGATCGAGCACGACGGCGTGATCTTCGGCTGCGCCGCGCTGTACCCGTACCCGGAAGCCAAGACGGCCGAGATGGCGGCGCTGACTGTCTCGCCGCAGGTGCAGAGCCAGGGCGACGGCGAGCGCATCCTGAAGCGCGTGGAGCAGCGCGCCAAGGGCATGGGGCTGGACAGCATCTTCGTGCTGACCACGCGCACGATGCACTGGTTCATCAAGCGCGGCTTCAACCAGGTCGACCCCGACTGGCTGCCCGAAGCACGCAAACGCAAATACAACTGGGATCGAAAATCCCAGGTACTGGTCAAGAAACTCTGAATCTGAGGAGCCGCCCATGGCACGCACCGTTCAATGCATTCACCTTAAGAAAGAAGCCGAGGGAATGGATTACTCGCCCTACCCGGGCGAGCTGGGCAAGCGCATCTACAACCAGGTCAGCAAGGAAGCCTGGCAACTGTGGATGAAGCACCAGACCATGCTGGTGAATGAAAACCGCCTGAATCTGGCCGACCAGCGCGCGCGCCAGTATCTGGCACGCCAGATGGAACTGTTCTTCTTCGGCGACGGCGGCGACAAGCCCGCGGGCTACGTGCCGCCCACCGCCTGAACCCCGACCTCGGAAGCGCGTGACAGCGCAGGCCGGAGCGCGGGCCCGAGCGCAGGCCAGAGCGCAGGGACAATAATGAGAACGATTCGTGTTTTCATGTAGACTCGCGTGGTCTCAATCGACCCGGGAGTTCTCATGTTCATTCGACGCTGTGCGGCGCTCGCCGCCCTGACCTCGTTGGCCACCTTGGCCACGCCTTTTGCTTCGGCCCAAGAGGCGGTGCTCAATCTGTATTCGGCGCGTCACTACCAGACCGACGAGGCGCTCTACGCCAATTTCACCAAGGCCACCGGAATCAAGATCAACCGGGTCGATGCCGACGACGCCGGGATCCTGACGCGCCTCAAGAGCGAAGGCTCGGCCAGCCCGGCCGACGTGATCCTGCTCGTCGATGCAGCCCGCTTGTGGCGCGCCGAGGCCGACGGCATGTTCCAGCCGGTGAAGTCGGGCACCCTGGAGGCACGCATTCCTGCCACCTTGCGCGGCAACGATGCCGGCCAGGGCAGCTCGTGGTTCGGCCTGTCCACCCGGGCACGGGTGGTTGTCTACAACAAGCAGACGGTGAAGAAGGACGACGTCGACACCTACGAAGAACTGGCCGACCCCAAGAACAAGGGCAAGGTCTGCACCCGTTCGGGCTCGCACCCCTACAACCTGTCGCTGTTCGGCGCGGTGATGGAACACCTCGGCCCGCAGGCCACTGAAACCTGGCTGCAAGGCATGGTGGCCAATATGGCCCGCGAGCCCAAGGGCGGCGATACCGACCAGATCAAGGCGGTCGCCACCGGCGAATGTCAGGTCGCGCTGAGCAACACCTACTACCTGGCGCGCATGATGCGTTCGAGCAAGCCCGAAGACCGGGACGTGGTCGAAAAGGTCGGCGTCGTGTTCCCGAACCAACAAAGCTGGGGCACCCACGTCAATATCGCCGGCGCCGCCGTTGCGAAATTCGCGCCGAACCGCAAGGCGGCCGTGCAGTTCATGGAGTATCTCGCCAGCGATCAGGCTCAAGCCTATTTTGCCGACGGCAACAATGAATGGCCGGCCGTCAAGTCTGTCAAGGTGGCCAACCCGGCGCTCGATACCCTGGGACCCTTCAAGGCCGAGACGATCCCGATTTCAGTCGTTGGAATGAACCAGGGCAAGGTGCAGCAGATTCTGGACCGGGTCGGGTACAAATAGGCACGGGCGGCGGAGCTTGCCGCACCGCCGCAATTTGAATCCATTGCAATACAAAATGCGCTTGAATAGAATCCACTGGTTTTCTGCTCAGGTCTCTTTCAAACAAGGAATTCATCGTGGCAACATTGCAGGATTTGCTGGCACAAAAAGAAGCGATCGAGAAAGAAATCGAGAGCACCAAGAAGCACCACCGGGCCGAAGCCATTGCCAAGGTCCGCACGCTGATGGCCGAATATGGGCTGACGGCGGCTGACCTGGCCGGCAAGGCCGGCGCCAAATCTGCCGGCGGGAAAACCGGCAAGGTGGCGATCAAGTACCGCAATGCCGCCACTGGCGATACCTGGAGCGGGCGAGGCCTGCAGCCCAAATGGCTCAAGGCGGCCTTGGCGGCGGGCCGCAAGATCGGAGACTTCACGGTCTGATCCTCGCGGTCTGATTGCGTCGCACCCGAACGCTTGATCGAGCGTAGCCAAACGTAAGCCGCCCACCGGGCGGCTTTTCTTTTGCAACCTCTTTTGGGACGCTTGAGCGGGGCCCTCAAACACCCCCGCAAACAGGGGGTCCGGGGTCGCGTGGCCGTGCCGGCAACGATCATTGGCCGTAGAGTCTTTTACCTTTGTCCGCAAATTTTCAATCTCCGTGCCAGAACTCCGCCTGTCCAATTTCACGACCGCCTTGAATGTGCCGGCCGGCTCCATTCAATGGGCCCGCTGGGTCAGTCTGCTGGCGCTGGCTTATTACCTGGGCGGTCGGCTCGGCCTGGCCGTGCCGGCGTTCGAACCGAACACGAGCCTGTTGTGGCCGCCCACTGGTATTGCACTGGCCGCGCTACTGCGCCTGGGCGCGGGCGTGTGGCCGGGGGTGTGGATCGGCGCCTTTGTGCTGGCCCTGAGCGCCGGCTCTGCGGCCTGGCTGGCCGCGCTGCTGGCCACGGGCAACACACTCGGCCCGGTGCTGGCAACCGTCTGGCTGCGCCGCAAGAAGCTGCACATCGAACTCGACCGGCGCCGCGACCTGTGGCTGTTCGTGGCCATCGGCATCGTGGCCGCGATGCTGGTCACGGCCAGCAACGGCGTGTTGTGGCTGGCCGTCAGCGGCGGCCTGCGCTGGAACCAGCTCGGCATGGCCTGGCTGCACGGCTGGCTGGGCGACGCGCTGGGGGCGCTGGCGGTCGGCATCCCGCTGCTGACCCTGTCCAGGCGTTCGCTCACGCGCGCGTTCGGGCACTCGCACTGGGCCCCCACCTTGCTCCTGTCCTTGGGCGCCATTGCCAGCGGCTGGCTGGCGATTGCCGTCTCGGGTGGAGCCGATCTGGTGCTGTTGCCGCTGATCTTTCTGCCGCACCTGTTGCTCGGTTGGCTGGCGGCACGCAGCGGCACGTTCGCGGCCTCGTCGGCGGCCTTGCTGGTTGGCATCGGCGCCGCACTGGCCACCGTCAACGGCCTCGGGCCGCTGCAACAGGTCGACCCGCAGCGCAGCGTGGCGCTGCTGTGGGGCTATGTGTTCACGCTGGCGGCGGTGCCGCTGCTGATGTCCACCCTGATCGGCGAACTGGCGGCCGGAAGCAAGCGCTGGAAGCGCGCGCTCGACGCCTCCGGCACCGGCGTGGCCGAGCTCGACGTACCGAGCGGGCGGCTCGTCATGTCGCCGCGCTGGTTGAGCTTGCTCGGCTTTGCAAGCCAGGAGTTCGGCCATGCCGTGCAGGCCTTCTGGGGACGGGTGCATCCTGACGACATCACCGCCGTGAAGCGCTCGTTCGAGCCACTGCGCTCGGCCGCCGCCGCCGACGCCCAGGCCGAATGCCGGCTGCTCGGCAAGGACGGCCACTGGCGCTGGTTCGAGCTGCGCGCTTTCGTGGTAGACCGCGACGCCGATGGCGCGCCATTGAACATGCTGTTCCTGGCGCGCGACACCGCCGAGCGGCACGCCGCGATGGAACAGCAGCGCCTGTCGGACAAGCTGTTCCAGCACCTGAACGAAGGGCTGCTGATCACCGACGCGCAGAACCGCGTGCTGCAGGCCAACCCGACCTATTGCCGCATTTCCGGCTTCTCGTTCGACGAGTTGCGCGGCACGGTGCCGGCGATGTTGCGGGCCGCGGCGCCGGGTTCTCCAGAGGCCGAAGCGCAGGCGCGCGTCTACGAGAGCCTGCGGGCGCACGGCGTGTGGCACGGCGAGATGCTCACGCGGCGCCGCAACGGCGAGCCGTGCACCTTGCACGCCACCGTGTCGGTGGTGAAGAACGGCGAGGGTCTGGTGCAGAACCACGTGCTGGCGCTGTCCGACATCACCCAGTCGCGCCAGCAGATCGTGCAACTGCAGCGCCAGGCCCACTTCGACGAATTGACCGGCCTGCCGAACCGCGTGCGCCTGACGCAACTGCTGGTGGAGGCCCTGGCCACCGCTGAGCGCGACGGCAGTTTGCTGACGGTGTGTTACCTCGACCTCGACCACTTCAAGCCTGTGAACGACGAGCACGGCCACTATGCCGGCGATCAGTTGCTGCTGAAGCTGGCCGATCGGCTGCGGCGCACGCTGCGCACCTCGGCCAGCGGCGACGACGTGGCGGCGCGCATCGGCGGCGACGAGTTCGTGCTGCTGCTGCGTGCGGCCAGCGTCGAAGAAAGCCGCATGGCCGTCGAACGCATGCTGCACGTCGTGGGGCTGCCGTTCGGGTTGTCGGTGGTCGAGGCGCCGGTCGCCGTCACCGCCAGCATCGGCGCCACGATCTTCCCGCTCGACAACGCCGACGCCGAAACGCTGCTGCGCCATGCCGACCATGCGATGTACGGCGCCAAGCAGGCCGGCCGCAGCGGTTACCAGTTCTTCGACGCCGAGCGCGATCGCCTGGCCGAAGCGCGCTTCGTCGAACTCGGCCGGGTGCAGGAAGCGCTCGACGCGCAGGAGTTGTGCCTGCACTTCCAGCCCAAGGTCGATATGCGCGACGGCCGCGTGCTGGGCGTGGAAGCGCTGCTGCGCTGGAACCACCCCGAGCAGGGCCTGCTGATGCCGGCCCACTTCCTGCCGCTGATCGAACACACCGGCTTGAGCACCGCGGTGGGCGACTGGGTGCTGAGGCAGGGCATCGAGCAGCTCGCGCGCTGGCAGAGCATCGGGCTGGACTTGACGGTCAGCATCAACGTGTCGGCGCGCCACCTGCAGGAACCGCAGTTCGCGCGCAACCTGGCCGACCTGCTGGCCAGCCAGGATCTGCCGGTGGCCGACCGGCTGATCCTGGAGGTGTTGGAGACCACCGCGCTGGCCGACATCGACTTCACCTGCGAACTGATGGAACAGTGCCGCGCACTGGGCGTGCGCTTTGCGCTCGACGACTTCGGCACCGGCTATTCCACCTTGACCTACCTGAAGCGGCTGCCGCTGGACATGCTGAAGATCGACCGTTCGTTCGTCATCAACATGCTCAACGACCGGCAGGACATGGCCATCGTCGAAGGCGTGATCGGGCTGTCACAGACCTTCGGCTGCACCGTGGTGGCCGAAGGCGTCGAAACCCTGGAGCAGGCGCAGGCGCTGATCGAGATCGGCTGCGACATCGGCCAGGGCAACGGCATAGCGCACGCGATGCCGGCCGACGAGGTGATCGCCTGGGTGCACAGCTTCGGCGGCATGGCCACCATGGTGGCGCCACTGTCGCACTGACGGCCGTGGCGGCGCCGGGTTGTCCGCCCTGCCCTAGACTGAAGGCATGATCCCGACCGCCTTCTTGCACGACCTGCTGGCCCGGGTCGATATCGTCGACGTGGTGGGCGGCCACGTGCAGCTGAAAAAGGGCGGCGCCAACCTGATGGGGCTGTGCCCGTTCCACGGCGAGAAGTCGCCCAGCTTCTCGGTCAGCCCGAGCAAGCAGTTCTATCACTGCTTCGGCTGCGGGGCGAGCGGCGATGCCATCAAATTCCTGACCGAGCACACCGGAGCCAGTTTCATCGAGGCGGTGAACGACCTGGCCCAGCAGGTCGGCATGACGGTGCCCGAAGAAGAAAGCACACCCGCCGAACGCGAGCGCGCCGCAGCGATGAAGCAGCGCCGCGAAACGCTCACCGACGTGCTCGCCAAGGCCACTGAACACTACCGCCGCCAGCTCAAGGGCAGCCCGCGCGCCGTTGACTACCTGAAGCGGCGCGGCTTGAGTGGCGAGATCGCCGCGCACTTCGGGCTGGGTTATGCGCCCGACGGCTGGCGCGGCCTTGCCAGCGTGTTCCCGGCCTACGACGACCCGCTGCTGGAGGAAAGCGGCATGGTCATCGTGCAAGAGGGCGACAGCGGCGACGAGGCGAGCCGAAAGCGCTATGACCGCTTCCGGGATCGCATCATGTTCCCGATCCGTTCCGTTCAAGGCGACGTGATCGGCTTCGGCGGCCGCGTGCTCGACCAGGGCGAACCGAAGTACCTGAACTCGCCCGAAACCCCGGTCTTCAGCAAAGGCCGCGAGTTGTACGGCCTGCACGAAGCGCGCACTTCCCTGCGCCAGCGCGGTTATGCGCTGGTGGTCGAGGGGTACATGGACGTGGTGGCGCTGGCGCAGTCGGGCTTTGCCAACGCGGTGGCGACCCTGGGCACGGCCTGCACGGCCGACCATGTGCAAAAGCTGTTCCGCTTCACCGACTCGGTGGTTTTCAGCTTCGACGGCGATGCCGCCGGCCGGCGCGCTGCCGGCCGCGCGCTGGAAGCCAGCCTGCCGCATGCGAGCGATACGCGCACGGTGCGTTTCTTGTTCCTGCCGCCGGAACACGACCCCGATTCCTACGTTCGCCAGCACGGCGCGGAAGGATTCGAGCGCTGCGTGGCCGAAGCCGTGCCGCTGTCGCGCCAGATCGCCGAAGTGGCCGCTGAAGGCTGCAAGCTCGACGACGCCGAAGGCCGGGCGCGCATGCTGGCCAACGCCCGGCCGTTGTGGGCCGCCCTGCCCGACGGTGCACTGCGCCTTCAGGTGCTGGCCGAACTGGCGTCGCGCGGACGCCTGGAGACCGGCGAGCTGCTGGCGCTGTGGGGCGCCGCCGCAGCGCCGCGGTCAGGCGCGAACGCAACGGCGCGCAAGCCCGGCCCGCGCCGCGCCGGCCGGGTCAGCCTGGGCACCGCCAACCTGCTCGACCGGGCGCTTTGGCTGGTGCTCCAGCGCAGCGAGCTGTGGGCTTTGCTCGACAACGAGTCTCACGACCTGCTGGCGGGCCAACCGGCGCCCTACGACATCTACTTCGCCTGCGTCGACCGGACCGTGATGGAGCACGGCCCGCCGACCGCCGCAGCGCTGATGCTGGAGCTGCGTGCCACCGCCGAACGCGAGGGTGACGACAGCCGGGTGCTGGCGCGAATCGCCCAGTTTCACGACCCCGAGGCGCAGACCGACATTGCCATCGAGCTGGAGAAGGCCCTCGACGGGCTGCGCCTGCAGGCGGTGGGCGAGGAGTTGCAGCTGATCTTCGAGTCGGGCGTGCAGTCGCCCGACGCCCAGAACCGCTGCAAACAGCTGATGGAAGCCCGTTCACGCTTGAAGGCCCGGCTTTGACTATGCCGGCCGCATCGACGATAATCATGGGTTTCGTACGCGCTGTGAAACTTTTAGAGGCAGTGGTTTCAAGGCGCTACTTGGCGACAGCAGCGTGACAGCAGCACCTCCGGGCCCCGGCCACCCTCTGACCCAGGGTCATCCACACAAGGCCACCCCTTACCCGCAAGGGCTGCAAGAACGCATGCGACACATGTTCAAGCGAACATGTTCACGTGTCGCCGGCTCACCGGGCCTGCCCGGCCTTGACGTCGTTGACGCGAGGCCGGCGCGGTGGGTATTCAACTTCCAAGGAATCGCATGACCGCGAAGAAGACCGCTCCCGTCAAGGCCGCCGCCGCCAAGCCGATCAAGCCCGCCGCCGGCACCACCCCCGCGGCCAAGGCCGACGACAAACTCAAGGCATCCAAGCCGGCGCCCAAGCCCGCCGCCAAGGCCAAGGTTGTCGAGGCCCCGGCCCCTGCAAAAGGCAAACCGGGCCGCAAACCCAAGGAAGACGCCAAGGCCAAGCCGGAAGACAGCGACGTCGACCTGTCTGACCTGGAAGCCGACCTCGAGGGCGAGCCCGAGGTCGAATCGGCCGACGACAGCGAAACCAAGGTCAAGGTCAAGCCGCTGCGCATGAAGGTCTCGCGCGCCAAGGAGCGCGCGCTGATGCGCGAGTTCGGGCTCGACGAGACCGCGCTCACCGAAGAAGAAGTCGCCAAGCGCCGCCAGGAGCTGAAAACGCTCATCAAGATGGGCAAGACGCGCGGCTTCCTGACGCACCAGGAGATCAACGACCACCTGCCTGAAAAGCTGGTCGACAACGAAATCCTCGAAGCCATCGTGTCGATGTTGAACGACATGGGCATCGCGGTCTACGAGCAGGCGCCCGACGCCGCGACCTTGCTGATCGCCGGCGGCGGTACCACCACCCCCACCGAAGAACAAGCCTATGTCGCGGCCGACGCGGCGCTGTCCACCGTCGACAGCGAATTCGGCCGCACCACCGACCCGGTGCGCATGTACATGCGCGAGATGGGCACCGTCGAGCTGCTGACTCGTGAAGGCGAGATCGAAATTGCCAAGCGCATCGAAGGTGGCTTGCAGGCCATGATGCTGGCGATCAGCGCCAGCCCGACGACTATTGCCGAGATCCTGTCGATGGCGGACAAGATCGGCGCCGGCGCGATGCAGATCTCGGAAGCCGTCGACGGCTTCATCAGCAGCGACGAAGCCGACGACTACGTCGCCGAAGAAGACTTCGACGAGTTCGACGAAGAGGATGACGACGACGGCCAAGGCGGCAGCAAAGCGCTGACCAAGAAGCTCGAAGAACTCAAGGCCCAAGCCCTGGTGCGCTTTGCCACCGTGCGAACCCACTTCGACCGCATGCGCAAGGCTTTTGAGAAAGAGGGCTACCACTCGACCGCCTACGCCAAGGCCCAGCACCTGCTGACCGAAGACCTGATGA
>JANMYQ010000169.1:0-2646 GCA_031382215.1 Methylibium sp.
AAACTGCGCGCCGCGGGCGTGAGTGCGATCGACGGCGGGGGCAATCCCACGTTGAAGGTGGCGAGCACCGAAAAGCCCGCAGCGCCCGGCGAAACAACCTGGATCGCCGCAAAGTAGGTCCCTGCCGCTAAGCCGCCGGTGAGCGCCTGCAAGGTCAGCGTGGCGGGCGCGCTGGTTCGGCTGAGCGTGGGTGCCTGCAGCCACACCGGGTTCTGCCCGTACACCACGCTCACGCTCAGCCCGGTGAGCACGCCGCCGCCGCAGTTGTCGATCGTGAATGCGCGGGCGGCCGGGTTGGCACCGCCTTGCGCGGCCGAGAAATCGATGGGCGTGGGGGACAGGCAGATCGACGGCGGCAGCCCGGCGGTCACAGTCAGGCTCACCGTGGCCAGTTGCGCTGCGACCCCGGCCACCGAAGACCGCACCGCTACGCTGGCGCTGTAGCTGCCGGCCGGCAGCCCGCTGGTCAGCGGCTGGAGCGTCAGCACGGCGGGCGCACTGGCGCTGTTCAGGCTGGCCTGCAACCAGCCGGCCGCGCCTGCGCTGTAGGCGATGGCCCCCACGCTCAAGCCGCTGAGGCTGCCGCTTCCGCCGTTGCCGATCGCGATCGTCTGGCTGGCCGGGTTGGCGCCACCCAAACTGGCCGAAAACGCCCGGCCGGCCGGCGTGAGCGCGATGACCGGCGGCGGCGCCACCACGGTGAACGTGATGATGAGCGTCAACGGGCTGTTCGCCGCTACGGAAGAGAGCACGTCGATCGTCGCGCTGTAGCTGCCAGCCGGCAGGCTGCCCGTCACCGGACGCACCGTGAATGCGGCAGGCGCCGTGGTGGTGTTCAGCGACAGGGGCTGAAGCCAACCAGTCGCCCCGGCGCCATAGGCCACATTGCCCAGCAAGAGGCCCGTGAGCACACCTTGGCCGACGTTGTTGATGGTCACCGTCTGCGCCACCGGGTCGGCCCCTCCCTGCGTGGCGCTGTAGTTCAGCGTGGCGGCCGACAGCGCGAGCGTGGGCACCGGCGCCACCGCGGTCTTGAACGACCACGCGTGTGTGTTCGACGCCAAGGTCTTGCCGGTGACCCCGGTCACGCCGACCACCGCCACGCCGTGATCGCTGCCAGGCACGAGCGGCGCGCTCGGCGTGAACGTGGCGGTCGCGCCGCTCACCGACACGGCGCCGGCCACCGGTCCCGACGGGCCCTCCACCGCGAAGCCGAAGCTCGGCCCGATCGACTCGGAGAAAGTGATGGCGATGGCCGTGCTCGGGCCCACGTCCACCGCGCCCGCGGCCGGAACCGTGCCGACGACGCCCAGTGCCACGGGCGCAGGCGGCGTGCCGGCAGCAGGAGCGCCGCCACCGCCACCACCGCCGGAGCCGACGACGGTAGAGACCCCGGCGAGCACCACTGCCACAAAGGCCAGCAGACGCAGGCCAGTCCGGGCAGTGTTCAGCGTTGTTTTCATTCGATCTCCCTGGTGTCGCTGGCGGACCCGGTCTGGCGGCGGTGCTCAGCCCGGGCCCGGCGGTCGCCTGCCCTGCTCGGGCGAGTCGGCAAGGCGCAGCACTCCAAAAGCCGCCAGCGCGCCGAGCAGCCCGAACAGCACGTCCATCCCATCGAAGACGCCGCCGCTGAAGTACGGCACCAGGTGGTCGAGCACGGGGATGCCACTGAAGCGCTCGCCAATGGCGCGCGCCAGCAGAGGTGAAATGCTCGGGTGCTGGCCCAGTTCGAACAGTGTTTCGAGCAACGCCCAGCCGCCGCAAGCCAGCGCCGCGTACCCCACGCCGCGCGGCAGCACCAACGCCGTGAGCAGGCTGAAGGCAAACGCGTGCGCCAGCGTGGGCAACGAGTCGCCAAAAGCGCCGAACGCGCCGAACGGGCGCACGCCGCTGTCTTGCAGGCTCAGCCAGGCCGGAAGCAGGTACGCCGTGCCGGCGGGTCGATCGAACACGTAGACCGCCGTGCCGAGCAAGAACGCCAGCACCGCGGCAAACGCCACCAGGCTGACTTTCCGATGCATCGGAGGGATCAAGGTCGGGACCGATCTGGAGGGTGTGAGGCGTGGCCTGCGAGCGCCGCTTTGCACAATTTGTCACACTTTATGCCAGGGTGCCGCCCGGTCTATCCCCAACTCAGTGTAGGAAATGCCGGCGGATTGCCTTGACACAGGTCATGGCGTGGCGTATGGCGCCCCTGGCTCCGACAACTGCGCCGGACGCGCATGCGATGCCGCTCTGGCGGCCCCTCCCCAGCCCGCGCCCAGCTGGCTTGACGAAGATCACGTCGCGCACGCCGGTGCGACCCTAGAGTCGCGCGAGTCCGCCCACTCGCCCCGCCTTCGATGACCCTGGCCGCTACCCACGCTGCCCTGCCCGCAACCCCGGCGGCCCCACCGCGCCTGTTGTTGCTCGACGATGCGCAGGAGCAAGCCGAGTTCACACGCCAGGTGCCGCTGCCCGACGGCACGCCACGTGCGCTGTCGCAGTTCGCGCTGACGGGGCTGCACTGCGCGGCCTGCGCCGGCATCATCGAAACCGCACTGGGCGGCGTGAACGGCGTGCTCGGCGCCCGCGTCAGTGCCGGCGCGTCGCGTGCCGAGGTGCGCTGGGACCCGGCCCGCACCCGCTTGTCGGCGCTGTTGCGCG
>JANMYQ010000205.1:0-3290 GCA_031382215.1 Methylibium sp.
ATGAGTTCTTCGCCATCTCGGTCGAGCGGCGCGTCACGCACCCCTGTGTGGTTGCGATCACCGAATCGGCAAGGAGCAAGTTGTTCGCGCGGCCGCCGAAGGCTCGCCGCGCCGCCCGCCCTGCATCGCGCTGAGAAACAGCGCGGCGCGTTGATGCGTTGCACTTCTGGGCGCAGGTGACACGGTCGCCGGATCACGAACTGGTCGACATCGCGGGGCAGGATAGCCGCGGTCGCTTGGCCACCATCAACGGCTGAACAGGACGCCCAGCGCTACGAGGCACTGGCGTCGTCGTCTCGCCGGCCGGCGCTTGGCTCGAGAGCCAGGTCGCGACCCGCTCGATCTCGGGCAGATCGCGGGTCTTTGAACCTGGCGTGCCAACAATCACTGAGTCCGCTTGGGTCTACAAATACCGCGCCTCGAGGTGCGCTTTGAACCAGGCCGGGTTCAACGCCTCGCCGCTGGCGCGCTCGACCAGTTCATCGACGGTCCAGCGGCTGGCCTGGCTCCAGATATTGTCGCGCAGCCAGTCGAATACGGGCGCCAGGTCACCGCGGCCGATTCGCGCATCGAGGTCGGGCACCGCGCGGCGCAGCGCCGCGAACCACTGCGCGGCGTACATCGCGCCGAGCGAATAGCACGGGAAGTAGCCCATCAGGCCTTGTGGCCAATGCACGTCCTGCAGCGGCCCGTCCTTGAAGTTGCCGCGGGTGTCCAGGCCCAGCGACTCCATCATCTTCGCGTCCCACAGCGCAGGGATATCTTCGGGCTCGATCTCGCCGTCGACCAACGGCCGCTCGATCTCCCAGCGCAGGATGACATGCGCCGGGTAGGTCACCTCATCGGCATCGACGCGTATCAGGCCGGGTTTGACGCGCGTCATCAGTCGCTGCAAATTGCCCGGCTCGAAAGCCGGCTGCGCGCCGAACGCTTCGCTGATCATCGGCGCCAGCAGCGCCACGAAGCCGGGGTGGCTGCCGAGTTGCATCTCGAAGCTCAGGCTCTGGCTTTCGTGGATCGCCATCGACCGCGCATGCGCCACCGGCTGGCCCAGCAACTCGCGCGGCAGGTTCTGCTCGTAGCGGCCGTGGCCGGTTTCGTGGATCGTTCCGGTCAGGCTGCCGAGAAAATCGTCCTCGCGAAAACGCGTGGTGATGCGCACGTCTTCAGGCACGCCGCCGCAGAAAGGATGGGTGCTGACATCGAGCCTGCCGGCATCAAAATCGAAGCCCAGCCGGCGGATGACACCCTCGCACAGCGCGCGCTGCGCCGCGATTGAAAACGGGCCGACGGGCTCGATCAGCGGCTCGCGCGATTGTTTGTCGCGAACGCGGCTGATCATCTCGGGCAGCCAGCTGCGAACGTCGCCGAATATCCGCCCGACGATCGCGCTGGTCATGCCGGGTTCGAAGCGGTCCATCAGCGCGTCGTAGCGCGACAAGCCGCTCAGGTCGGCCAACAGCGCGGCTTCCTCACGCGCCAGCGCCAGCACCGGGCGAAAATTTTCCAGGAAGCCGGCCCAGTCGTTGGCCGGGCGCTGCTTGCGCCAGGCATGTTCGCAGCGCGCGCCGGCCAGCTGCTGGCGCGACACCAAGGATTCGGGCAGCGCATTCGAGGTGCGCCAGTCGCGGCGGATTTCACGCAGGTTGGCGCGCTGCAGTTCAGACAGCGGCTCCTGCTCGGCACGCTGGATGTTGTCGGCCAACGCCGGGTCGGTGCGCATGCGGTGCAGCAGCCCCGCCATCTCGGCCATCGCCGCGGCGCGTGCCTCGTTGCCTTTGGGCGGCATATTCGCCGCCTGGTCCCAACTGACGATGGAACCCACGTGGCCGAAGCGGTGCAGGCGCAAGTAGGTGGTGGTCAACGCGTCGTAGGCCGGAGTCATTTGAGCCCCCCGTCCGATGGGTACATCGGCCGACCCCCCGTGGGGGCGCGGGCCGGCTTGGTGAGCTGAGGCCGGACACAGACAGTCCCTGCGGACTGGCTGTGCCTGCCGAAGGCCATCGGCCTCTGGCCGATGGCGGCCCGGCGCTCGGCCCGCATTGCGCACGCTGTGTATTTCATTCGTGGATTCTCCAACAGGCTGCTCAAGGGGCAAACCGACCCGGAAAGACCCACAGCAGCAACACGGTCATGGTGACATAGCGCGCGAATTTGCCGATCGACATGTAGAGCACGCATGGCCAGAACGGCATCTTCAACCAGCCGGCCACGGCGCACAGCGGGTCGCCCACGCCGGGCAGCCAGCTCAGCAGGCAGGCCTTGGGGCCGAAGCGCTCGAGCCAGCGCAGCGCGCGCAATTCCACCGGCTTGCGGTGCGCCAGGTGTTCGAATGCGCGCTCGGCGCCGTAACCCATCCACCAGGTGATCGCGCCGCCGATGGTATTGCCCAGCGTAGCCACACCGATGGCCGGCCAGAACATTTCGGGGTTGAGCTTGATGAGCCCGAAGACCACCGGCTCGCTGCCCATCGGCAGCAGCGTTGCCGATACGAGCGCGATGACGAAAACGGTGGACAGCCCGTACTGGGGCAGGGCCAGCGCGGTCAAGAGCGAGACGAACCACGCTTCCATGGGCGCGCATTATGCGTGGCCCCAAGGCTTCGGCGGCGGCGCCGTTGCCCGCTATACTGGTGCCTGTTTTTTCAGCAGCTTCGCTTCCCCCCAACGACCATGCGCATCGGCACGACCCTGTTGCCGAACCGGCTCTTCGTCGCCCCCATGGCGGGGGTGACCGACAGGCCATTCCGCCAACTCTGCAAGCGGCTCGGTGCGGGCTATGCGGTGAGCGAGATGGTGACCTCGCGCAAAGACCTGTGGGCTTCGCTGAAGACCTCGCGGCGCGCCAACCATGACGGCGAGGTCGAGCCTATCGCCGTGCAGATTGCCGGCACCGAACCGTTGATGATGGCCGAGGCCGCGGCCTACAACATCGACCGCGGCGCGCAGGTCATCGATATCAATATGGGCTGCCCGGCCAAGAAGGTCTGCAACCAATGGGCCGGCTCGGCGCTGATGCAGGACGAGCCGCTGGCCGCGGCGATCATCGAAGCCGTGGTGCGCGCCTGTGAGCCGCACGGCGTGCCGGTAACGCTGAAGATGCGCACCGGCTGGTGCCATGCCGAACGCAACGCCGTGCGGCTGGCGCGCCTGGCCGAAAGTGCCGGCGTGGCGCTGGTGACGGTGCATGGCCGCACGCGCGAGCAGGGTTACAAGGGCCGGGCCGAATACGACACCGTGGCCGCCGTCAAAGCCGCGCTCGCCATACCGGTGGTGGCCAACGGCGATATC
>JANMYQ010000374.1:0-60799 GCA_031382215.1 Methylibium sp.
AGCACCTTGATCGGCGCCTTGAACATTTCAACGAATTCGAGCAGGCCCTGGTTGGCCAGGCACAGGCCGCCGGAGAAGCTGTAGGCGTCAGGGTCGTCCTGCGCAAAGGTTTCGAGTTTGCGGATGTCGACCTTGCCGACGAGGCTCGAGATGTCCTGGTTGTTCTCATCGCCCGGTTCGGTCTTGGCAATGCCGATCTGCTTCAGCACCGAGGGGAAACGTTTGACGACCTTGAACTTGCGGATGTCGCCGCCGAATTCTTCCAGACGTTTCACGGCCCAAGGTGACAGGATGCGTTGCAGGTAGCGACGCGGAATGCCGTATTCCTTTTCCAGGATCGGGCCATCTTCGACCGCGTCGAACAAGCCCAGCGGCGATTCGTTGACCGGCGAACCCTTGATGGAATAGAAGGGCACGTCCTGCATCAACTGCTTCAGACGCTCGGCGATCGACGATTTGCCGCCGCCCACCGGGCCGAGCAAATAGAGGATCTGCTTCTTTTCTTCCAGCCCCTGCGCGGCGTGGCGGAAGTAGCTCACGACCTGTTCGATGGAGTCTTCCATGCCGTAGAACTCGGCGAAGGCGGGGTAGATCTTGATGACCTTGTTCGCGAACAGGCGCGACATGCGCGGGTCGTTGCGCGTGTCGACACTCTGAGGCTCGCCGATTGCCTTGAGCATGCGCTCGGCGGCGGTGGCGTACGCAACCGGGTTGCGCTTGCACTCGGCGAGGTAGTCCTCGAGCGAGAGTTCTTCTTCACGGGTGCGCTCGAAGCGCGCGGCGAAGTTGCTGATGACGTCCATGCTGATCTCCTAGTGGGAAATCACAGAACCTCGACGATACAAGGCACTGCGAGAGGGAAGTTCTGATGAAGTCCTGCGGGCTTCATCAGAGCTTTCCGTATCAATCAGCAATTTGTCGAATCAACTTTGAATCATCCTGTTTCCGGCGGTCCCGCGAGAACCAGGGGCTTTGCCCCGCAGTTCACTGTTGATCACCTGACGCATTGTGAGCAAACAACGTGCCGACCGTGCCTGCGGTTGAATCAGCATTGTCGAAAGAGCTCAGGCCGGTGTGCAAAGTTCCGCAGGAAATTCGGGGCCTTGGTCTGGCATCACTTTAAACCTACATCCGCACGAACGGTGGCGTTCAGTGCGGACGAAGGTCATTGCCGCAGCGTTCAGGCGCTGCGCAGCCCGAGCTT
This sequence comes from Methylibium sp., assembly GCA_031382215.1. Classification (GTDB taxonomy): domain Bacteria; phylum Pseudomonadota; class Gammaproteobacteria; order Burkholderiales; family Burkholderiaceae_C; genus LGRD01. The sequence goes on from JANMYQ010000374.1 coordinate 1,205, forward strand.
TTCGAGCACGCCGTTGAGTTCGTCCAGCGATCCGAAGTGGATTGCGACCTCGCCCTGTTCGCCGCGGGCGGTGCGCCGTTTCACGCGAATCTCGACGGCCGCAGTCAGCGCATCGGACAGTTGCTGCTCGATGCGCAGCAGCTCGCGCGGCTTGTCGGCTTTGCTGCGTGCCGGGGTCGTTGCTTGCCCGGCATGGTTGCTGGCGCGGGCGACCAGTTTTTCGGCTTCACGCACGCTCAACTTTTTGCCGACGATCTGGTTTGCGCTGAGGATCTGCTGCGCACCGTCCAGCGGCAACAGCGCGCGCGCGTGGCCCATGTCCAGGTCGCCGGCCATCAGCATCTGCTGCACCGGCTCGGTCAGCTTGAGCAAACGCAGCAGGTTGCTGGCGGCGCTGCGCGAGCGGCCGACGGCCTGCGCCGCTTGTTCATGCGTCAAGCCGAACTCGTCGGTCAGCCGCTTCAGGCCTTGGGCTTCTTCGAGCGGGTTCAGGTCTTCGCGCTGGATGTTCTCGATCAGCGCCATCGCTGCGGCAGCTTCGTCGGGCACTTCTTTCACGAGCACCGGCACATCGTCCAGCCCGGCCAGCCGCGCGGCGCGGACTCTGCGCTCACCGGCGATGATTTCGTAGCGATCCGGCCCGACCGGCCGCACCAGGATGGGCTGCATGATGCCCTGCGCCTTGATGCTCTCGGCCAGCTCGTACAGCGAGCCCTCGTCCATGCGGGTGCGCGGCTGGTACTTTCCGGCCTGCAGTTGCGTGAGCTTCAGAACATGGGGGGCGCCGGTGGGGGCGGGGTCGGGGGCGTCGCCAGCCTCTTTGACACGCGGCCCGAGCAATGCTTCCAGGCCCAGGCCGAGGCCCTTGGGTTTTTTGGTGACCATGGAATGATTGTCGGCGATCAAGCTGGGCCGGCGGTCAGCTCGGGCACCAGTGCCGACAACAGCGAGTGTCCCTCGGGCCAGTCAGCCAGGCCAGACTCGCCGTTGATGTGGCCACGCGAGCCGATGACGGTCAGCGCGCAACCCCAGCCGGCGGCCATGTCTCTTGCGCGGTCGAGTGCGCAGAACGGATCATCGTCGCTCGCAACCATGCGGGCCGCGAACGGCAGGCGGCGGCGTTCGATCGGCTTCCAGTTGAACAGGTTGGGCGGCATGTCGGCGCGTTCGGTGTCGGGCGGCGCCACCAGCAACGCAGCGTGGATGCGGTTGATGTGCTGCGAGTGGGCCGCCCACGCGGCGATCAGTTGGCAGCCCAGGCTGTGCGCCACCAGCACGGCCGACGTGTGTGGCGAGTCCGATTCGAGCAGCACTTCGTCGAGCCGCGCCATCCAGTCGCCGCGGCGCGGCCAGAGCCAGTCGGCCTGTTCCACGCGGCGGTAACCGTACAAGCGCTCCCAGCGGCTTTGCCAGTGGGCGGCGTCGGAGTCGAGCCAACCCGGCAGCAGCAGCACGCGGGGCCGCGGGAGTGGCGAACGTGAATCAACGGTCATTGCGCTGGCTTATGCTTCGGGCTGTTGGTTTGAAGGGGGATGATCATGAGCTATCGGGTGTTTGTGGACGGCCAGGAGGGCACCACCGGGCTGCGCATTCACGAGTATCTCGCGCAGCGCAAAGACGTCGAGGTGCTGCGCATCGCGCCCGACAAGCGCAAGGACGCCGACGAACGCGCCCGGCTGTTGAACGCCGCCGACGTGGCCTTTCTGTGCCTGCCCGACGTGGCGGCGCGCGAGGCCGCGGCCCTGGTGAGTAACCCCCATACCTGCCTGATCGACGCCAGCACCGCGCACCGCACTGCGGCCGGCTGGGCGTTTGGTCTGCCGGAGTTGTGTGCCGAACAACGTGACCGCATTCGGGCCGCCAAGCGCATCTCGAACCCGGGCTGTCATGCCTCCGGCTTCATTCTGCTGATGCGCCCGCTGGTCGATGCCGGACTGGTGCCGGCCAGCTTGGCGCTGACGGCAACGTCGATCACCGGCTACTCCGGCGGCGGCAAGAAGATGATCGAGCAATACCAGGCCGGGCCGGATGCGGTGCTCGACGCGCCCCGGCCCTACGGCTTGCAGATGGGGCACAAGCACCTGCCGGAGATGACCGCGCACTCTGGCCTGGCGACTGCGCCGGTGTTCATGCCGATCGTCGGCCGCTTCTACAAGGGTCTTGCCGTAAGTGTGCCCCTGCACTTCTCGCAGCTCAAGCCAGGTGCGACGGCGGAGCATCTTCAGGCAGCGTTCGAAAAGCGCTACGAGGGCGAACAGTTCATCCGTGTGATGCCGCTGCGCGACCCGACGACCTTGGAACACGGTTTCTTCGACGTGCAGGCCAACAACGACACCAACCGTGTCGACCTGTTCGTGTTTGCCAACGAGTCGCGTGCGGTGCTGATGGCTCGGCTCGACAACCTGGGCAAGGGCGCCAGTGGCGCGGCGGTGCAGGCGATGAACGTTCACCTGGGTGTGGACGAGGCCCTGGGCCTCTAGAACACACCGGCACGTCACGCCGCGTCAGGGTCGCGCGTGCGGTAGTGGTAGGTGTAGGCGTCGGCAAAACCGAGCTGGTGATAGATGGCTCGCGCCGGCGCGTTGTCGCCTTCCACCTGCAGGTAGGCGTGGCGCGCGCCGCGTTCGCGGGCCTGCGCGAGCAGGTGTGCGCACAGCAGCAGCGCATGGCCGCGCCCGCGGGCGGCGCTGGCGGTGAAGATGTCGTAAAGCCCGACCAGATCGCCCTCGACGGCAAACTGGCCGCAACTCACCACCTGGCCATCGACCAGCAGCTCGAAGGCGAAGAAGGGCACCGGCGCGTTGGCCAGGCGCTCGGCGTGGGCCTGACGCTGGGACAGCGGCGAGCCACGCAGCGCGCCGACCCGCTGCGCAAACGGCTCCAGCCCGATCGCGTGCAGCGAGGTGTTGGCCGGCAGGCGCGGTGGTGCGACCGTGGTGGTGTCGGGCAGCACCATCACGCGGGTGTCGTCGAATCGGCGCAGGCCGCGCGCCTCCAGCGTGGTGTCCAGGTCGGGCGGCAGCGTCATCGGCGTGATCCGCACGATCAGCGGAAGGCCGGCGTCGCGGAACACCTGCTCGCACTGCGTCAGCTTGGTGTCCACTGGCAGGCGGCCGGCGGCGACTGCGTTGATGCAGCGCGCGCGCTTGGCCTTGCCGGCTGAAAAGCGCACGATCCAGCCGTCGAGCCAGCGCTGCTGCGGCGGTGCGCTGGCGTTCAGCCCGGCATCTTCGACGCGCGACAGAAGGGCCGGGTCAAAACGTGGGTTCAGCATGCGCGCTTTTCAGGGCCTGGACGCGCTGGACCATTTCGGCCGCGAACTCGACGAAGGCCTGCGCGCCTTTGGAGGCCGGGTCGAACACCACGCCGGGCAGGCCGTAACTCGGCGCTTCGGCCAGGCGCACGTTGCGCGGGATGACGGTGGCGAACACCTTGTCGCCGAAGTGCGTCTTGAGCTGGTCGCTGACCTGCTGCTGCAAGGTGACCCGGGGGTCGAACATCACCCGCAGCAGACCGATGATCTGAAGGTCGGCATTCAGGTTGGCGTGCACCTGCTTGATGGTGTTGACCAGATCGGAGAGGCCTTCCAGTGCGAAGTATTCGCACTGCATCGGCACCACCACGCCGTGCGCGCTGCACAGGCCGTTGAGGGTGAGCAGGCTCAGGGAAGGCGGGCAGTCGATCAGCACAAAATCGTATTCACCATCAACGGCTGTGAGCGCTTGCTTCAGCCGCTTGTCCCGCCGTTCCAGGCTTACCAGTTCGACTTCGGCGCCGGCCAGTTCGCGGTTGGCACCTAATACGTCGTAGCCGACCTTGGGGTTGGTCTGGCGTGCCTCTGCGATCGAGGCGCTTTCGAGCAGCACGTCGTAGATGCTCAATTGCAGCGCGCGCTTGTCGATGCCCGAGCCCATCGTGGCGTTGCCTTGCGGGTCCAGATCGACCACCAGCACACGCTGGCCGATTTGCGCCAGGCCGGCGGCAAGGTTGACGGTGGTCGTGGTCTTGCCGACGCCGCCTTTCTGGTTGGCAATGCAAAAGATTCGGGCCATGGGTTGCCGGTCGCAGGGGGCGATTCAGGTCGAGGGAGTGAGTCGATTGTGCTTGAAGGCGATCGTGCTTCAGTGGCGTGGAGCCGACGCCTGCGCGCGGGCGAAGGCCCCTGCGATCGTGCCTTCGCGCCAAGCCGAGGCCCTCAGGGACGCAACAAACGAATCCCGAAACCGATCAGGAACACACCGGCCAGTTTTTCCAGCGCCCAGGCCACGCGCTGGTGGCGCTTCACCTTGGCCGACACGGCATTCGCGAAGGCGCACAAGACCAGGCAGTACACCGCAGTGATGGTGGCGATGGTCAGCGCCATCACGCCGAAGGTCAGCATGCCCTGGTGAGCGGCGGGGTCGATGAAGAGCGGGAAGAAGGCCATGTAGAACACGATCGCTTTCGGGTTCAGCAAGGTGATGAAGAACGCCTGCCGGCCATACTGGCGAGGCTCGATGTTGATGGGCGACGCTGAACCCGGGCGGGCGAACAGCAGGCGCAACCCGATCCAGGCAAGGTAGGCGGCGCCGAGATACTGCACCGCACGGAAGACACCGGGGTTCGCTGCCAGCAATGCCGCCACACCGCCGACCGCCAGCCACAGGAGCACCTGGTCACCGACGATGATGCCGCCGGTGGCGGCCGCGCCGGCGCGAAAGCCGCCCTTGGCCGTGGACGTGAGCAAGGCAAACGTGCCGGGGCCCGGCAGCGCCAGGAACAGCACGATGGTCGCGCAGAAGGCGGGGAAGTCGGAGATGCCGAACATGCAGGGTTCCGTAGCTCAGTCAGGGCGGGGTTTCATCCACACCAGGCAACGCTCGGCTTCCAGGCCGGGCACCGTGAGTGGTTCCACGTGAAACACATCGATATCGTCGGGCAGTTGCGCCAGTTCGCCGTCCCGCAACACGGGCATCTTTCCCTTCATCGCCAGCCAGACGCCGCCGGGAGCGAGGTGCTGGTGGGTCAGTTTCACGAGATCCGACAGAGACGCAAAGGCGCGCGCCGTGATGATGTCGAACGCAGGCGCGTCGAGTTTCTCGACCCGCGCGTGTACCGATTGAAGGTTTCGCAACGCCAGCTCGGTCGCCACCTGCTGCACGAACGCGGCCTTCTTGCCGACGGTGTCGACGCAGGTCACCGCCCACCCCGGGTTCAGCGCGGCGATGAGCACGCCGGGCAGGCCGGCACCGCTGCCCACATCGAGCACGCGGGCGTTTGAACGACCACCCAAGTGGCGCCGCAACGGCTTCAACATTGCCAGGCAATCGGCCAGGTGCAGGGTCAGCATCTGCGCCGGGTCACGCACGGAGGTCAGGTTGTAAGTGCTGTTCCAGCGCTGCAGCAAGGCCAGGTACTGCAGCAACATGTCAATCTGGGCAGGCGAGATCTCCAGCGCCAGCGCTTTGGCCACGCGGAGCAAACCGCCGCGCAGGTCGAGGGGTGGGGGCTTCATCCCGCCGCCACGTCGGCCGGGCGGGCAGTGTCGGCACGATCGGCCAGCAGCCGGCGCTTCTTCAAATGCACGCGCAGCAGCGACACCGCTGCCGGCGTGACGCCGGAGATCCGTGCCGCCTGGCCCAAGGTCTGCGGCCGGTGCTTGCCGAGCTTCTGGCGCACTTCGAACGACAGCGCGGTAACGTCGCTGTAGTCCAGATCGGGCGGCAGGCGCGTCTCTTCCTGGCTGGCGGCGCGCTGCACTTCCTCGTTCTGTTTGTCGATGTAGCCGGCGTACTTGATGGATACCTGCACCTGGTCGATCACCGCATCCGCGAGCGCCTGGCCCAGTTCGGCACGCAAGGTTTCACGTGAAACAGAGGAGTCGGACGATGCGGGTCGGCCCAAGGCGTCGATCTGGGCGACCGCATCGAACTCGATGCCCGGGCGGCGCAGCAGATCGGCGAGCCGGTATTCATGCTCCAGCGCCTTGCCCAGCAGGCGTTCGGCGTGTTCGTCCGGCACCGAGGCCGGCCGCACCCAGGTCGCGTGCAGCCGCGCTGTTTCACGTGAAACAGCATCGCGCTTGCGGTTGAAGGCGGCCCAGCGGGCATCGTCCACAAGGCCCAGCGAACGACCTACGTCGGTCAGGCGCAAGTCGGCGTTGTCTTCACGCAGTTGCAGGCGGAACTCGGCCCGGCTGGTAAACATCCGGTAGGGCTCGGTCACGCCCTTGGTGATCAGGTCATCAACCAGCACACCCAGGTAGGCCTGGTCGCGCCGCGGCAGCCACGCCTCCGGTCTTCCCGAATCTGCGCCGCGCACCTGCAAGGCCGCGTTGATGCCGGCAAACAGGCCTTGCGCCGCCGCCTCTTCGTACCCGGTCGTGCCGTTGATCTGGCCGGCAAAGAACAAACCACTCACCGCGCGCGTCTCGAAGCTCGGCGACAGTTCGCGCGGGTCGAAGTAGTCGTACTCGATCGCATAGCCCGGCCGCAGGATGTGCGCCTGCTCCAGCCCGCGCATCGACTGCACGGCCGCAATCTGCACGTCGAAGGGCAGGGAGGTGGAGATGCCGTTCGGGTAGAACTCGTGCGTCGTCAGCCCCTCGGGCTCCAGAAAAATCTGGTGCGAAGTCTTGTCAGCAAAACGATTCACCTTGTCTTCGATGCTCGGGCAGTAGCGCGGGCCCACGCCATCGATCAACCCGGTGAACATCGGGCTGCGGTCAAAACCCGAACGAATGATTGCGTGCGTGCGCTCGTTGGTGTGGGTGATCCAGCACGGCACCTGGCGCGGGTGTTGTTCGGCCGTGCCCATGAAACTGAACACTGGTACCGGCCCGCTCGCCGGTATGCCATCGGCCTGCGGCATGCCGTCGCCGGGTTGTTCGGCCAGCACCGAAAAGTCGATCGAGCGGCCGTCGATACGCGGTGGTGTGCCGGTTTTCAGCCGCCCTTGCGGTAGCTTCAACTCCTTCAACCGCGCTGACAGCGCCACCGATGGCGGGTCACCGGCGCGTCCGGCCGAATGGCTTTGCAGCCCCACGTGGATCTTGCCGTCGAGAAAGGTGCCCGCCGTCAGCACTACCGCGCGTGCAGAAAACCGAACGCCCATCTGCGTCACAGCACCAGCCACCCGGTCGCCTTGCAGGATCAGGTCGTCGCAGGCGCCCTGGAACAGCCACAGATTCGGCTGGTTCTCGAGCCGGCGCCGGATCGCGGCCCTGTACAACACCCGGTCCGCCTGCGCGCGGGTGGCGCGAACGGCCGGCCCCTTGGAGCTGTTCAGGATGCGGAACTGAATGCCCGCTTCGTCGGTGGCTGCCGCCATCGCGCCGCCCAGCGCATCGACCTCCTTCACCAGGTGGCCCTTGCCGATGCCGCCGATCGACGGGTTGCAGCTCATCTGACCCAGGGTCTCGATGTTGTGCGTCAGCAGCAAGGTGGCAGCGCCCATGCGCGCCGAGGCCAAAGCTGCCTCGGTGCCGGCGTGGCCACCACCCACAACGATCACGTCAAACTCTTTCGGGAACAGCATGAGGCGCCAGGTTGAGTTGCCCAAATTTTGAGCAAACCGGATTGTAGGCAGGCGCTGGGAGGAAGTCATGCAAAAGGCCAAGCGGCGGGGTACCGGGGCCTGGCCCGCCCGGCTATCCTCGACGCCATGCCTCAATCCGCCAAACCCTGGCTGCGCTGGCTGCCATTCCTGGCGGTCGCGCTGCTCAGCATCGCTGTCGCCGCCTGGGCGCCGTTGGGCCGCAAGCCATTTCATTTCGACTGGAGTCTGTCGGCTGCGGCGCTGGCCTTCTCGATCAAGAAGTCGCCGCACATCCTGGCTTGTGCCGTGCTGGCACTGCTGGCGCTGGCCGCAGCCGGCCCCCGGCGCGTGCTGATGGCCTTCGCGCTGGCGGTGCTCGTGGGCGGCTGCTGGGAGTTGGCCCAAGGTACGGTGATCGGCCACGCGGCCCGCCTGGCCGATCTGGCGCCAGACGCGCTGGGCGCCATCGTAGGCTGTGTGCTCGGGACTGCCCTCATGTCCGGGCTTGATCTGCGCGACAGTGGGCGCCAGCATTCGCGCAAATCATCCCGGTTGCCAGACAGCGATCCGTGACCCGGCGGGAATCTAATGTCGCGATGAACCGCCGCGCATGAGCCGCCACACATGAACTGCAGACAGCGTTGCGCCGCTTGTTGCATCGCGCCGTCGATCAGCAGCCCGATTCCCGGCATGCCGAACGGCAAGCCGGCGGGCGTGCGCTGCATTCAGCTCACGGCCGATCTGCGCTGTGCGCTTTTCGGGTCCGCGCAACGCCCGGCCGTGTGCCTGTCACTGCGGCCGTTCGAGGCGATGTGTGGCAACAGCCGCGAGCACGCACTGCGCTGGTTAACAGACCTGGAGCAGCAGACAAGCCCCGCCTAGCCTGCCCACGGGGTAAGCACTCACAACTAGTTGGCCAGCACCATCTCTGTGTGCGGAATGCCGTCTTCCATATAGCGCTCACCGACGATCGCGAAGCCGAAGCCGGCATAAAAGGCCTCCAGCCGAGACTGGGCCGAAATCCGGATGCCCAAGCCCGGGTAGACCTGCGCGCAATACCCGACCGCGCGCCGCACCAGCTCACGGCCCAAGCCCGACCCCCGCCCAGCCGCGGTGGTGATCACGCGCCCGATCGACGGCTCGGTGTATTTGAGCCCCGGTGCAACAACCCGCGCATACGCCAGTGGCACCCGCTCGGCCGGTGACCACGCGGTCAGGTGAATCGAGTGTTCGTCAAAGCCGTCGGCGTCGAGGTAGATGCATTGCTGCTCGAGCGAGAACACCTGCTGGCGCGCCATGAAGATGTTGTTCAGCTCGTGCACGTTCAGCTCGTCGAAGCGGCACCAGCGCCAACTGATCGGCGAAAGCTCGGGGGTCGTGGTCATGGACAGGGTCGGGACGGGCAAGATGGCAGGAGAGGCAAGGGGCGAGGCCACGCGGCAACACGGCAGCATCACATTTTGCCGTGCCACCGGCGCGCACCACGAACTTGGGCATGATCGCCGCTGTGAAAGCGCCGCCCCCCTCGACCGTGCCCTCCCTGGCCTGGCAGCACGACGCCGACGGCTGGACGATGAAGCTCGGCGGCGACTGGCGCGCCGCGAAGACCTTGGCCGCGCCGGCAACCCCGAACCCGCCCGCGTTGCCCGATGGCAGCACCGTGACCGTCGACGCCAGCCACCTGCTCGCCTGGGACGCCGGCACTGCGCCGGCGCTGTGGGCCTTGCTCGTACCACTGCGCCGCCAAGGTGTCACCCTGGTGCTGGACGCGCTGCCCGAAGGCGTGAAAGCCGCCCTCGACCTGGCCCTGCCGCCACAAAATGCGCCGCCCGACGATGTGCCCGCGGATCCGGCGCCGGCCCACCCCGTCACCCGCTGGCTGCGCGAGTGGTGGCAGGACGCGCGCACCACGCTCGGTTTTCTCGGCGAGGTGCTGGTCGCGCTCGGCCGCCTCGCACGCGGCCGGGCGGTGATGCGCGGCTCCGATCTGGCGCGGCAGGTGGACCAGACCGGCCCGTCCAGCTTGCCCATCGTGCTGCTCACCTGCTTCCTGATCGGGCTGATGCTGGCCTACATGGGCGGCGCGCAACTGGCACGCATCGGCGCACCGAGCTTCATCGCCGACGTGGTGACCGTCGGCGTGGTGCGCGAGCTCGCCGGGCTGATGACCGGCGTGATCCTGGCCGGCCGCGTCGGTGCTGCGTTCGCGGCCCAGCTCGGCACCATGAAGGCCAACGAAGAGATCGACGCGCTGCGCACCCTCGGTATCGACCCGGTCGAGTACCTCGTGCTGCCGCGCCTGCTCGGCATGCTGCTGGTGGCGCCGCTGCTGATCGCCTGCGCCGCGCTCGTCGGCGTGCTCGCCGGCCTGCCACCGGCGGTGGGCCTGTACGGTGTGCCGGCCACCGAATACCTGCACAAGTGCGTCGAGGCCCTGACCTGGACGCACCTGTGGATCGGCCTGTTCAAAGGCACCTTGTACGTCACGCTGGTCGCACTGGCCGGCTGCCGCGAGGGCCTGCACGCCGGCCGCAACGCGCAGGCGGTGGGCGCGGCCACGACCACCGCGGTGGTCAAGGGCCTGCTGTGGATCGTGATCGCCGCATCGGGCACCACGGTCGTGTTTCAGAGCCTGGGCCTGTGATGGCGGACGTGAGCTCCCAAGAAGTCGCCGGGCCGCCCCAAGATTTCATGGCCCCCTCGGGCGGCGGGCCGGGCGCGGCCCGGTCCTCGGGGCCCTCTCCACCGCTGGTCCGCGTGATCGGCATGACCATGGCCTTCGGGGCCGACGTGGTCCAGCGCGACCTCGAGTTCGACATCCGGCGTCGCGAGGTGCTCGCCATCGTCGGCGCCAGCGGCTGCGGCAAGAGCACCTTGCTGCGCCACCTGATCGGCCTGCAGGTGCCTGCCGCCGGCCAGGTGCTGTATGGCGAGCAGGACCTGCACCATTGCGACGACGACGCCCTCGCCGCGCTGCGGCGCCAGTTCGGTGTGATGTTCCAGGCCGGTGCGCTGTGGAGCTCGATGACGGTGGGCGAGAACCTGATGCTGCCGCTGCGCCTGTTCACGCCGCTGGACCGCCGCGCGCGCGAGTTGCAGGCGCGCTTCAAGCTCGCGCTGGTCGGGCTCGACGGCGCGTTCGACCTGGAGCCGGCGTCGCTCAGCGGCGGCATGCGCAAGCGCGCCGCCATCGCCCGCGCGCTGGCGCTCGACCCGGAGCTGCTGTACCTTGACGAGCCCTCGTCCGGGCTCGACCCCTTCAGCATCGCGCGGCTGGATGAGCTGATACTCAACCTGCGCCGCCACCTGGGAACCACCGTCGTGATGGTCACGCACGCGATCGACAGTGTGTTCGCCGTCGCCGACCGGCTGCTCTTCCTCGACGAACAACAAAAGACCATGACCGCACTCGACTCACCGCAGACGCTGGCCGACCACGGCCCCGAGCGCGTGCGCGAATTCCTGCGCCGGAGCCAGCGCCCATGATGCGGCGCGCCAACGCCACGCGCATCGGGCTGTTCGTGCTTGTCGGGCTGGGCCTGCTGGTCGCGGCCGTCGTGACGGTCTCCGGTGGGCGGCTGTTCGCCAGCAACGAGCGCGCGGTGATGTACTTCAAAGGCTCCGTCTACGGCTTGCAGCTAGGCGCGCCGGTCGTCTTTCGTGGCGTCCGGCTGGGCAGCGTTGTGTCTATCGGCGTGCTGCACGACGCCGCCAGCGGGCGCTTCGACATTCCCGTCGTTGCCGAACTCGACCGCAACCTGATCGACGAGATGCAACCGGCCAGAGCTGCCGCCAAGCCGCTCACGGTGGCCGCACTCGTGGCCCAGGGGCTCACGGCACAACTGTCGACCCAGAGCCTGCTGACCGGGCTGTTGTACGTGGACCTCGACCTGCACCCCGGCCCGCCGGCACCGGCGGCTGCTGCCGACCGCGCGGCTTCGGCGCCGGCCGCGGCCGTGCCCGGCACAAAAGTCATGAACAGCGTGCAGGGAGACATGGTCGAGATCCCGACCATCGGCACGCCGATGCAGGCGCTGAAAGACCAGCTCGACAAGCTCAACCTCGGCCAGCTCGTGGCCGATGTGTCGAGCATCGCCGCGTCGACGCGCCAGTTCGTCGGCGGCGCGAAGCTGCAGCAGGCGCTGGACGACATGGCGCAGATCGCCACCGACCTGAAGCAGCTGACCGCCCGGCTCGACAAGCGCATCGACCCGCTCGCCACGTCGGTGCAGGCCACCCTGGCCGACACACGCCGCAGCGCCGGCCAGCTCGGTGCTGCGGCCGACCGCGTCAGCGCCGCAGCCGACCGTGTCGGCACCACCGCCGACCGCGTCTCCGGCACGGCCGGCCAGGTCGATGCCTTCCTGGCCAGCGGCGCACCGATGATGCAGAGCCTGCAGCGCGCGGCCGACGAACTCGCGCGCAGTGCCACGTCGCTGCGCAACGCGACGGCCGAAGACTCTGCCCTGCTGCTCAATGTCGATCGCGCTTCGCAAGACGTCTCGCGCGCGTCGCGCGCGGTGCGCGAGCTGGCCGACCTGCTGGAGCGGCAGCCCGAAGCGCTGATCCGCGGCCGGCCGGCGGCGCCCTGACAATCCGCGGCGCTGCGAGAACCGACACCGCGCTCCACCACGCCGACACCACGCCGACACACCCGACACACCCGACACTTCGCCGACCCCGATGGAGACCCGCTTGAGCCCTGCCGCCAAACGCTGCCTCGCGCCGCACCGCGCCACGCCGGCCGCCGCCTGGCTGAGCCTGGCGCTGCTGGCCGGCTGCACCGCGTCCGCGCCCACCAACGTGCAAATGTTCCGGCTGGGCACGATGCCGCCGCTGGCCACGCCCGCCACAACGACCACACCGCCTGTCCCCGCCGCCGGCGCCGAAGTCAGCACCGCCGCACCGAACTGGCAACTGATGCAGCCAGTCGTCGTGCCGGCCTACCTTGACCGCGATGCGCTGCTGCTGCCGCAAGGGCCGGGCGGGCTGCTCGCCTTGTCGGGCCAGCGCTGGGCCGAGCCGCTGCGCGACAGCGTGCCCCGCGCGTTGCGCCAAGACCTTGCGACGTTGCTCGGCGAAGCGCGCGTGTGGACCACGCCGCTGCCCGCCGGTGTGGTGATCGCGCGCCAGTTGCGCGTTGAACTGCTCGCGCTGGAGGCGACGCCGGACCGTTCGGCGGTGCTGCTGCGCGCACGCTGGTCGATCGCCGATGCGGCCGGCGCCGCGCCGCCGCGTGCCGAGTCGGTGAGCCTGACCGTGCCGAGCGCCGCGCCCGACCTCGACAGCCTCGTGGCCGCCCACCGGCTCGCGCTGTGGCGCCTGGCCGAACGCATTGCCGCGGCGCCGAACTAGACCGGCTCCCTCTCCCGCTGGGAGAGGGTTGGGGGGCGGGGCGGGGCTTTCGAGCCGCATGCGGCGAGCCCGCCAAGCGGCCCTGGCCTGCAGGCCAGGGCGCGCACTGCAAGTGAGGGCGTGCAAGCCGCGACCGCCCTCGGCGCGCGGCCCCTCACCCAACCCTCTCCCCAAAGGGGCGAGGGCTACGCCGCGTGCAACGCCCTCAATCGATTTGCCTGCGCCAGCGTGGCGCGGTAGCCGGCCTCGATTGCCCGCTCGCGGAACTCGCGCGACAGGTTGACCCAGTAGCCGAAGTCCGGGTGCAGCACCAGGTCGGCCAGCGCAGCGTCGGGTTGCGTCAAAGCGCGCTTGTGCAGGTCGCCTGCCCGGTAGTGCGCGGCACCCGCGGGCGCGCGGTCCTCATGGGCCGACGCATCGACAGCGAGCACGCGCACCGCGCCGAGCGCCTTGGCCAACCGCACCGGCAGTGGCATGCGCCGGTCGGCGTCGGCATAACGTTGGCCGCGAATGCGCACCGGGCTGAACTGCCCTTCGATCGCCGCCGCCGCCTGCACCGCCAGGCCGGCGTCTCCGCGGCTGAAGCCGACCACCACCCCGTCGGCCAAGCGCTGGGCGGCGCACACCATCGGGACAGGCAACTGCTCGAGCCGGCGCGAACCGAGCTGTTCGTACACCAGGTCACGCACCGCGGCACCGCTCAGCCGCTCGCTGCTGCCGATGGCCAGGCGGGCCAGGCGCAACGGGTCGAGCCCAAGCGCGAGCGCCACGATCTCGTGCGTCGGCATGCCCGCCGCGCGCAGCAGGCCGACCACCGCGCCGACCGACGCCCCGACGATCAGCTCCGGCACCAGCCCCAGTTCGTCCAGCGCCTTCAGCACGCCCACGTGCACGAAGCCGCGCGGGCCGCCGGAGCTGAACACCCAGGCAATCCGCGGCGCGCGCGCCAGGGCGCTGCTGGCGGGAGCGTCGGCGCCGTCGTGGTCGGCGTCGGGGTTGAGGGTGCAGCCCGCGGCGGCACACAGCGCGCCTGCGGCTCCGAGCAGCCGGCGGCGTTTCACCGCGGCGCTACTTCGCCCCGACTTTCGGGGCAGCCCGGGCGGCCGCCACGTCGGCGGCCAGTTGCGCGTCGCTCTTGTAGTGCGGCACGCGGAAGACCAGCCGCCAGGTGCGCTGCACGAAGCTGTTGCTGCCGGCGACCTCGTCCTTCCAGTACGCGTCGGCCAGCTTGATGTTGCCCGGCGTGTCGAGCTCGAAGGCGTCGCGCGAGCCCTTGCCGCCGAACATGAACAGCCGGCCGTCGACGATGCGAAAGGTGTCGGCATCGCCGCCCCACGGTATGGCATAGGCAATGCCGCCGGCACAGAAGCCACCGTACTGCGGGAGGTACTTGAGCGGCTCCTTGTCGAACTGCGCTTTGTGTTCGGTATTGGCGAATCGGAAGGTCACGCCCTCGTACACGCTCTTGATCTGCGCCGAACCGAGGGCATGCCGGCCCAGGGTGAAGTAGGCCACCACGTCATGCCCCCACAGCATCACGTGGTCGTCGCCGTCCATCGCGACCGCCTTCACCGGTTTGAGCGCTGACGACGGGTTCTGCGCCAGCATTGCGGAGCAGCCGCTCAGCAGAGTCAGGGCCAATGCCAGCACCGCCAGCAGGTTGAACAGGCGGGGGACGCGGGAAAAGGTCATCGAGACACTCCAGGAACAGTCAATCGGACGCCGGGCCAGCCCAGAGCGGTCTCGTGGCCCAGCTGGTCGGCGTACGGCGCCGTCCAGCCCAGCAGCGCGCTGGCGCGCAGGCAGCGCTCGCGCAACTGGTGTTCGTCACGGCCGTCAAGGTGGATGATGCCGTAGCGGTGGCTGCCCAGCCATTTGAAGTCCCGCGCCAGCGAATGGCCGGTCTTCGGGTAGGTGAACAGCATCGAGTCGGGGAACTGACGCGCCAGCGCCGCGGCCTGACGCGGCGTCGGCATCGGCGGCACCCAGGTGGGCGAGAAGCTGCGGTAGACCAGGCTCGCCGCGACGCCGGCGCTCGGCTCGCTGCGCGGCACCTCGGCAGGGTCCTGGCCGAGCGCGAGCGCGAGCGACATCGCGTGCGCGTCAACACCCTGCACGCGCCGGTACAGGTCGGAGAACTGCGAAGCCAGGCGCGGGTTGAACTCGATCACCGCGAGCCGGTCGGTGGCGGCGTCGAAGAAGAACTCCATGTTGAACAGGCCGTGCGTGAAGCCGATCGCGGCGAGGAACTTCTGCGCCACCGCGAGCGCACGCTGCTGGATGCCGGCAGCCAGCCGGCTCGGGTACTCCCAGCGCATGAAAGACTGCGTGCCCGGGTACATCACCGCATCGACCACGCCCAGCGCGTGCGCCCGGCCGCCGAATACCCAGCCGTCGAGGTTGAACTGCGGTGTGTGCTGCGGGATCGGCTCCTCCAGCAGCATGCGGTGCGCGCTGCCGGCACCGGGCAGGCGCTCGTTCAGCACCTGCTCGAAAGGCTCGACGAGGCGGCGGATCACCCACAGCTCGCGCCGCCCGAAGCACGTGTGCGCGTGCAGCTCGGCGTGGTTGCGCACCGCGCGCGCCAGCACCGAGAAGGCCGCCTTCACCGGCTTGACGAACGCCGGGTAGGGCAGCTCGGGCGGGATCGCGCCGCCGTACTGCGCGTCGAGTTCGGTGAACGCCAGGTTGGCCTCGGGCGCGACCTGCTGGAGCACGCGCCGCGCATGCAGCTTGTGCTGCGCGGCCAGAACCGCCTCGGGCGGGGTGCCGCACAGGCCCAGCTTTTCGGCGACGAGCGCGGCGGCCAGCGCACCGAACTGTTCGTGGTTCGACACCACGCCGGCCCAGCCCTTGGCCGCGCCGCGGCGTGCCTGCGCGGCGGCAAAGCGGCGCAGGTCGAAGCCGACCAACGCGGCGTTGCTGGGGAACGAGAACAGGTCGAAGCCGGCCGAATCGAAGCGGAAGCGGCCGGTCAGCCGGGCGTAGCCTAGCGCGTCCCAGTCGTAGTTGAAGAGCAGGCCGATGCGGGGCGTCATGAAGGCAGGCAGGGTTGCGCGGGAGGCTTGCACGAGGGTACGGGCGTCGGGCGGCCTAAATTCCCTGGGCGCGCGTCGAACAGGCAATGCCACACGTTCGTCGCGTTCAACGTGCCGCCCCTGACACAAGGGTAAACATCAGGTCCGTCAGTGGCAGCAATGGGTACCGGCAACGATGAGGTCGAACTTCAGGGCCTGTCTGGGCCAACATCGCAGCGGGCCCGTGCCGATGCCGGGTCACGCGCCCCGCAGGCGAGCGTGTGCCACGTAGCCCATGCCCGCGTGGGTGGTGCTGCGCGTGAAGCCCTCGCAGCGCGGTTCGAGCAGGTCCCAGGGGCTCCACATGTCGGCCGCGTGGGCGTTGTAGGGGCGGTTCTTCAGCCACGCGAGCAGGTTCAGCGGGCCGGTCCACCACGGAAAGAACTTCATGCCGGCCACCGCGATGCGCGCGCCGGGACGGGTCTGGCGCAGGATGTTGTCGAGCGCCGCCGGCGTGCGCAGGATGTCGTGGGTGTAGTTGAACAGCACCGCATCCGCCGGTTGCGGCAGGGTCACCGTTTCGGCCGGCGCGCAGGCGTGCCACAGGTTCGGCCACGCGTGGCGCTCGGCGCGCGCGCGCGCCTGCTCGAACATCTCCGGGCTCTGCTCGAAGGCCAGAACCCGGCCGCTCGGCCCGACGCCGGTGAGCAGCGGCTCGTAGCTCAGGCCGGTGCCGGCGCCCACGTCGAGCACCACGTCGCCGGGGCGCAACTGCAGCAACGCAATGGTGCGCAGGCGCAGTGCCATCGTGCGCTCGGCCGAGCGGTCGTACCCTTCGGCGCGCCGGCGATAGCGTTCGATCGACAACTGGTTGTCGGTATGGGTTCTCATGTCCACCTTCGCATGCCTGTTACCCCGCCGTGCGCGACGACGCGTGCAGCCCGAACACGCCGATCACGATGAGCCCGGCGCTGACCAGCTTCAGCGCCGTGGCCGGCTCCTTGAAGTAGAAGTAGCCGATCATCGCCGTCAGCACCGTGCCGACACCAGACCACACTGCGTAGACCACGCTCAGGCCGAGCGTGCGCACGACCATCGTGTTCAGCGCGAACGACACGCCGTAGAACAGGAACATCAGCAGCGACGGCGTGAGCCGGCTGAAGCCCTCGCTCAAGCGCGTGCAGGTCGTGCCCGCCACCTCGAACAGGATCGCCACGGCCAGCACCGACCAGGCTTGGGGGACGTTGAGCAGTGGCAGCATCGGCGAGCCCGGTCAAGAAGTTCAGGACGGCGCCTTCACGCGCCAAAGTTTGCCGCACAAGCCGCGGTAGACGAACGCACCGCCGGGCTGCAGCGGTGATGCGCCGAGCGGCTCGATCGACAAGGCCAGTTCGGTCGCGCTACTGAACAACTGCTCGGAGGTCTGCGCCAACGGCACCTGCACGAAGCTGCCCTGCGGCACCGCGCCGATAGCGCGGGTCTTGCCGTCGGCCTCGATCGCCCACAGGAACAAGGTCCGGCCATCGGGCACCGGCACCTGTGCCACGCGCTTCACGTCCATCACCTTGCCCTGGCGCAGGCTCGAAACGATCAGCCCGGTGCGGCCGTCGGTGGTGGCGAGCACGCCGACATAACTCTGGGGCAACTGCGTCTCGCTCAGTTCGCTCGTGCCTTGGCCGACCAAGCTGGGGCCGATCATCGTCGCGCCGATGCCAAGAAACAGCCCTGCGGCCAGTGGCGCGAGGCTGCGCAGGCCGAACCAGCGCGCCAGCCAGCCCGGCTCGGCTTGCGCCGCTTTGGCGTGCGTGGCGCGCTCGTGCGGCGCCACGCGCGCGGCAATGCCTTCCCACACCTTGGCCGACGGGGCCGAGACCGACAGCGGCGCCGCCATCGGCGTCAGCTCGCGCTCCCAGAATGCCACGCAGTCGCGCAACTCCAGATCCTCGCGCAGCAGTTGCTGGAAGCGCCTGCGCGCGCGGCCGTGCAGGGTGCCCAGCACGTACTCCGACGCCAGACGGTCGCGCAATTCGGGGCGGCGGTAGTTCATGGGGCCGTCCTCACCGCGCCGCCCCGGCCGCGCCGGCTTCGAGGCACGGCTTCAAGCGTTCGAGCCCGCGCCGCACCCAGGCTTTCACGGTGCCCAGCGGCTGGCGCATGTGCTCGGCCAGTTCGGAATGTGTGAGCCCGTCGTAGAACGCCAGCGCGATGGCCTGGCGTTGCGACGCTTCGAGCCCTTGAAGGCAATGCTTCAAGCGCTGTGCGTCGATCGCCTGCACCAGGCGCTCCAGCGGGCTGACCCGCTCGTCGGCCACGTCGGGCGGGCCGGTGTCCTCGTCGTCGTGGTCGCTGGCCATCGGGCGCACGACGTGGCGGCGTTCGGTCTGCGTGCTGCGCAGCGCGTCCATCGCCTTGTTGCGCGCAATCGCCATCAGCCAGGTCATCGGCTGCGAGCGCACCGCCGAATAGTTCGGCGCCGCATTCCAGATGTTGACGTAGACCTCCTGCAGCACCTCTTCGGCCCAGGCCCGGTCGCGCAGCATGCGCACCACGATCGCCAGCAGGCAGCGCGCCGTGGCGTCGTACACCTGCTTGAACGCGGCCTGGTCGCGCATTGCGACGCGGAACATCAGCGCGCCGAGCTCGTTCGTTGGGGGTTTGGGGCTGCTCATGGCAAAACTGCCTGCTGCTGGTTCTGGAGCGTGAGGAGGGTGAACACGGTGAGCGCGGTGAGGACGGCGCTGGCGCGGCACCACTCACTTGTCGGACACGTCGATGGTAGCGCCCTCCAGCGCCACCGGTCCCTTGGCCACCTGCGCAAACGCGTCGCGAATCTCCTCGAAAGTACCGAGCTTGATGTCCTCGAAATCGCCCCAGCGCAGCGGCGGCGGCAGTTCGTTGTAGACCTCGCGTTCGGTCGCCAGGCAACCGACCGACTGCTGCTTCACGCCGTCGCCGCCGGCCGCCACCTTGAAGCCCTGCGCGCCGGGCAGCACCAGCGGCGTGTTCGCTTCGACTCGTGGGTCGCGCATGAAGCGGTTCGGGAAGATGCGCTGGATCTTGCCGCTGGACGGGCTCTGCACGTAGCAGTAGACGTAGGCCGTCTGCGTCGTGCTCAGGCTCAGCTCGATGGGCTCGCCCTTGCGGTAGCGCGTCTTGGCCACTTGCACCGACAGCTTGATGTCCTTGGCGACGGACGCGCCGCCGGACTGCACCGCGGCCGCGTTGTCCACCGCCTTCTCGGCCAAGAACGGCTGCGCCGGCGGCGTGGGAATGGCGCGCAGCAGGAAGGCCTGCCAGACCTCGAAGTCGGGCTCGCCGCCGGTCTTGGCGCGTACGGCACTTCGGTACGCCGCCAGCGCCTGGCTGTAGGCCGGGTTCGGCTTGCCGTCCATCGGCCCGTCGTAGAACTTGCGGTTGCGCAACTGCTCTTGCAGGAAGCGGATCAGCTCGGTGCCGGTCATCGACAGGAACCAGTCTTCCATCTCGCGCTGGATTTCCGGGTGACGCACGTCCAGCTTCAGGCAGGCCCAGTAGGGCAGGCGCAAGAGTTTGCCGGTCAGCTCGATCGTCGACAGCTCCACCATGTTGCGCAGCGCCTGCGCCACGCCTTCATTGCGGCTGACCGCAAAGTTGAAGCTCAGGCTGCTGTTGCGGATTTGTGCCTGGCCGTCACCCGCGCTGGTTTCGTCGCGCCTTACGACCACGGTGTTCTTCGAGCTCGCGCCGGGCATCAGGCTCAGGTCGGCGGTCGAGACCACGCTGGCGTCGAAGCCCAGCACCGAAGCCTGGCTGCTGCGATTCACGCTCAGGCCGAACAGCGGGCCGGTGATGGCCGAAACCAGCGACGCGCCGATGCCGGCCTGCTGGCGCACCACGTCTTCGTCGAACTGGGTGATCGAGCCGCGGATGTCGTACTGCGGCACGACCTTGAAGTCGTTCAGTTTCTGCGCCAGCGACAGCAGTTGCACGATGTTCTGGTTGTCCTGGCCGAAGGTCACCAGGCGCACGCCGCGGCTGCGCCGGGTCATGTCGGCAAAGGCCGAGACCATCATGTCGCGCGTTCCGGCGCCCAGGCGGCGCGACTGGTCCTGCATGTCTTCGATCATCACGCTCACGTCGCGCACGCCGAAGCGATACATCATGTCGTCCATGCAGCGCAGGCCGTCGGCAAAGTGCGTCACGTTGCGTTGCGGCACGGCCTGGGTGCCGCTGGCCGCGGGCGCGAGTTGCAGCGACGGCGGCTTGGGCGGCGCAGCGCAGCCCGTCAACGAGAGCGCGACGGCGGCGGCGATGAGTCTGTGCATGAACATGGCGGACCTCGTGGATCAAGCAGGCAAGGGGGCAGGGGGCAAGACGGGTGGAGCGGCGGGGCCGGTGGTTGGGGTGACGCATCACGTATCACGCAATGCGCCTCACCACCGGCGACCCGCGTCCATCAGGGCAGCGGACGAGGAAAGATCGGGCCCGGCAGGATCGGGCCCGGGAGCGTGATGCCACCCGAGCCCGGGATCGCGAAGGTGAAGAAGGTCAGCGCCACGCGGGCGTTGTCCTTGCTGCCCACGCTGCCGTCGATCTGCACAACCGCTTGTGCCGAGCGGGTGTCGACCTCGGTCACCGCCAGCCCTTGTGCGGTGGCTTCGTTCTGGTCTTGCGTGGCGATCCGCGCCGTCACCGTGGCCGGCACGACGGCGGCGAACACGTAGTCGCCGTTGCGCCCGGGGGCTGCCTGCACCAGGCCGGCCAGCGAGCCGTTGCTGGTGATTACCACGCCGGGCTTGGTGCACAGGTCCTTGCCGTCGGAGACCGCGCCGTTGACGGCGCGGATCACGTAGGTCGGGAACAGCGGGTTGGTGCACTCCAGCGCCACGGTGATGGCGCTGGCCTTCGAGCACTTGAAGCGCGTGCCGTCCAGCGCGCCGGTGTAGCCGGTGCGGCAGACCATGCCGTCGTCGGGCGAGCCGGCGAAGGTGGCCGAGTGGCCCAGGGTCGGGGCCGACACGCCAGCGGCGACGACGGCAGCAGCGAACAGGCTCTTGGTCAGCAGCAGGGACTTGAGGGATTTCATGATCGGTTCCTTTGAGAGTGGTTGAGGAGAGAGGGTTGTCGTGCCGCCTCGCAAAACATTTGTCCGGTCGGCACAGACCCACTTTCGGAACCGCATCGAATCTGGACGCAGCAAAGGCGATGTTTTTTGCGTGCTCACCCGAAAGGGGGAGATGCAGGCGAGGCGTGCGCTCGTGCATCGAGCGCTTCATCCAGAGTGCATCCAGAACGGCAGATCTCTCGTCAATGGGGCAGGCCATGCGGCCATCCACCCCACTCAAGGAGATCACCATGTCTGAATTCGAATCGAACCAGCCGGCGCGTCGATGGTTGTTGGCGTCGTGCTTCATTGCGTTGACGACGTTGGCGGCTTGCGGCGGCGGGGGTGACAGCGGCGGTGCGCCGCCAGCGCCCGCCGCGCCTGTCGCGCCGGGTGCGCCCACGCCGCCGCCGGTAGCGGCCATCACGAGCAGCACGCCAATGCTCGCAGGTGGCAACGGCTTCAGCCTGGCGCTGATGCGCGACGGCAGCGTGTTCGCCTGGGGCGACCAGCAGAACGGCACCCTGGGCAACGGCAACAACGCGGCCAGCTCGACACGCACGCCGACCCGCGCGCTCAACCTTGCCGCGATCACGCGTGTTGCCGCGGGTGATGCACACGGCATGGCCCTGCGCAACGACGGCCAGGTCTTCGTCTGGGGCGCCAACGGTTCGGGCCGGCTCGGCTTGGGGCAGGACGGCGGCGCATTCGCCACGCCAGTGGCGCTGCCCGGCCTGGTGGGCATCACCGCCATCGCGGCCGGCGAGCGCTTCTCGATGGCCCTGCGCGCCGACGGCACGCTGTTCACCTGGGGCGACAACTCGCAAGGCCAACTCGGCCTGGGTGATGTGCAGGCGCGCCTGTCACCCACAGCAGTGTCCGGCACGGGCGTGGTGGTCGCCATCGCCGCGGGTGCCAACCATGCGCTGGCCTTGCGCAGCGACGGCAGTGTGCTGGCCTGGGGCAAGAACAGCGACGGCCAGCTGGGTCTCGGTGACTTCGACGCCCGCACCGTGCCCACGGTGGTGGCGGCGCTGGCAGGCCGTGGCATCACGCAACTCGCGGCCGGCGAGTTTCACTCACTCGCGCTGTCGAGCGACGGCCGGGTGCGCGGCTGGGGTTCGAGCCTGCGCGGCGAGGTGGGCGTGGCGGCCAACACCGGCAACGGCTTCGGCAACTTCGTGCTGCCGGCCTTGCTGCCCGGCGTGACCGGCGCCAGCGCCATCGTGGCCGGGGCGCGCCACTCGATCGCCTTGCTGAACGACGGCACGCTGCGCACCTGGGGCGACAACGGCGCGGGACGGCTCGGCAACGGCTTGTCGGGCAGTTTCTCGCAGAGCACGTTCGTGGCGCAGATCCCGCAGATCAGCACCGTCACGGCCATCGGTGCCGGCAAGAACCACTCGCTGGCGATCGTGGCCGACGGGCGCGCGGCTTGCTTCGGCGACAACTTCTTCAGCCAATGCGGGCGCATCGAGACCGTCGATCTGACCGACCCGGTCGAAGTGGGGCCGGGCTTCAACGTGGGGCCGTGATCACGCGAGGCCCGCGCTGGCGCACCAAATTGGGTGCCGCCGCTGCCATTTCCGGCGCGGCGGCACCCTGTTTTGCGCTGGTGTGGTGCGGCCGGGGGGTGGCTCAGGGGGCGGGCCGGGGCTTAAACCGTTGGCACAAGCCTTGCTGGTATACCAGCCGGTACATCAAACCAAACCCATTCACGCCCACCCCCGCCCCCGCACAGGAGACCTCCCCATGGCACACATCAACTTCAACCGGCGCGACGTTCTGCGGCACCTCGGCGCGGCAGGTGCCGTGGCCGGCACGGCGGGCTGGCCCGGCCTGGCGGCGGCGCAGGCGCCGATCACGGTCGGCTTCATCTACGTCGGCCCGAAAGACGACTTCGGCTACAACCAGGCGCAGGCCGAGTCGGTCGCCGAGGTGAAGAAGATGGCCGGCATCAAGGCCATCGAAGAAGAGAACGTGCCCGAGACCGCGGGTGTGCAAAAAACCATGCAGGGCATGATCGCGCAAGACGGTGCGACCCTGCTGTTCCCGACCTCGTTCGGCTACTTCGACCCGCACATGCTGGCCGTGGCAGGCAAGAACCCGAACGTGCGCTTCGCCCATTGCGGCGGCATGTGGACCGAGGGCAAGCACCCGAAGAACACCGGCAGCTTCTTCGGCTACATCGACGAAGGCCAGTACCTGAACGGCGTGATCGCCGGCCACATGAGCAAGAGCAAGAAGCTCGGCTTCGTGGCCGCCAAGCCGATCCCGCAGGTGCTGCGCAACATCAACGCGTTCACGATGGGGGCGCGGTCGGTCGATCCGACGATCACCATCACGGTGATCTTTACTGGCGACTGGTCGATGGCCGTGAAGGAGGCCGAAGCCACCAACAGCCTGGCCGACCAGGGGGCCGATGTGTTCACGATGCACGTGGACGGCCCGAAGGTCGTGGTCGAGACCGCAGCCAAGCGCGGCAAGTTCGTCTGCGGCTACCACGCCAGTCAAGCGAAGCTGGCCCCCAACGCCTACCTCACCGGCGCGGAGTGGAACTGGATCACCGCCTACAAGACCATCATCGACGCCGCCCGCAGCGGCAAGCCGCACCCGAACTTCGTGCGCGGCGGGCTGAAGGAAGGCTTCGTCAAACCGTCGGCCTACGGCGCGATGGTGCCGGAGGGCGCGCGCAAGAAAGCCGACGAGGTGAAGGCCGCGATGATCGCCGGCACCTTCGACATCTTCAAGGGCGGCAGCGCCGGGCTGAAGGACAACACCGGCAAGGTCGTCATCCCCGCCGGCAAGGCTTTCAAGCAGACCGACCCGATCCTCGAAGGCATGAACTACCTCGTCGAAGGCGTGATCGGCAAGGCCTGAGCGCGCGACGGCCCGAGCACCCGATCCGGCATGAAGCTGACCGAGTCCACCCGCGACGCGCTCGAATCGGTGGCGCTGCCGCTGATGGCGATGGCCGGTGCGCTGTTGTTGTTCGGCGTGTTCATCTGGGCCGGCGGCAAGGACCCGCTGCAGGCCTGGGCCCTGCTCTTCAAGGGCGCGTTCGGCGACTGGTTCTCGTGGCAGAACACGCTGCAGCGCGCCGCGCCGCTGATGTTGACGGCGCTGTGCGTGGCGATCCCCGCGCGCGCAGGCTTGACCATCATCGGCGGTGAAGGTGCGCTGGTGCTGGGCGGCCTGGCGTGTGCCGGCTTGCCCTACCTGTTCGCGCCGCCCGGCAACTGGGTCGGCACCGCGATGCTGCTGCTGGCCTCGGCCGCAGCCGGTGCCGCGTGGATCGCACTCGCTGGCGCACTGCGCCAGTACCGCGGCGTCAACGAGACCATCAGCAGCCTGCTGCTGGCCTACACCGCGATCGCGCTGTTCAAGCACTTCGTCGAAGGGCCGATGCGCGACCCGGCGAGCCTGAACAAGCCCTCGACCCGGCCGATCGACGAAGCCTTGCGCATCGGCGGCCTGTTCGGCAGCGACATCCACTGGGGCCTGGTCTACGGCGTGGTGGCCTGCGTGCTGCTCGGGCTGTGGCTGTTCTTCACGACGACCGGCTTCGCGACCCGCGTGGTCGGCGGCAACGCACGCGCCGCGCGGCTCGTCGGGCTGCCGAGCGCGCGCATCATCATCACGGCGTGCGCGATCGGCGGTGCCTGTGCCGGGCTGGCCGGCGGCATCGAAGTGACGGCGGTGCACACCTCGGCGAACGCGTCGCTGATCGCGGGGCTGGGGTATGCCGGCATCCTGGTCGCGTTCGTGGCGCGCCAGAACCCGTGGGTGATCATCCCGGTGGCTGTTCTCTTCGGCGGCTTCGGCTCGGCCGGCAGCCTGCTGCAGCGGCGCATGGATGTGCCCGACGCATCGGTGTTGGTGCTGCAGGGCTTTGCGTTCCTGCTGATCCTGGCGAGTGAAGCACTGCGCGGCAAGCTGTTCGTCGAGCGCGAGCCCGTGGTCAAACCGCCGGCGATGCCCTTGCCGATCGTCATCAAGGCGAACGTATGAACGCAGAAATGGACGGCTTCACGCTGGCGATGAACCTGCTCGTCGCGGTGCTCGGCGGCGCGATCCGCGTCGGCACGCCCTTCCTGATGGTGAGCCTGGCCGAATGCATCACCGAAAAATCGGGCCGCATCAACCTCGGCCTCGAAGGCGTGCTGGTGTTCTCGGCGATGGCCGGTTTCGGTGGCGCCTACCTGAGCGGCTCGCCGTGGGTCGGCGTGTTGATCGCCGGTCTGTCGGGCGCACTGCTGGCCTTGCTGCACGGTCTGGTCTGCTCGCTGCCCCGAGTCAACGACATCGCAGCAGGCATCGCGCTGATGCTGCTCGGCAGCGGGCTGGCGTTCTACATCGGCAAGCCGCTGATCCAGCCGCAGGCACCGCAGATCCCGTCGTTGTCGCTGGGCGACTGGAGCAGCTCGGCGCAGATCCGCTCCGCCCTGCAGATCAACCTGCTGTTCCCGCTCGGCGTGTTGCTCGCGGCGCTGCTGGCCTGGGGATTCAAGTCGACGCGCTGGGGCCTGGTGCTGCGCATGGCGGGTGATTCGAGCGACGCCGCGCGTGCGCTCGGATATTCGGTCAACGGCATCCGCATTGCGGCCACCACCGTCGGCGGTTTCATCGCCGGGCTCGGTGGCGCGTCGCTGTCGCTGTACTACCCGGGCAGCTGGAACGAAGGCCTGTCGAGCGGGCAGGGGCTGATCGCGGTGGCGCTGGTGATCTTCGCGCGCTGGAACCCGATGCGCTGCCTGTGGGCCGCGCTGTTGTTCGGCGGCGCCGGTGCGCTCGGGCCCGCGCTTCAATCGGTCGGCATCAGCTGGGGCTACTACCTGTTCAACGCAGTGCCGTATGTGCTGACCTTGGTGATCTTGATCTGGACGTGTTCGCCGCGCCGCAGTTTGCAAGGCGCGCCGGTTGAATTGGGAGTGTCGCGATGAGTGGTTTGGGTGGGCTCAACAAATCGGCGCAAGGCGTAGTGCTGGGCTTGGTGCAGCTTCAACTGCCGGTGGTGAAGACCTCGCAAGACCTGGCCGCGCAGACGCAGCGCGTGTGCAACATGGTCGCCAAGGCGCGCCGCAACAACGCCGCGATGGACCTCGTGGTGTTCCCCGAGTACTCGCTGCACGGGCTGAGCATGGACACGTCGGAGGCCATCATGTGCCGGCTCGACGGCCCCGAGGTCGCCGCCCTCAAGCAGGCCTGCATCACCAACAAGATCTGGGGCTGCTTCTCCATCATGGAGTTCAACCCGCAGGGCAACCCGTACAACAGCGGGCTGATCATCGACGACGCTGGCGAGATCAAGCTCTACTACCGCAAGCTGCACCCCTGGGTGCCGGTCGAAGCGTGGGAGCCGGGCAACCTCGGCATCCCGGTCTGCACCGGCCCGCGCGGCGCCAGGCTCGCACTGATCATCTGCCACGACGGCATGTTCCCCGAGATGGCGCGCGAGGCCGCGTACAAGGGCGCCGAGATCATCATCCGCACGGCAGGCTACACGGCACCGATCCGGCACGCCTGGCGCATCACCAACCAGGCCAACGCCTTCTGCAACCTCGCGCAAACGGCCAGCGTCTGCATGTGCGGCAGCGACGGCTCGTTCGACTCGATGGGCGAGGGCATGTTCTGCAACTTCGACGGCACGGTGATGGTCGAGGGCAGCGGCCGGCCCGACGAGATCATCACCTGCGAACTGCGGCCCGACCTCGTTCGCGAGGCGCGCACCGGCTGGGGCGTGGAGAACAACCCCTACCAGCTCTACCACCGCGGCTACGTGGCGGTGAAGGGCGGTGCGCAGGACTGCCCCTACACCTACATGACCGACATGGCCGCCGGCCGCTACAAGCTTCCGTGGAACGACCAGGTGCAGGTGACCGACGGCACGTCGTGCGGCTTCGACGCTCCGACGCGCAGCTACATCGGCCCCGAACACCACCCGCTGGTGCCCGACTCCCCGCCCGCGACGCCCACCGCTCCGTTGAAGAAAGTGGCCTGACCATGAGCTCGACCCCTCGCTACGCCGCCGCCGTTCCGTACCGCTGGCCCTACGACGGCGACCTGCGCGCCGACAACACCGCGCTGATCGTCATCGACATGCAGATCGACTTCTGCGGCGTCGGCGGTTACGTCGACAAGATGGGCTACGACCTGTCGAACACGCGCGCGCCGATCGAGCCGATCAAGAAGCTGATGGCAGCGATGCGCGCCGCTGGCTGCACCATCATCCACACCCGCGAGGGCCACCGGCCCGACCTGTCCGACCTGCCCGCCAACAAGCGCTGGCGCTCGCGCCAGATCGGCACGAACGGCGTGGGCATCGGCGACGCCGGCCCGTGCGGGCGCATCCTGGTGCGCGGCGAGCCGGGCTGGGAAATCATCGACGAACTCAAGCCGCTGCCCGGCGAGGTGGTGATCGACAAACCCGGCAAGGGCTCGTTCTACGCCACCGACCTGGAGCTGGTGCTGCACACCAAGGGCATCCGCAACATCGTGCTCACCGGCATCACCACCGACGTGTGCGTGCACACGACCATGCGCGACGCCAACGACCGCGGCTTCGAGTGCGTGATCGTGTCCGACTGCACCGGCGCCACCGACCACGGCAACCACCTCGCTGCGCTGAAGATGGTGACGATGCAAGGCGGCGTGTTCGGCGCCGTGTCCGATTCGGCGGCGCTGATCGAAGCGCTGCAGGTGGGCTGACGCAGCCCGCCGCATCGCACTCACTTCGATCACCCCGCACCCATCAACCCCCGGAGCCACGCCATGACCCAAGCCCTCTCCCGTCGCCACCTGATCGGCGCCGCCGCCACCGGCCTGGCGTTGAGCAGCCTGCCAGCCCGCGCGGCCGACCCGATCAAGATCGGCTACTGGCCGATCGCCAGCGGCCTGCCGCTCTACGTCGGCCTGGAGAAGGGCTTCTTCAAGGAGGCCGGGCTGAACGTCGAAGGCGCCAAGTTCGCCAGTGCCCAGCAGGTGGCCGAGGCGATGATCACGGGCCGCATCCAGGGTTCGGCCAACGGCACCGCGTCTGCGGCGCTGGCGCTGGCCGAGATCACCAGCCCGAACCTGTTCAAGATCATCTGTTCGAACCCGAGCAACCACAAGCTGGTGCTCGACCAGTTCCTGGTGCCCAAGGACAGCCCGATCAAGGCGATCTCCGAACTGGCCGGCAAGAAGATCGCGAGCGGCCCCGGCATCCAGAACGTCACCTTGGCGAAGATCATTCTCGAGAAGAACGGCATCAGCAACCCGAGCGTGATCGAGCTGCCGGTCGGCCAGCACGTGCCTTCGCTCGCGGCCGGGCAGATCGACGCGGTCTACACCTTGGAGCCGACCGGCACCGCGGGGCGGCTGAAAGGCATCACGCGTGTGCTCGAGAACGGCGTGATCGCCAAGTACGTGCTCGGCAACGCCGACGCGCTGTGGTTCGGCGGCTCGGCGAGTGTGACCACCGCGTTCATCAAGGAGAGGCCGGAAGAGGTGAAGAAGTACATCGCGGCCTACGCCAAGGCGGTCGACTTCGTGCGCAAGAACCCGGACGAAGCACGCAAGAGCCTGGACGGTTTCACCGGCATCGAAGAAGCGCTGGCCAAGGAAGTGCCGTTGTCGGGCTTCACGCTCTACAACGAGTTCAAGCCGGCCGACATCGCGGCCTTCCAGCAGTTCTTCGACGTGTTCACCGACCGCAAGATCTTCACGAAGACGCTGTCGGTGCAGTCGCTGATCTACCCTGGCTGAGCCCCCACCGAAAGCCCGTCATGAACGTCCTGAACAAGCTCATGGACAAGCGCTTGCTGCCGATCATCGGCCCGCTGCTGCTGATCGCGCTGTGGCAACTGATGATCTCGGCCCAGTGGGTCAAGCCGGTGCTGCTGCCGCCGCCCGGCGAGACGCTGGCGCACATGGCGGGCAACTTCCTCAGCGGCTCGATCTACGTCGACCTGTGGGCCACCGTCTACCGCACGATGTGGTCGTTTGCGATCGCAGTGCTGATCGGCGTGCCGCTGGGCATCGTGCTGGGCAGCTCCGAAGCAGCCTACCGCAGCGTCGAGTTCGTGATCGACTTCTTCCGCTCCACGCCGAGTTCGGCGCTGATCCCGCTGTTCCTGCTGATCTTCGGCATCACCGACATCAACAAGATCGCAATCGCCAGCTTCGGTGCGATGCTGATCGTGCTGTTCAACAGCGCGTATGGCGTGATGAACGCGAAGAAGACGCGCGTGATGGCAGCGCAGATCATGGGCGTGTCGAAGTGGCACGTGTTCAAGGACGTGATGCTGATGGAGAGCCTGGCGCAGACCTTTGTCGGGCTGCGCAGCGCGGTGTCGATGGCGCTGGTGATCGTGATCGTCGCCGAGATGTTCATCGGTTCCGAGAACGGCCTGGGCCACCGCATCATCGACGCGCAGCAGGTCTTCAACGTGAAGGAGATGTACGCGTCGATCCTGGTCACTGGCGCGTTGGGTTACGGGCTCAATCTGCTCTTCCTGCTGGTCGAAAAGCGGCTGATTCACTGGAGTGGCAAAGCATGAGCGGACCGTTGCCCGTGGAGGCGCTTCCGGTGGAAGCGCTGACCGCACAAACCGACACCGTGCTGACCCTGCGGCCGGCGCCGAAGACGCACGTGACGGTGCGCGGGCTGAGCAAGTCGTTTGCCGGCGCGCCGCTGTACACCAACTTCAACCTCGACCTGCCGCGCAACAAGATCGTCTCGATCTTCGGCCCGAACGGCTGCGGCAAGAGCACGTTGATGAACATGATCGCCGGTCTGGTGCCGCTGGACGCGGGCGAGATCCTGTTCGACGGCAAGTCGCTGAAGGACACGAAGATCGGCTACGTGTTCCAGAACTACCGCGACGCGCTGTTCCCGTGGATCACCGCGTGGGACAACATCGCCTACCCGCTGCGCCGCTCGGGCATGAAGGCCGCCGACGTGAAGAAGCGTGTCGATCAACTGGTCAAGCTGTTCGAGATCCGCTTCGACCTGCAGCGCTACCCGTACGAGTTGTCGGGCGGGCAGATGCAGACGGTGTGCATCATGCGGTCGTTGGCGCCCGAGCCCGAGGTGCTGTTCCTCGACGAGCCGTTTTCGGCGCTGGACTTCGAGATGACGCTGTTCATCCGCGAGAAGCTGCAGGAAGCGCACCTGGCCACCGGGGTGACGATGGTGATCGTGTCGCACGATCTGGAGGATGCGGTGTTTCTGGCCGATCACATTCTGTTGTTGACGAGGCGGCCGACGCGGATTGCGGAGTTCGTGCCGTTCGACATGCCGCGGCCGAGGTTGCCTGAGGCGGTGTCAGATCCTCGGTTTGTGGCCGTCAAGGCGCATACGCTTGAGGTGTTTCGGCGGGAGATGAAGGCGTGACTGTGGTTCTTCGACGGCTGGTGCGGCTCGCGTCGGGCGGTACCCGCCGTGGGCTCATGCTGGGACGGTCGGTGGGTACACCGACTGCGCTGCGGTGCTCGGTCTCGCGGCCCGTCGCCGAACTCGCTCCGCTTGCTTCGCCGCGCTACGCTCAAACAGGCGGCGACAAGTCAGTCTACGAGCGCGCTGCGCGCGGGGCCGCAAGCCCTGCGCTCCTCGCCGTCCCAGAAATCGCCCCCGCCGGGTACCGCCCGCCGCGAGTGCAACCGTTTTCGCTCTTTGCAGCAAATACAAAAGCCGGTGCCGCAAAGGTGCGTTCGGGCAGGTCGGAGGGCGCCTCTGAGGCGGCGAGGAGCACAGGGCTCGTGGCCTGCGCGCGCAGCGCGCATCAACAACTGACTTGTCGCCGCCTGTTTGAGCGTAGCGCGGCGAAGCAAGCGGAGCGAGTTCGGCGACGGGCCATGAGACTGATGCAGTGTGCCCGGACGAAGAACAGTCCCTGCGGACTGTTCTTCGCCTGGCACACGCCTTGGCGCATGCAAGCGCCAAGGCACGGAAGGCAGTCGGAGCGCCAGCGTAGACCGCCTCAGCGAAGCCTTCCGGCCTGCCCGGACGCGCCTTTGCCCGCGCAAACCCAAACTGGAAGCGCGAAACCATGACCGCCCCCCTCGACCCCACCCCCAAGCCCACCGGCGCGATTGCGCTTGACACGCTGGACCTGACCAAACGTTTCGGCGCCTTCACTGCGCTGGACCATGTCTCGCTGAAGGTCGCGCCGGGTACGGTGCACGCGCTGCTCGGTGAAAACGGTGCGGGGAAGAGCACCTTGGTGAAATGCGTTGTGGGTTACCAGCGCGCCGAAGAAGGCAGCGTGCTGATCGACGGGCGCGAGCAGGACATCGCCACGCCGGTGATCGCGCGCGACCTGGGCATCGGCATGGTGTACCAGCACTTCACCTTGGTGCCGGGCATGACGGTGGCCGAGAACCTGTTGCTCGCGCGTGGGCACATTCCGGCAGTGGTCGATTGGCCGGCGGTGCGCAAGGAACTCGCTGCGTTCCTGGAGTCGACGCCGTTCAAGCTCGACCTCGATGCGACGCCGCAGCAGTTGTCGGCCGGGCAGAAGCAGAAGCTGGAGATCCTGAAGCAGTTGCTGCTCAAGCCGCGCCTGCTCATATTGGACGAGCCGACCTCGGTGCTCACACCGCAAGAAGCCGACGAGGTGCTGGGCTTGCTGCGCGATCGCGCGCACGCTGGCGAATGCAGCATCGTGCTCATCACGCACAAGTTCCGTGAGGTCAACGCGTACGCCGACGACGTGAGCGTGTTGCGCCGCGGCCGGCTGGTGGCGGCCCACCGGGTGGCCGAGACGAACCCGCAGCAACTTGCGACCGACATGGTGGGTGGTGGCGCCGACGATGCGAAGCGCGAGTTCAGCGCGCCCGAACGTGCATTGCGCGAGGTCGGGCCGGAGCGTTTGAAGGTGAGCAAGTTGACGGTCGATGGTGACCGCGGCCAGATCGCGGTGGACGACCTGAGCCTGAAGGTGCAGGGCGGCGAGATCGTCGGCGTCGCCGGCGTGGCGGGCAACGGCCAGCGCGAGTTGCTCGAAGCGTTGGTAGGCCAGCGCCGCATCTCGGCCGGTGAGGTGCACATCGGCAACGAGCGCTTTTACGCCACGCGGGCGCAGAACTTTCGCCTGAAGGTGCGCAGCCTGCCCGAGGAGCCGCTGCGCAACGCCTGCGTCGGCGAGCTGAGCGTGGCCGACAACTTGGGGCTGCGGCGCTTCGACCGCGCGCCGGTGGCGCGGCTGGGCTGGATGCAGGCGGGGCAGTTGCGCGAACGCGCGCGTTCTCTGATCGAACAGTTCGGCGTGAAGACGCGTGGTGAGCTGGCGCCGATCCGGTCGCTGTCGGGCGGCAACGTGCAGCGCGCGGTGCTGGCGCGTGAATTGAGCGAAGAGGCCGACGTGCTGATCGTCGCGAACCCGGTATTCGGCCTCGACTTCGCGGCCGTCGCCGAAATCCACCAGCGCCTGATGGACGTGCGCAACCGCGGTGGCGCGGTGCTGCTGATCAGCGAAGACCTGGACGAACTGCTCGCGCTGTCGGACCGCGTGCTGGTGATGAGCGAAGGGCGCATCGTGCACGAGACGCGCGCGGCCGATGCCGACCGCAACGTGCTGGGCGCGCACATGGGCGGCGGTCACCACGCAAGCGCGCACGCGCCCGCCAAAACAACCGAGGCGATCGCCGCATGATCACGCTGAAGGCCAATCCGTTCGACTACACGTTCGATGTGAAGCACACCGCGCTGGTCATCATCGACATGCAGCGCGACTTCATCGAGCCCGGAGGCTTCGGCGAAACGCTGGGCAACAACGTGGGGTTGCTGGCGGCCATCGTGCCGACGGTCAAGCGCGTGCTCGATGCCTGGCGCAAGGCCGGCGGCACGGTGGTGCACACGCGCGAATCGCACGCGCCCGACCTGTGTGACTGCCCGCCCGCCAAGCGCTTGCGCGGCGAACCGAAATTGCGCATCGGCGACATCGGGGCGATGGGGCGCATCCTGGTGCAGGGCGAGCCGGGCAACCAGATCATCGACGCGCTCGTGCCGGTGGACGGCGAGATCGTGATCGACAAACCCGGCAAGGGCGCGTTCTACGCCACGCCGCTGCAATCGATGCTCACCGCCAACGGCATCACGCACCTGATCATGATGGGCGTGACCACCGAGGTCTGCGTGCAGACCACGATGCGCGAGGCGAACGACCGCGGTTACGACTGCCTGCTCGTCGAAGACGGCACCGAGAGTTACTTTCCCGCGTTCAAGCAGGCGACGCTGGAGATGATCCGCGCGCAGGGCGCGATCGTCGGCTGGACGGCGCCGAGCCGCGTATTGATGGAGGCGCTGTGATGGCGGCACTGCCTTCACTCCCAGCGCTCTTGTCACCTGACTTTGCCGGCTGGCGTGCGCTGCCGCTGCGCGAGGCGCTGGCGCGGGTGATGGCGCGCATCGCCGATCAGGCCAAGCTGGCCAAGGACCCGGCCTGGATCAGCGTGGCATCGCCGCAGCAGATCGAAGAACAACTCGCGCGCATCGAGGCACAAGCGGCCGATTCATTGCCGCTGCGTGGCCTGCCGTTCGCGGTGAAGGACAACGTCGACGTGGCCGGCTGGCCCACCACCGCGGCCTGCCCGGCCTTTGCCCACTCCGCCACGCACACCGCGCGCGCAGTGCAGAAGTTGATGGACGCGGGCGCGGTGCTGGTCGGCAAGACAAACCTCGACCAGTTCGCGACCGGGCTGGTCGGCACGCGCTCGCCGTACGGCGCGGTGCCGAACAGCTTCGACCCGGCGTACGTGAGCGGCGGGTCGAGCTCGGGCTCGGCGTCGGTGGTGGCGCGCGGGCTGGTGGCGTTCGCTATCGGCACCGACACGGCCGGTTCGGGGCGCGTGCCGGCCGGCTTCAACAACCTTGTCGGCGTCAAACCCACGCCGGGGCGCGTGAGCATTCACGGCGTGGTGCCGGCGTGCCGCACGCTGGACACGCTGTCGATCTTCGCGCTGCTCGCAGGCGACGCGGCCGAAGTGCTGGCGGTGATGGAACACGCCGCCGGCGAAGCGCCGCAAGAGCCGGCGTTCCGCCATTGCACGCCGGGCGCGGCGCAGTTCGCCACGCTGCGAGTTGCTTGCCCGGCGGCGCCGGAGTTCTTCGGCAACACCGCCTACGCCACCGCGTTCGACGCGGCCAAGGCGCACCTGGCCGAGCTGGCGAGCGAAGTCGACGCGGTCGACATGACGCCGTTCTTCGACATCGCCCGGCTGCTCTACGACGGCCCGTGGGTGGCTGAGCGCCACACCGTGCTCGAAAAGTGGCTGGCCGAGCAGCCCGAGGTGCTGGACCCGACGGTGCGCAAGGTCGTGAGCGCTGCGACGCGCTTCAGTGCCACCGACGCCTTTCGCGCTGAATACAAGCTGCGCGAACTCGAAGTGCTGACGCACGAGGTCTGGCAGCGTTTCGACATGCTGATGCTGCCGACTGCGCCCAACCTGCCGCTGCTGGCCGATGTGGCCAAGGAGCCGGTGCTGCGCAACAGCGAGCTGGGCCTGTACACCAACTTCGTCAACCTGCTCGGGTTGTCCGCGATTGCCTTGCCGGCCGGCTTCACGCCGGCAGGGCTGCCGTTCGGCGTAACGTTCGTCGCGCGCAACGGCATGGACGCGGCGCTGCTGCACTGGGCCGCGCAGTGGCAGGCCTCGTTGCGGCTGCCGCTGGGGTGCCGGCTCGGGCCGTTCCCGGGGCCGGTCGCGCCGGCCGACCTCGCCACGACAGCCGCTGCGCCGCCCCGTGTGCCGCGTGCGGAGCCGACCCTGGCCATCGCCGTCGTCGGCGCGCACCTGCAGGGCATGCCGCTGCACGGCCAGCTGATCGAGCGCGGCGCGCGGCTGCTGCAACGCATGCGCACCGCGCCGCGCTACCGGCTGCATGCGCTGCCGGGGCAGACGCCGCCGAAGCCCGGCCTCGCGCGGCTCGCGAGCGACGAGCATGGCCACGCCATCGAGGTCGAGGTCTACGACATGCCGCAGCGCCACGTCGGCTCCTTCCTGGCGTTGATCGCTCCGCCGCTCGGGCTCGGCTCGGTCGAGCTGGAAGACGGGCGCTGGGTGAAGGGCTTCATCTGCGAACCGTGGGCTTTGCAGGGTGCGCCCGACGTGAGCGAATACGGCGGTTGGCGCGGCTACATCGCATCGCTGGCGAAGAAGACGCCATGAACGGCAGCGATCAGATCAACCTGCCCGAGGTGTTGGCCGAGATCACCGCGCTGTTCCACGCCTACGAAGCCGCCTTCATGCGCAACGATGTCGAGGCGTTGAACAACTGGTTCTGGAACGACCCGGCGCTGACGCGCTACGGCATTGCCGACTTGCAGATGGGCCATGCCGAGCTGGTGGCCTTCCGCGCCGCCTCGAAGGCGCCGGACTTCACGCGCAGCTTGCACAACATCCGCATCACCACCTTCGGCCGACACACCGCGTTCGCGTTCACCGAGTTCACGCGCAGCGACACACCACTGAGGGGTCGCCAGAGCCAGACCTGGGTGCGTTTCGCGGAAGGGTGGAAAATCGTCGCGGCCCATGTGAGCATGGTGCCGTGACTGCCACTCCAGCCACCTGGACTCACCCCTGTCGATGTCGCCGCCGGCCACTGCCTTGACACCCGCCACTGCCGTGACGCCCGCCACGCTCGCCGAACGCGCCTACGGCGAAATCAAGCAGCGCATCTTCAACTTCGAGATGATGCCGGGCGACCGCTTCTCGGAGATCGAACTCGCGCAGCAGGTGCAGGTCAGCCGCACGCCGCTGCGCCAGGCGCTGCAGCGGCTGCAGCGCGAAGGTTTCATGCAGGTCTTCCCGAAGAGCGGCTGGCTCGTCACGCCGCTGGACTTCGACCAGTTCGACGAGCTGTACGACTTCCGCGTGCTGATCGAATGTTTTGCGGTGCGCCACCTGTGCGAGGCCGAAGACCGCCCCGGGCTGAAGGAGCTGGCCGCGGTGTGGCTCATTCCTGCCAGCGAACGCGAGCCCGACGGCTGGCGCGTCGGCCAGCTCGACGAGAGTTTTCACTCCGAGCTGGTGCGCGCCAGCGGCAACCGCGAGATGCTCAAGGCGCACCGCGACCTGACCGAGCGCATCCGCATCATCCGGCGCCTGGACTTCACCAAGCCGCGCCGCGTGGAAGTGACCTACCAGGAACACGCCAAGATCCTGCGCGCCATCACCCAGCGCCGCAGCGACGAAGCCCAGCGCCTGCTGCGCTCGCACATCGAGCAGAGCAAGATGGAAGTGCGGCACATCACGCTGGACATGCTGTACCGGGCGCGCAGTTCGGCGGCGTGACAGCGCGGCCGACATTCGGCCCGCCCTCAATGGTTTGACTTACTAGGTAAGCCGAACTAAAGTGGCCGGATTCCAGCCTGCCGCACTCGCCCGCGAGGTGCTCGCGATGTCCACACTGCTCGTTTCCTCCAAGGGTCAGATCGTCCTTCCCGCCGCGCTGCGGCGCCGCCTCGGCATGGGCGCGGGGGCGCGGCTGGAAGCGGTGGAGGAGGCTGACGGCCTGAAGCTGCGCGTCGTGCGTGCGGTGGCTGCGGCCCCGGTTGAAAACCTGGCCGGCATGCTGACGGCGCGGGCGCGTGGCGTGCCGCGCCGTCTGGAGGACTTCGACCCTGCGACGCTTGCGGCCCGGCAGCCTGTGCGCAAGGGCAGCAAGCGGTGAGATCGCTGGACACCAACGTCCTGGCCCGCTTCTTCGTCAACGACGCAGACGACCCGCAAGCCGCCCGGCAGCGGCCGGCCGCCGTGGCGGCACTCTCGGAGCGCGCCTTCGTTGCAGTGACCGTGTTGCTCGAGCTGGAGTGGGTGATGCGCGGCTTCTACGATCTGCCGCGGCGTGACATCGTGCGGGCACTGCGTGCGCTCGCGGGGATCGAACATGTCACCGTCGATGACCGCGACAACGTGCTCGCGGCGGTTGATGCCTTCGAGGCCGGCCTGGCCTTTGCGCTGCATCTGGCCCGCAGTGCCCGCGCGGGGGGGTTCGCCACCTTCGATCGGGTGCTGGCCAAGCGGGCCCAGCGCCTGGGGCTGAGCCCCGCGGTCGAGTGGCTGGGCGCCGGAGGATCCTGACTCACGCCCGGGCCGCGAGATTCACCCGGGGCGGCGCGTGCGGTGAAAGGCGAAGAGGCATTGCGCGTCGAGCTTCGGGATGCCGACATAGATGCGTTCGCCGCGCTTCAGGATCTCAGGTGAGCCGAATTGATCGACGCTCTCCCGGATCGAGCCGCTCAGCGCATGCTGGCGCGGGTGAAAGTAAGTAGAAGAGCGACTCGACCGTTCCGTCTGATACAAAGTCGCGTTCAATAGATTAGATATAGTATCGACCCACGGACTTCAAGGAGTCGTGGATGAAGCACCTGATCGTGGGCGACAAGTCGACGGTGCAACGGTTGGCCGAGCGCCTCAAGCGAGCCGGCAGTCACTCGGAGTACCAGCGCATCCAGTGCGTGCTGATCCGGGCGACTCTGGGCAGTTCGGCAGCCGAGATCGCGCAACTGCTGGGCTGGTCGACGGCGACCGTGCACGTGCTGCACTCGCGCTGGGCCAAGGAGGGCGAGGCCATCTTCGATGTTCACGGCCGCGGAGGCCGCCATCACCAGTACCTCACCCCCGACCAGGAGCAAGAGCTGCTGGCGCCGTTCGTCCGGCGCGCCGAGGCCGGCGGCATGCTGACCGTGGCCGAGGTTCAGCAAGCCTATCGTGAGCGTGCGGGCAAAGAAGTGGCGCGCTCGACGATCTACCGACTGCTGGAGCGGCACGGCTGGCGCAAGGTGGTGCCGCGGCCCAGGCATCCCAAGGCAGACGTTGCGGCGCAGGCCGCCTTTAAAAAAACTGCGCCGCGCGATACGCCAAGAGGTCTCGCGCCAGGCTGAGCAGGACCGCAGCGTGCGGTTGATGTTCCAGGACGAGGGCCGGTTCGGCTTGCTCGGCACGCCGCGGCGATGCTGGGCGCCGCGCGGCACGCGTCCCGTGGTCAGTGCGCGCCTGGAGCGCAAGTACCTCTACGCCTTCAGCGCGGTCAGCCCGCACGATGGTGTGCTCGACAGCCTGGTGCTGCCCTGGGTCAGCGCGCAGACCATGTCGCTGTTCCTGGCCGAGGTGGCGCTGCGCCACCGGGAGCAGTTCGTCCTCATGGTCATGGACCAAGCCGGCTGGCATCTGGCCAGCGAGCTTGTCGTGCCCGAGAACATGCGGCTGCTGTTCCTACCGCCCTACAGCCCGGAGCTGAATCCGGCGGAGCACTTGTGGGAAGCGCTGCGCGAGGAGTGCTTCGCCAATCACGTCTTCGCTGACCTCAATGCCGTCGAGCTCACGCTGACCGACGGCTTGCGCACCATGGAAGCCAACCACTCACGAACTCGGTCGCTGACCGGGTTCAGTTGGATAACTTCTATATGTTTGAACGCAACTTAGTATGAAGCGGCATCGCTTCATCCGCCGTAGCTGCCGAAACCTCACGCCGTCAACGACGATGCAGGCGATGCGCCTGCCGAAACGCCTCCGGCGTCGTGCCGACGCGCCGCCGGAAGAACTTGACGAAGTTCGTCGGCTCGCTGAAGCCGAGCAACTCACCGATCGTGACCGACGTGGACGTGCTGTGCACGAGCAGGCGCTGAGCTTCAAGGGCCACGCGCCGATCCACTTCCTCCTTGGCCGAATGTCCCAGCACGTCCTGGCAGGTGCGTGCCAGGGTGCTCGTCGAGACCCGCAGCCTGCGGGCGAGCAGCGCCACCGAGGGGCGGGCGTCGAGCAATCCCTCCAGTTCGCGCTGCATGCGCCGAACCAGTTGGGTCCGCGCCGTCGGTGCTGCCGTGTGCACCGTCGCCGATCGGCTGATGCCGAGCATCAGGCAGAGCAGCAGTTCGTGCGCCATGGCGGCCGACAACTCGTCCAGCATCGGCTGGTCGAGTTCGCTGCGGAGCAGCGCTGACAGCGAGCGCCAGGCGGCCAGGCCGCCGACGTCCATCTCGAACCGGATCGGCCAATCGTCCAGCCGCAGCAGCGCCATCGTGCCCTGCCGGTGCGTCCCCGCGGCCGGCTGCACGACTGCCGGATCGATCAGCAGCAGGTCGGCTTCGAAGCCGGCCGCCGGCTGCCACTGCTGCACCTGTCCGGGCCTCAGAAAGACGACGTGGCCGGTGCGTAGCATGAAGCGCTCGAAGTCGACCAGGTGCTCTCCCTGCCCTGCGGTTACCACGAGAACCATGAAGAACCGGACGCGCTCCGTTTCGAACAACTGCCTCGTGGACACGCGCGCACGGAGTTGCGACACGGTCATCAACTCCACGCCGATGGGGTCGAGCCGCGCGTTCGCGAAGCGTGTCTCGCGCAGCGGCTTGCGGGCTTGGGGCATGGACCGTCCTTTCGACGCATCAATGGAGCGTCTGCGCGATTTCTACCATCACTTTCTCAACCGTGACCTTTGAACCGGCGCAGGATGCGGGCACAGTGAGCGCTGCAAACAAACCATCACGGAACGTCCATGTCTGTCATTCCCACCTGCTCAAGGCGACTCTTCGCGTTGAGCCTTCTGTCGGTCGTCGCAGGTTGCGCATCGACTCCCTTCTCCTCGAAAGGAACTTTCATGTCTTCAGACCCCAAGGCGCAGGTCGTCGCGCTGCTCAAGGCCATCGAAACTGGCGCATCGGCGCCGGTGGCCGTCGTCAACCCCGCCAAGTACGTCCAGCACAACCTTGCCGTCGGCGACGGCCTGGCCGGCTTCGGCGCGGTGCTGCAGGCCTTGCCCAAGGGGTCGGCAAAGGTGAACACGGTGCGGGTGTTCCAGGACGGTGACTTCGTCTTCACGCACACCGAGTACGACTTCTTCGGGCCGAAGATCGGCTTCGACATCTTCCGTTTCGAGGACGGCAAGATCGTCGAACACTGGGACAACCTGCAGGAGACGCCTGCCAAGCCCAACCCGAGCGGTCGCACCATGGTCGACGGGCCGACCGTGGCGACGGACCTTGACAAGACCGCGGCCAACAAGAAGCTGGTCGCGTCGTTCGTCGACGACATCCTGGTCAACGGCCGCATGGACCGGCTGGCGGGCTACTACGACGGCGACAAGTACCACCAGCACAACCCGCAGATCGCCGATGGCCTGAGCGGGCTCGGTGCAGCGCTCCAGGCCATGGCCAAGGCAGGTGTGACGATGAAGTACCACAAGGTCCACAAGGTTCTGGGCCAAGGCAACTTCGTGCTCATCGCCAGCGAGGGCGAGTTCGCCGGCAAGCCGAGCGCGTTCTACGACCTCTTCAGGGTCGAGAACGGCAAGATCGCCGAGCACTGGGACACCATCGAGACCATCCCGCCGCGCGCGGAGTGGAAGAACGCGAACGGCAAGTTCTGACGCGCGGAGGAACGGATGAGCCCCTGGAAGTTCTTGCTGAGCAGCGCTCTGTCGGCAACGTTCGCGGTCCAGCCGGCTCTGGCCGGCCCAGGCGGCGACGTCGTCGAAGTCGTCACCTTCAAGCTCAAGACGGGAGTCTCGGCCGCCGAGTTCGCGCCGATCGACAAGGCGGTGGAGCGTGAGCACGTCGCCAAGCAGCCGGGCTTCGTCTCGCGCGAGAGCGCGCATGGCGCGGACGGCGACTGGCTGGTGATCGTCCACTGGCGGTCGGAGAAAGACGCCGACGCCTCGATGGCGAGCTTCGAGAAGGCCCCCGCCGCCGCGAAGTTCATGGCGAAGATCGAGGCCTCGACGATGAACATGGAGCGCTACCAGAAGTAGCGTTCACTCCGGCAGCAGGCCGATCTCCTTCGTGACCGCGGCCCAGCGCGCACTCTCGCTGCGCAGGAAGCCGCCCACGGCCTCGACGCTCATGCTGCCGTCGACGATCGGGCCGATCACGCCGATGCGCTCGGCGACGTCCTTGTCGCCCAGCAGCGCGTTGACGTCGCGGTTGACGCGGTCGATCGCCGCGGCCGGCGTGCCGGTGGGCGCGACGATCGCGAACCAACCCGCCATGTCGAGGCCCGGGTACTTCTCGGCCAGCGCAGGCACGTTGTCCCAGCCGGGCAGGCGCTTGGCCGAGGTCGTGGCCAGCAGGCGCAGCCGGCCCTGCTTGACGAGCGCGGCGGTCGACGCAAGGTCGGCCACCATCGCGTCGACGTGGCCGCCGATCAGGTCCTGGGTGCCCACGCCCACGGCGGCATAGGGCACGAGGTTCGCGCCGGCCTGGCTGCGTGCGTTGAACATCCGCGCGATCATGCCGCTGAAGGTGCGCGGGCCCTCGTTGCCGATCGTGAACCGGCCCGGCTCGGCCTTGCTGCGCGCGACCAGTTCGTCCACCGTCTTGACTGGCGAGTTTGCCGCCACCAGCAGCGCGAACGGGCTGCGTGCGACGAAGGCCACGGGCACGAAGTCCTTCTGCGGGTCGTAGGGCAGGGTCTTGAACAGCAGCGGGTTGGTCACCAGCGCGGCAGTGGTTGCGAAGTAGAACGCATAGCCGTCGGCGGCTGAGCGGGCAGCGGCCTGCGCGCCGATCGTGTTCTGTCCGCCCGGCTTGTTCTCGGTCACGACGGCCTGGCCCCAGGCCTTGGTCAGGCGGTCACTGAGGATGCGGGCGACGTTGTCGGGCCCCGAGCCGGGCGGTTGCGAAAGAATCCACTTGATCGGCTTGTCGGGCCACGCCTGGGCGCGCAGCGCGGTGGGCAAGGCGAGTGCGGCGACCAGCGCCAGCAGGGTATGTCTTCGTTGCATGGTGATGTCTCCTGATGATGTCGTCGGTAAGTCAGCGCTGCTGCCACTGCGTAAGTAGCTGGTCGAGCGAAGCGCGGTCGTGCGCTGAGCCATAGGTGTAGTGATCGGGCCGCACGATCGCCACATGCACGCCATGGCGCTGCATCCATGCAGCCACGACGCCCTGGGCCTCCGGATCACGCGCCAGGTCGATCAAGGTCATCCCGGCCGGCGCGTCGACCGGCAAACCGCCGTCGCCGACGAGCCGCCAGCCGTGCCCGTAGCGCTCGTCCAGCAGCCCCCCGCTCTTCAGGCGCGGCTGGGGGAACAGCGCGCCGGCACCTGGGCTCGTCGTGACGAGGCCGCCGACCAGCACGGGCAGGATGTCCTGGCGTGGCGTGTCCTTCACGACGCCGCCGCACTCAGCCAGCAGCCGCGCGTCGCGTTCGCGGGCCTTGGCGACGTCGCGCTCGCAGATCACCGCACCCACCGCCTTGAGGCGGCTGGTGAGCTCGCGCACATGTGCCTTGCGCTCGGTGCCGTAGCTGTCGAGCAGGCGCTCGGCCGCTTCTCCGCCAACCCCGCCGCCGACCTCGCCGCGCAGCACCGCGGCGAGCTTCCACGACAGATTGGCCGCATCGCGCATGCCCTGGCACATGCCCTGGCCGAGGAAGGGCGGCTGCATGTGCGCGGCATCGCCCGCGACGAAGACGCGACCGGCGCGCCAGGCTTGCGCCACCAGCGCGTGGAAGCGGTAGCTCGACTGCCGCCACAGCGTGCCGTCCTCGGGCGTGAGCCAGCGCGAGAGCAAGGCCCAGGTGCCTTCGGGCGTAGCGGCCTGCTTCGGGTCCTCGCCGGGCTTGAGGCTGATCTCCCAGCGACGATGGTTGCCGGGGCCGATCACCAGCGTGCACGGGCGTTCGGGCTCGCAGTACTGCACGCTGGTCTTGGGCAGCTTGGCGAGGCCGCGCTCGTTGACCATCACGTCGACCACGAGCCACGGCTCGTCGAAGCCGAGGTCTTCGAGCGTGATGCCTAGCATCGCGCGCAAGGTGCTCGAGCCGCCGTCGGCCGCGATGGCCCACCGCGCGCGGACCGTCCGCCCGGCCACGGTGAGTTCGACGCCCTCGGCATCCTGCGTCAGCGCAGTGCACTCCACACCTTCTTCGACCGTCACGTTCGGCATCTGCGCGATGCGCTCGCGCAGCGCACGCTCGACCGGCGGTTGCGTGAAGACGTTCGACGGCGTGTAGCCCTGCGGATAGGGCGGGTCGATCATCGTCATGCGCCGGATCAGCTGCCCATCGACGCCGAAGAACTCCGACGGCGTGAAGGGCTCGATGTGCGGCCGCACCGCGTCGACCACACCGAGCTGCTGGAACGTGCGCAGGATTTCGTGGTCCAGCGAGATCGCACGCGGGATCTCGTAGACGCCCTTCAATCGATCGCACACATAGACCGACAAGCCGGCCTGGCCGAGCAGGCCGGCGGCGACCGCGCCGGCAGGCCCGTAACCCACGATGGCCACGTCGTAGATGTCAGCCCCTCGGCCGTGGGGTAGCGCGTCCGATCCCCAGGGGCCACGAGAGGCCCCTTCGTGGCCCTTGGGATGCGATTCGGCTTGGGAACGGCCCGGCGCTCGGCTCGCCACGGCTCAGCCCTCCGCGACGATAGTGTTGCGCAGCACGCCGATCTTCTCGATCTCGATCTC
This sequence comes from Methylibium sp., assembly GCA_031382215.1. GTDB lineage: Bacteria > Pseudomonadota > Gammaproteobacteria > Burkholderiales > Burkholderiaceae_C > LGRD01. The sequence goes on from JANMYQ010000374.1 coordinate 44,566, forward strand.
GATCACGTCGCCGGCCTTCATCCACACCGGCGGCGTGCGCGCCTGGCCGACGCCGGCGGGCGTGCCCATCACGATCACGTCGCCCGGCTCGAGCGTCATGCACTCGGCCAGCAGCGCGATCGTCTCGTCGACCGGGAAGATCATGTCGCTGGTGTCCGCGTCTTGCATCACCGTGCCGTTCAGCCGGCTCTGGAGGCGCAGGCCGGTCGCACCGGGCGCGAGTTCGTCGGCGGTCACGAGCACCGGGCCGAAGCCGCCGGTGGCGTCGAAGTTCTTGCCGATGGTCCACTGCGGCGTGCGCTTCTGATAGTCGCGCACCGACATGTCGTTGAAGCAGCTGTAGCCGAAGACGTACTGCAGCGCGTCTTTGCGCTTCACATGGCGCGGCACCTTCTGGCCGATGACGACGGCGAGCTCGGCCTCGTAGTCGAACTTGGCCGAGACCTTCGGGCACACGCCGGGCTGGTCATGGCCCATCAGCGAGCTCTTGCCGCGGAAGAAGAACCACGGGAACTCGGGCTTGTCGCGCCCGCCTTCCTTGGCGTGGTCGAAGTAGTTGAGGCCGAGGCATATGGTCTTGCCGGGCTCGGGGACGATGGGGGCGAACGCGAGCGAGGCCAGGGGCAGGCGTGGCGCGTCTGACGCGATTGCGGCGCGGCCGGCCGCGCGCAGGTCGCGGCCCGCTTCCAGTTCGGCGCGCAGGTCGGCCGCGAGATCGATGGCGCGCGTGCCGTCGACGACGGCCAGGCGCGACTGGCCGTCGCGCAGGTAGGTGGTGAATCGCATGGTGGGTCCTCTTGGGGTGAAGTCAAAGCGAAGGGGCGAACAAGACGGCGCGCTGCGCCTGCTTGAGGTGGTCGGTAGGCGCGGTGCCCACGCCCCACTGGTCGATGCGGCCGGGCGGCCAGGTCCAGTCGGCGGGGCCGCCGGGCCGGTAGCTGTCGTCGATCTGCTCGATCTCGGCCGTGTACTCGATGACGATGCCGAAGGGATCGACGAAGTAGTTGAATGTGTTGTCGCCCGGGCCGTGCCGGCCCGGCCCCCACTGCGGCGGCAGGCCAGCGTCCTTGAGCCGGCCGCCGCCGCGCATCACGGCGTCGAGCGTCGGCATCAGGAAGGCGACGTGGTTCAACGCGTCGTTGTCGGTGTCGCCGAGTGCGAGCGAGTGGTGATCGGCGTTGCAGTTCATGAACGCCATGATCCTGGTGCGGTCGGCGAGCGCGAAGCCCAGCGCTCGCTCGACGAAGGCCTGTGTCGTCGCGATCGCGTGGCAGTTGACGACCACGTGCGCGAGGCGCACCGGTTGATCCGGCGGCGCCGGTTCGGCGGGCGCGCGCCGCGCATCGCCGTGAACGATCTCGAAGCGCCGTCCGTCCTGATCGCGGATCAGCAACGAGCGACCGCCAGCCGGATCGCGGGCATCGCCGACCGCACGCTCCACGTGGCCGCCGGCGGCCGTCGTCGCCTGGGCGATCGCATCGAGCGCCGCTGCGCTGCGGGCGCGCAGCGTGACGGCGCGGATCGTTGGCGTGCCCGGCGCGGCACGCAACGCCAGCACGTGGTGATCGCTGCCGCTGCCGCGCAGGTAGATCGTGTCGGCCTCGCGCGCGGCGACGGCGAGCTTCCAGGTGCGGGTGTAGAAGTCCTCGGCGGCGGCGAGGTCGGGCACGGTCAGCGAGACGCTGCGCAGCGCTTCGATCCAGTCAGATCTCATGCGGACTCCTTGTCTGTGATGAGCACGCGGCCGAGAAAACGCTGCGCGTTGCCGAAGGCGAGTGCAGCGTGCGTGGCGGCGTCCAGCCCGGCTTCATCCAGGCGCGCCAGCGGGCGGGGTTCGTGGAAGTTGAAGGGATGGTCGGTGCCGAGCATCAGCGCTTCTGTGCCAAAGCTTGCGATCAGGTGGCGCAGCGTCGGCGCGTCGTAGACCAGCGTGTCGTAGAACAGGCGCCGTGCCTGCGCGGCCGGTGACTCGGCCATGATCTCGCCGAGTGCCGGGAAGGTCTTCCAGCCCTGCTGCAGGCGAGGCAGCAACATCGCGAGCGTGCCGCCGCCGTGGCTGAAGGCGATGCGCAGGTTGGGGTGCCGCTGCACCAGCCCGCCGGTGATGACCGAGGCGGCTGCGAGGCCGATGTCGGTCGGATAGGCCAGCACCTGCTGCAGCGGCGCAGGGCCGACGAGGCGGTCCACGCCAGCGGGCTTGAGCGCGTGCACGAAGACCGGCAGGCCCATCGCCGCGCAGGCTTCGAAGAAGGGATCGAACCGTGCGTCGCCGATCGGCTTGCCGTTGACGTTGCTGCCGATCTCGACGCCGATGAGGCCAAGGCGGCCGACGGCATGCTGCAGTTCGGCGACTGCTGCATCGATGTCCTGCAGCGGTACGGCGGCCAGGCCGAGCAGTCGCCCGCCGGACTCGGCGCACATCGCCGCGGTCTGTTCATTGAGAAAGCGGATCAGCGGTTGCGCATCGGCCAGATCGAGCCAATACGACAACAGCTCGGGCATTGGCGACAGCACCTGGCACGCGAGGCCCATCTCCGGCAAGTCTGCCAAGCGGCGGGCCGGCGACCAGCAGCGTTCGTCCACGGTCCGGTAGTGCTTGCCGCCGATCAGCACCTGCCGATGGCACAGGCCCTTCGCGTCGGGCGCCTGCGCGGTGGTCGGCCATGGCGACGGAACCGCACGGCCGAGGTACGCGGGGAAGCGTTCGGGCACGACATGCGCATGGATGTCGATGCCACAGGCGCAGGCGGTGGTATGCAGCACGGCGGTTTGCTCAGGGGTGGCGCAGTCCGGCGGCGAGGATGCCCGCGATCACGATCTGCTCGTCCTCGTCGCCGGTGCCACCCGATGCGCCTGCCGCACCGACCACCGCGTCGGCATCGTCGGTGATCAGCACGGCACCGACCTGCGGGATGAAGGGCTGCTGCGCGGTCGATGCGATCGCGCCGAAGAACGCGGGCATGTCCTTGGCGCGCTGAACGAGCCCGCGGCTGTTGACGCCCATGCCGATGGCAGCGCCCGCCTTGCCGAGCGCGATGTCCAGGCGCAGCGCACTGGCGCCGTCCTCACGCGCCGATGCGACGATCTGCGCGGCGGCGTCCACAACGACCACGCCCGTCGGCTTGAAGCCGTTCTCACGGGCGGCCGAGAGTGCGCCGTCGAGCAGGGTGCGGGCTTGGTTCAAGGTCAGTTTGTTCATCGAAGCTCCAAACTCATGATCTCAGTTTTATATATAAAAGTACGATTGTCAAGATGATGTACATTCAATCATGGCCAGAACCCCTGCCCTCGCCACCGTCAACGGCACCGCCACCCGCGCGACGAGCCTGTTCGATCAGTTGCGTTCGGACCTGCTGGGCGGCGTGCTCGAACCGGGCTCGAAACTGGCAATCGAGGCGCTCGCCGAGCGCTACGCCACCAGCGCGACGCCGCTGCGCGAGGCGCTGAACCGTCTCGTCGCGGACGGCCTGGTCGAGCGCCGCGAGCAGCGGGGCTTCGTCGTTGCGGCGATCAGCGAGCAGGACCTGCTCGAGATCACCAAGACCCGCTGCTGGCTCGAGGAGATTGCGCTGCGCGAGTCGATTGCCTCGCACACACTCGAGTGGGAAGAGGCGCTCGTGCTGGCGCACCATCGGCTCGCACGCACGCAGCGTTCGTTGGCCAGCGATCGATTCGAGGACAACCCGGAGTGGGAGCCGCTGCACCGCGCTTTCCATCGGGCTTTGATCGGCGGGTGTGGATCACGTTGGCTGCTCGGCTTCTGCGAGCAGCTGGCCGACCAGCACCACCGCTATCGGCGTCTGTCGGCCCCGCGAGCCTTCGCCAAGCGTGGCGTGAAGAGCGAGCACCAACAGCTGGTGGAGGCTGCGATTTCGGGCCATGCCGACGAAGCCGTGGCACAACTTCGTGCGCACTTCGAGCGCACTGCAAAGATCATCCGTGACGACCGCGGGCTGTTCGGCTCGCGCACAGCCTGAGCACGCTCGGGCTCGCCAGGTAAGTTCAACGGCATCCTTCATCCTCAGATGCCGTCCAGCGAGCCGCCCACCCAAGACCTGCGCCTCGCGCAGGCCCTGATCTTCATCACCCCCGCGCTGTGGAGCGTGAACTACCTTGTGGCGCGCTGGGCGCCGGGGGTGATCGCGCCGCATGCGCTGGCACTCGGCCGCTGGACGATCGCGGCGCTGTTGCTGGGCATCGTGTGCCGCACCGAGCTGTGGGCCAAGCGCGGGCTCATCCGCGCCGAGTGGCGCCAGTTCATCGTGCTCGGGGCCTTGGGCATGTGGGTCTGCGGCGCGTTCGTCTACATCGGCGGGCGCAGCACCTTGGCCGTCAACATCGGGCTGCTGTATTCGGTCGCGCCGGTGCTGATCGCGCTGATCTCGGCGCTCTGGCTGCACGAGCGCTTCACCGGGCTGCAAGGGCTAGGCGTGGTGTCGGCGCTGGCCGGCGTGGTGATGATCCTGCTCAAGGGCGACTGGGAGACGCTGGCGCAACTGCGCATCAACCCGGGTGATGCCTGGGTCGCGGTGGCGGTGTTGTGCTGGGCGGCGTACTCGTTGCTGCTGCGCGCCTGGCCGTCGGCCTTCGGGCCAGTGGCGCGGCTCACGCTCACGGCGGTCGGCGGCATCGTCGTGCTGATCCCGTTCACGGTGTGGGAAGCGGTGGCCTGGTTGCCCACCGAGCTGTCGTGGAAGAGCCTGGGGCTGGTGTTGTTGGCAGCGCTGATTCCCGGGGCGGGCTCGTACGCCGCGTATTCGTACATGCAGCGCAAGCTCGGCGTGGCCAAGGTCGGCACGGTGCTGTACCGGGGGCCGCTGTACCGCGCGCTGCTCGCGTGGGGTGTGCTGGGCGAGCGCATCGAGTGGTACCACGGCGTCGGTGCGTTGCTGATCCTGCCGGGCATCTGGTTGTCAACGCGGCGCTGAATTCGCCGCCGCGTCGGCTCCGAAGGCCCGAAATTCCCGCAAAACGGTTGCCTTCGCTCACATCTGAATCATCTGCATGCGCCCTACAACCTGGGGTCACGCATTCTGTTGTCACCGGAGGTAAGTCGTTCGCCGTTTGCCAACAAATGGCGCATTTCCGGGTTTGACAAGGGCGAAGATGTGGCCATGCGTCCACATGCAATCCGGTTTTTCGCACACTGTGCCCCCTCGCTTCACTGCGCCTGAGGAGACCACCGTGTTCGCCATGCCCAAGCTCTCCTTCCGCTCTGCAGCCCAGCCTGCAGTCGCCGCGCACGTGCCTGCGGACGGCTGGTGCAAGCGTGAAGAAGCGATCATGGGCACCGCGATCAGCGTCGAGCTGTGGAGCGACGACCGCGACGCGGGTGAGGCGGCCATCGACGCGGTAATGGCCGAGATGCACCGCATCGACCAGTTGATGAGCCCGTACAAGCCGGTCTCCGAACTGTCCATCATCAACCGCGACGCGGCGCAGCGGCCGGTGCCGATCTGCGCAGAGATGTTCGAGCTGATCGCGCGCTCGCTGCGCTTTTCCGAACTGTCGAGCGGCGCCTTCGACATCACCTACGCCAGCGCCGGCCACCTGTACGACTACCGCGAGCGCATCAAGCCGAGCGACGCCGCACTGGCGCAGGCCTGTGCCGCGATCGGCTGGAAGCACCTGCTCCTCGACCGCGAACACCGCACGATCCGCTTTGCCCGCGAGGGCGTGCGCATCGACCTGGGCGGTTTTGCCAAGGGCCATGCGGTGGACCACGGCGTGGCGATCCTGGCGCGCATGGGCATTCGCCACGCCATCGTCAGCGCCGGCGGCGACAGCCATGTGCTGGGTGACAAGCGCGGCCGGCCGTGGACGATCGCGATCCGCGACCCGCGCAATGCCGACGCGGTGGTGGCCGTGCTGCCGCTCGAAGACGTGGCGATCTCGACCTCGGGCGACTACGAGCGCTATTTCGAAGCCGACGGTGTGCGCTGCCACCACGTGCTCGACCCGAAGACCGGCAAGTCGCCCCACAGCATTCGCAGCGTGACCATCCTGGCCGACGATGGCCTGACCAGCGAGGCGCTGTCGAAGTGCCTGTTCGTGATGGGGCTGGAGCGCGGCATGGTTTTGATCGAAGCGCAGCCGGGGGTCGACGCAGTGGTCGTCGACGCGCACGGGCGCCTGCATTTTTCGTCGGGTCTGCTGGCTGGACGCCCGCAGACGCGGCAGTGATTCACGTCGATCTTCGATCGACACATGGGGGAGCGAACATGAATGAACTGACAAGAATGAGCGCACTGAGTTGCGCGGCGGCATTGCTGGGCCTGGCGACCTTGACCCTTGCGGGTTGCGGCAGCGGCAGCTCGAGCGGCAGCAACTCGGTCACGGTGCAGGGCGACGTGCCGCTGGCTTACGTGAAGCGCTCGACCGCGCTGGGCATGAACCCGACCGACGGCACACCGACGGCCGACGGCGGTGATTTGATGATCCGCGAGAAGTCGTCGCCGAGCGCGCCGGAGCACAACATCACCGCGGCGATCACGCAGGGCAAGGGCGACGCGTCCGACCCCGAAGCGTCGTACGACGCGAAGAAGCTCGTCTTCTCGCTGCGCTGCCCCACGACGAACACGTCCACCATCAACGGCCAGCCCGCCTGCACCGGCAAGTGGAACATCTGGGAATACGACATGAGCACCGGTGGCTTCACCGGCGGCACCCTGCGGCGCATCACCGCCTCGACCGTTGACGACGACGTGGACCCGGCCTACCTGCCCGCGGGCGCCGGCTTCGTGTTCTCGTCGAACCGGCAGACCAAGTCGAAAATGAACCAGGCGACCGGCCAGGAGTACTACGGGCTCGACGAGTACGAACGCGAGCGCGTGATCAACCTGCACACGATGAATGCCGAGGGCGGCAACATCACGCAGATCTCGTTCAACCAGAGCCACGACCGCAACCCGGTGGTGCGCCCGAATGGCGACATCATGTTCTCGCGCTGGGAGCACGTGGGCGACCGCAACCGCTTCGCCGTCTTCAGCGCCAAGCCCGACGGCACCAACATGTTCGTGCTGTACGGCGCGCAAAGCCCCGGCAACAGCTTCCTGCACCCGCGCGACATGGACCCGGCCGGCCCGAACAAGGGCTTTCTCGCGACCGACCTGATGTCGCTGTCGGGCACGCAGGAGGGCGGCAAGATGATGATCGTCGACGCCGCCAACTACTCCGAGAACAACACGCCGGCCAACTCCACCGTGCCGGCCGCCGGTGGCCAGACCTCGATCACCGCGCAAGACCTGAACGACGGCCGCGGCCTGTCGCAATACGGCCGCGTGACCACGCCCTACCCGCTGTGGGACGGCACGAACCGCGTGCTGGTGGCCTACCGGCCGTGTGAAGTCACGCGCGCCGGGGTCATCGTGGCCTGTGCGACCCTGACCGCTGAAGAGAAAGCCCGCCTCGGCGACCGCGACCGCATGGCCGCCGCCGCCGCGGCCGACCCGCTGCAGGACAACGCACCTGCTGCTTACGCCATCTATATGTTCGACCACAAGCTGCAGACCTGGCTGATCGTGGCCGCGCCGCCAGCGGGCTTCATGTACACCGACCCGATCGCGCTGCAGTCGCGCGCCGAGCCCAACGCCACGCCGCCGACCAACGTCGACGCGTCGCTGGCGGCACTGAACATGGCGCTGATCGAAGTGCGCAGCGTCTACGACACCGACGGCCTGGGCCGCATGGGCGAGCAGATGCTGACCGCCGCCGACCGCCCGGCCGGCTGCACCACCGGCATCGCGCTCACCGCCCCGACCGACGTGCTGGACACCCGCGCGATGGTGGCTGACCTGGTGAAGATGAAGGACCCGGCCAACGCCGCTTACGGCTGCGCACCGGCGCGTTTCGTGCGCGCCATCCGGGCCGTCTCGCCGCCGTCGAGCATGATGGGCCTGCGCAGCACGATCGGCGAGACCGACTTCGAGCAGCAGCAGATCCTGGGTTACGCGCCGGTCGAACCCGACGGTTCCTTCAAGCTGCAGGTGCCGGCCGACGTGCCGCTGGCGCTGTCCATCGTCGACGGCAAGGGCCGTGCGTTCCAGACCCACACCAACTGGATCCAGGTGCGCCCGGGCGAACGCCGCACCTGCGACGGTTGCCACAGCCCGCGCCGCGGTGGCGCGCTGAATTCGGGCACGGTGGTCAACACCACGCCGGCCGCGCTGGTGACCGCGCTGGCCGGGGCACGGCTGTCGGGCGAGACGATGGCGTCCACCCGCACCCGGCTCGACGCGACGGCGCTGACGTTGCAAGCCAACCCGGTCTTCACCGACGTGTGGGCCGACACCACGCGTGCCGGCGTGACCGCGCGCCCGGCGATCTCGCTGCGCTACACCGGCAACGCGAGCGCCGCCGACGACCTGACCACACCCGCGCCGGTGAACGGCCTGATCAACTACCCCGAGCACATCCAGCCGCTGTGGACCAAAGCGCGTGGAGCTGGCGGCGCCAACACCTGCACCACCTGCCACGCTGACATCACCAAGCTCGACCTGCGCGCCAATGTGTCGGGCACGGGCCGGCTCGTGTCGTATGAAGAGCTGCTGATCGGCGACCCGGTGCTCGACCCGGTCACCGGCCTGCCACAAACGCGCATCCAGGAAGGCGTGCCGATGATCGTGCGCGGCGCGCCGCTGGTGGAAACCAGCTCCGGCGCGGCCAACAGCGCGGGCCAGGCGCGCAAGAGCCGGCTCACCGAAATCATGTTCGGGGAGACCTTGCTGGCTGGCGCCGCCGCCACCACCGCGCACCCGGCCCCGCCAGCCGGCGCGCCGGACCACGCGACCCTGCTGAACGCGGCCGAGAAGCGCCTGCTCGCCGAATGGATGGACCTGGGCGGCCAGTACTACAACGACCCGTTCAACGCCACCGGCGGCGTGCGCGCGCTGAACGGCCTGAGCCAGGCGACCTTCACTACGCAGGTGCAGCCGATCCTGCGTTCGACCTGTGCGTCGGGCTGCCACCAGGCGGTCGGCAGCGATCTGACAACTCCTGCCGGAACCGCCTTCCGACAGAACCGGTTCGTGCTCACGGGCAGCGCCGAGGGCGATTTCGGCGTCACACTGTCGATGATCTCGAATGCGTGCAATGCGCCGTCGAACTACCTGCTGAGTCGGCCTTCGAGCGTGCCGCACCCGGCCGGCGCGGTCGGCCAGACGGCGGCCGTTCTGCCGGTGGGCAGCGCGGCGTACACGACCATCGCTAACTGGATTGCCACCGGATGCCCATGAGGTTTGATTTCTCTGCGAGCGCAAGCATCGCCGCACTGGCCGGGCTGCTAGCCCTGGCCGGCTGCGGCGGCGGCAACCCGCTGAGCAACCCGCCCGACGTGAGCAACCCACCGGGCACGGGCGGGCAGACGCTGTCTTACGCCTACTACCAGAAGTGCATCAACCCGATCTTTCTGGCGCAGTTGCAGATCAACGTCAACGGCGCGCTGTCGATCAACACCTGCGCCGCGGCGGGTTGCCATGACACCGTCACCGGCACCGGCGGTGCGTTCCGCGTCGTCGGCGCGGCGCAGCCGGTGGACGTGGCCACCAACACGCCCGACGCCATTCGCGCCAGTGACATGTACAAGAACTTTTACTCGACCCAGGGGGAGGTCGTGTTCGGTTCGCTCACCCAGAGTCGCATACTCGCCAAGCCCAGGCTGCTCAACGTCTTGCACGGCGGCGGCCTGATCTTCGAAAACGACCAGGACCCGAACGTGAGACTCCTCCAGTACTGGATCAACCATCCCGTGCCCCAGGGCCAGGACGAGTTCAGTTCCGCCGCCAACAGCATGTTCACGCCCGCCGATCCGGCCACGGGCGCGTGCAACACCCAATGACCGCTCGCACTCCGGCAGCGGCCCCGAAGCGCCGAGGGCCAGGCACACGTGTCGCAGCGGGGTCGCTGTTACAACATGCGTCGCCCCTGGGGGTCACCTTGAGTGCCATCGTCAGCGCCGCGCTCGCCAGTGGGGCCGTGCTGGCGCAATCGGCACCGGCGGGTACGGCCGATACACCGGCGGTGCCGGTGGTCGCACCCGCACCGGTGCCTGCACCCGTATCGGCACCCAGCGCGACGACCGCCGCCTCGGGCGAGCGCCTGCAGGTCACCGACCCGTACCTTGAGATGCGCACCGGCCCCGGCCGCGGCTTCCCGGTGTTCCATGTCGCCGAGCGCACCGAATGGGTGTCGATCGAGATGCGCCACACCGACTGGTACAAGGTGCGCACCGCGAGCGACAAGCTCGGCTGGGTGCACCGCCGCCAGCTCGAAAGCACGCTCACTGAAGCCGGTGCGCAAAAGACCTTCCGCGACCTTGTGCTCGACGACTACCTGACCCGCCGTGTGCAGCTCGGCGCCGCCTGGGGCCGCTTCAAGTCCGAGCCGATGCTGAAGATGTGGACCAGCTACAAGCTGTCCGACACGCTCACCGCCGAGGCCACGCTGGGCCAGGTGCAGGGCGTGTTCTCGGGCACCGACTTCTGGCACCTCAACCTGCAGTCAGAGCCCTGGTCCGACCGGCGTCTGTCACCGTTCTTCGGCATCGGCTTCGGCCAGTTCAAGAACATCCCGAACACCAGCCTGGTGGGCAACTTCACGACCAACGCCAAACTGGGCAATGCGACCGTCGGTGCCCGGTTTTATCTGAGTGACCGCTTCGTTCTGCGCGCAGACTATTCGATCTACACCGCATTCCTCTCGGATGCCAAGAGCAGCGAGTACCGCGCGATCACCGCGGGGCTGTCGTTCTTCTTTTGATGCTGTGCCAGAGCACGCACTCCCAACTTCCCGAGCACCCATGCAAAACACGACAACCAACGCCGCAGCATTGAACACCGCAGGTGCGAAGGCGCTGGCGAGCCTGCTTGCCGCGGCCGCCACGGTCCTGGCACTGACCCCGGCACCGGCCCATGCGCAAGACCAGAAGCCCGCCAACGAGCAGGTCATCGTGCCGCAGGTCGAGCGGCGCGAGGTGCCGCTGCCGCGCTTCCCGTCGAAAGACTTCGAGATCGGTTTGTTCACCGGCATCTACGAAGTGCAGAACTTCGGCGCCAGCTCGGTCAGCGGCGTGCGGCTGGGTTACCACATCACCGAAGACTTCTTCGCCCAGTTCGCCTACGCGCAGACCAAGGTCAGCGACGAGACCTACCGGCAGATCCTGCCCGGCGGCATCTTCCCGACCGGCAAGGACACGCTGAAGTACTACAACCTGTCCGCCGGCTACAACGTGCTGCCGGGCGAGGTGTTCCTGGGCAGCAAGCGCGCCAAGGCCACGGCGGTGTACCTGATCGGCGGCGTGGGCAGCACCAGCTTCAACGCGCAGAAGCGCCAGACCTTCAACGTCGGCCTGGGCATGCGCCTGCTGCTGGCCGACCGCTGGGCGCTGCAGGTGGACATGCGCGACCACATCTTCTCGCTCGACCTGCTGGGCAAGCGCCAGAGCACACAGAACCTGGAGCTCACCGGCGGGCTCAGCTACTTTTTCTGATCCTCTCTTCTGACCCACCGCAGCTCGGCAAGACCCCTGACAGGACCTCCCACGCGCACCTCTTGTTACAAGCCTTGTAACAGCAGCCCTTAACGTTCAGCCAGTGATGACCATGACCCACACCCCTCTGCATTTCGCCACGATTCGACTGCTGCTCGGCGCCGCCCTGGCGGTCGCTGCCTGCGTCGCGATGCCTGCGGTCACTCCGTCTGCCCCGGCGCCCGACTTCACGCTGCGCACGATGGGCGGGCCGAACCTGCGCCTGCACGAGCAGCGCGGCCAGGTGGTGCTGGTGAACTTCTGGGCCACCTGGTGCGGGCCCTGCCGGCAAGAGATCCCGCACCTGAACACGCTGTACGACAAGTACCGCGCCTCGGGTTTCGTGCTGCTCGGCGTCAACATCGACGACAACCCCAAGGTCGCGGCCGACCTGGCCAGCAAGCTGGGCGTCAAGTTCCCGGTGCTGCTGGACACCGACAAGAGCGTCAGCAAGCTCTACGACATGAGCGCGATGCCGGCCACCGTGGTGATCGATCGCGACGGCAAGGTGCGCTACATCCACCGCGGCTATCGCGACGGCTACGAGCTGACGTATGACCAGCAGATCCGCGGCCTGCTGAAGGAATGAACGTGGCAGCGCGCACCTCTCTTCTTCGGATGGCGGCCCTGGCCGGCGCCGCGCTGCTCGCCGGCTGCAGCAGCTGGGGCACGCTGGAGCCCTGGGTCAAGCCGTATGAACGCGAGCGCCTGGCCGACCCGATCATGAAGTTCTCGCGCAATGCGCTGGCCGACAAGCACAGCGAGCATGTGCGCGACGTACGCGAGGCGGCCCACGGCGCCACCGGCGTGCAGGGAGGCGGCTGTGGCTGCAAATAGCGTCATTCGCAGCGCGCTGCGCTGGGCTGGTGCCCACCTGCCGGGGCTGCTGGGCGGCGTGCTGGCTGTCGGAGGCGCCGGCACGGCGCGCGCGATCCCGCTGCCCGAAGACAGCGCCGAAGGCATGTACCACCTTTACAAGGGCGGCGGTGTCACCGCGTCGGGCCCGGCGCTGCTGGTGCGCAAGAGCCTGGCCGACCGCGTGTCGCTGTCGGCGCAGTACTACGTCGACTCGGTCAGCAATGCCTCGATCGACGTGGTGACCACTGCCAGCCCGTACAAGGAGAAGCGCACCGAGTACGGCTTCAGTGCCGACTACGCGGTGCGCGACTCGATGATCACGCTGTCCACCACCAGCAGCAAAGAGCCCGACTACACCGCCGACGCGGCGAGCCTGGACGTGTCGCAAGAGACCTTCGGCGGCATGACGACCGTGAATCTGGGCTTCACGCGTTCGCTCGACCGCGTGGGCAAGCGCGGCGACGCGGCCTTCTTCGACTACGCCAAGCACTGGCACTACCGCCTGGGCGTGACGCAGATCCTCACGCCGCAGTGGCTGATGAGCGTCAACCTCGAAGCGATCTCCGACGACGGCTTTCTGGGCAACGCCTACCGCGCCGCGCGGGTGTTCGGCGCCACCGTGCCCGAGCGCCACCCGCGCACGCGCACCTCGCGCGCGCTCAAGTTCCGCGTCATCGGCGACATGGGCTCGCGCGACGCCGTGCGTGCCGAGTACCGCTACTTCTGGGACACCTGGGCGATCAAGGCGCACACCGTCGAGGGCGGCTACAGCCGCTACTTCGGCGACAACTGGCTTGGCGATGCCTTCGTGCGTTTCTATTCGCAGGACAAGGCACTGTTCTACAGCGACAACGCCACCGAGCAGACCACCTTCGTCTCGCGCAACCGGCAGCTGAGTACCTTCAACAGCTACAGCCTGGGCACCAAGGTGGCCTACACGCTCAAGCGCGTGCCGGGGCAGTACGAGATCAAGGCCAACGCCGCGTACGAAATGGTGCGCTTCAAGTTCAAGGACTTCACCGACCTGCGCAGCGGCAGCCAGTACGGCTTCACCGCCAACGTGCTGCAGTTGTTCGTGTCGGCCACTTTCTAGAAGAGGTTCGGGCCCCATGCTGAAATCACTGCACCCCTTCATCGTCGTCGCGCTGGCGTTCGGCGTCGTCACCGGCGCGCACGCGCAGGCGGCCGCGCCGGCGGCGCCTGCTGCGGCAACTGCCCCTGCTGCGGCTGCCTCCGCGCCGGTCGCTGCCCTCGCGCCGGCCGCCGCCGCCTCGGCGAGCCTGGACACGCGCATCCAGGACGCCAAGAGCGACGTCATCAAGCTCAACCGCGACCTGCTCGTGCTCGAAGAAGAGCTGCTGTTCCCGGCCAACACGCAGGTTGCGCTGTTCGTGTCGATGGACGTGGGCAAGCTGTTCGAGCTCGACTCGGTGCAGGTCAAGCTCGACGGCAAGCTGGTCGCCAATTACCTCTACACGCCCGGCGAAGTGAAGGCCTTGCACCGCGGTGGCGTGCAGCGCGTGTACCTGGGCAACCTGCGTGCCGGCGAACACGAACTGGTGGCCACCTTCACCGGCGGCGGGCCGCACTTCCGCGACTACAAGCGCGGCGCGACGGTGAAGTTCGACAAGGGCACCGACGCGAAGTACATCGAACTGCGCATCAAGGACTCTGCCGCCAAGCTGCAGCCCGAGTTCGACGTGCGCGTCTGGCAGTAAGGCGGCATGGCCCTGCGTGTCAGCCTTCACCAGCCTCTGCGGCGCCTGTTCGGTGCCGCGGTGGCGGCGGCCTGCGTGGCTTCCGTGGCCGGCAACGCCGTGGCCGCCACTGCCGCCGATGCGCCGCCGCTGCAGCCGATCCGCGACCCGCACTACGGCGACACCTTGTTCCACTTCTACCAGGACCATTACTTCACGTCGATCACGAACCTGATGACATCGCAGCACTTCAACCGCGTCGCGCAGCATGCCGACGAGGCCGAGCTGCTGCGCGGCGGCATGCTGCTGTCGTACGGCCAGCACAAAGAGGCCGGCGACATCTTCACCGCGTTGCTCGACCAGGGCGCCGCGCCGCCGGTGCGCGACCGGGCCTGGTTCTACCTCGCCAAGATCCGCTACCAGCGCGGGTTTCTGCCCGAGGCCGAAGAAGCGATCGGGCGCGTGAAGGACCAGTTGCCGGCCGAGCTCGAAGAAGAGCGCGGCCTGCTGCACGCCAACCTGCTCATGGCGCGGCAAGACTTTGCCGGCGCGACCGAAATCCTGAAGGCCATGACCGCCGGCCGAAAAGAGGCCAACCCCGCCAGCCCCTATGTGCGCTTCAACCTCGGCGTGGCGCTGATCCGCGCCGGTGACATCGAGGGCGGCAGCGCGCTGCTCGACGAGCTGGGCCGCGCACCGGCACCCGACGAAGAACTGCGCAGCCTGCGCGACAAGGCCAACGTCGCGCTCGGCTACGCCGCGCTGCAAGACGACAAGCCGGAAACCGCGCGCGGCTTCCTCGAAAGAGTGCGACTGACCAGCCTGCACGCCAACAAGGCGCTGCTCGGCTTCGGCTGGGCCGCGCTCGCGATGAAGCAACCGCGCCAGGCGCTGGTGCCCTGGGGCGAACTCTGGCAGCGCGACATCAGCGACTCTGCGGTGCTGGAAGCGCGCATCGCCGTGCCGTATGCCTACGCCGAGATCGGCGCCTTCGGCCAGTCGCTGACGCAGTACAACGAAGCGCTCGCGGTGTTCGAGCGCGAGACGAAAAGCCTCGACCAGTCGATTGCCGCAATCCGCAGCGGCAAGCTCGTCACCGGCCTGCTGGAGCGCAACCCGGGCGACCAGATGGGCTGGTTCTGGAGTATCAAGGAACTGCCCGAGATGCCGCACGCCGGCCACCTGTCTCAAGTGCTGGCGCAGCACGAGTTCCAGGAAGCATTCAAGAACCTGCGCGACCTGCGCTTTCTCGAGCAGAACCTCACCGAGTGGCAAGACAAGCTCGGCGTGTTCGATGACATGCTGGCGAACCGCCGCAAGGCCTACGCCGAACGTTTGCCGCAGGTTCGTGCCAAGGCCGGTGAGAGCGGGCTCGATGCACAACAGAAGCGCCGCGACGGCCTGGCCGGCGAACTGACCCAGGCCGAGGAACAAGCCGACGGCGTGGCCTTGGCCGATGCGCGCGAACGCGATCTGCAGATGCGCCTGGCGAGAGTGCAGGCGATCCTGAAAAACACCGCTGCATCGACGGACCCTGAGATGGCGAACGCACGCGAACGCGCCGCACGCGTGGCCGGCGCGCTGACCTGGCAGCTCGCACAGGCGCAGTCCGCGCGCGTGTGGGGCGCGAAGAAGAACTTGCGCGAACTCGATCAACAACTCGCCCAGGCGCGTGGCCGCGACACCGCACTGGCCCAGGCGCAGACGGAAGAGCCGGCGCGCTTCGACGCCTTCGGCAAACGCATCGCCGCGCTAGCCCCGACCCTCAAGGCGCTGCTGCCGCGCGTGGTGGCGCTCAGCGGCGAACAGCAGCGGGCGGTGCAAGACATCGCGGTGGCCGAACTCACCCGCCAGAAAGAACGCCTGGCCGCCTACACCTTGCAGGCCCGCTTTGCGGTGGCGCAGTTGTACGACCGTGCGAACCGCCCGCTGCGTCTGAACCTGCCGAACGCTGGCGGCCCGCCCGCTCCCACTCCCGCCCCCATTCCCGACGAGGCCGGCCGTGCGATCAAAAAATAGCCGCACGCTCACGCTCGTTGTCGCGATGACCGCGGCCGGCCTGCTGGCCGCCTGCGCCGGCAAGCCGGCGATGCGCATGGCCACGCCCGACAACGAACCCACCTTGAAGAGCCTGGCCGAGCGCGGCGAGGTCGTC
>JANMYQ010000257.1:0-17179 GCA_031382215.1 Methylibium sp.
ACTCGCTCCGCTTGCTTCGCCGCGCTACGCTCAAACAGGCGGCGACAAGTCAGTCTACGAGCGCGCTGCGCGCGGGGCCGCAAGCCCTGTGCTCCTCGCCGCCCCAGAAATCGCCCCCGCCGGGCACCGCCCGCCGCGAGCCTCGCCACCCTTCGAAGTACGTCCTGACAGACCCCACCAAAGCGGCAAAGAACAAGGAACCCGAACCATGGGCAAACTCGCGCTGACCGCCAAGATCACCCACGTTCCGTCGATGTACCTGAGCGAACTCGACGGCCCGCAAAAGGGCACACGCCAGTCCGCCATCGATGGCCATGTCGAAATAGGAAAACGCTGCCGCGAACTCGGCGTCGACACCATCGTCGTGTTCGACACGCACTGGCTGGTCAACGCCAACTACCACATCAACTGCGCCCCGCACTTCAAGGGCCTGTACACCAGCAACGAGCTGCCGCACTTCATCAGCAACATGGCCTATGAGTACCCGGGCAACCCGGCGCTCGGCAAGTTGCTCGGCAAGGTGTGCAACGAACACGGCGTTGAAACGCTGGCGCACGACGCGACCACCTTGCCGATGGAGTACGGCACGCTGGTGCCGATGCGCTACATGAACGCCGACCAGCACTTCAAGGTGATCTCGGTGTCTGCGTTGTGCATGGTGCACTACCTGGCCGACAGCGCGCGCCTCGGCTGGGCCATGCGGCAGGCGATCGAAAAGCACTACGACGGCACGGTCGCGTTCTTCGCCAGCGGCTCCTTGAGCCACCGCTTCGCGCAGAACGGCTTGGCGCCGGAATATGCGAACAAGATGTGGAGCCCCTTCCTCGAAGAACTCGACCACCACGTGGTGGGCATGTGGCAACGCGGCGAGTGGGCCAGGTTCTGCGAGATGTTGCCCGAGTACGCCGCCAAGGGCCACGGCGAAGGCTTCATGCACGACACCGCGATGCTGCTCGGCGCGCTGGGCTGGCACCACTACACCGGCCAGGCCGAGGTGGTGACGCCGTTCTTCCCGAGCTCGGGCACCGGGCAGATCAACGCGGTGTTCCCGGTCACGCCGATGCCGGTGGACCTTGCCGACATCGGCGGACCGCGCGGCGGCGCTGGGCGGCTCTGAATCAGACGTTGATGAAGGAACCGCGATGCCGCACCTGGTGATCCTGTACACCCCGCAACTCGACGCCGAGACCGACCTGCCCGCGCTGTGCCGCACGCTGGCCGACACGATGATCGGCGTGAAGGACGAGAACGCCCAGGCCGTCTTCCCCGTCGGCGGCGTGCGCGTGCTGGCCTACCCGGCCGCGCACTCTGCGGTGGCCGACTCGCAGCGCGACTACGCCTTTGTCTACCTCAACCTGCGCATGGCGCGCGGGCGAAGCGACACCGCGAAGAAAAACGCCGGCGATGCGCTGGCCGCCGCCGTGCGTGCGCACTTTGCGCCGGTGCTGGCGCAGCGACCGGTCGGCATCACCCTGCAGATCGACGAGGGCGGCGAGGTGTTCGACGCCAAGCTCGGCAACCTGCACCCGCTGTTCAACAAGGCCTGACGCTCATGCTCGCACCCTCCACCGTCACCGAACTCGCGCGCGAGCTTTACCAGGCGCGCAAGACGCGCACGCAGGTGCGGCACTTCTCAAAACGCCACCCGCAGATGACGATCGAAGACGGCTACGCCGTGCAGCGCGCATGGGTCCAGCTCGAGCTCGCTGACGGCCGCACCATCAAGGGCCGCAAGATCGGGCTCACGTCGCGCGCGATGCAGATGGCCAGCCAGATCACCGAGCCCGACTTCGCGCCGCTGATGGACGACATGTTCTTCGAGCAGGGCAGTGACATCCCCTTCACCCGCTTCATCGCACCGCGCATCGAGGTGGAACTCGCCTTCATCCTCGGCCGGCCGCTCAAGGGCCCGGGCGTGACGCTGTTCGACGTGCTCGCCGCCACCGAGTACGTCACGCCGGCCATCGAGATCATCGACGCCCGCATCGAGCAGTTCGACCGCGACACCAAAGAGATGCGCAAAGTCTTCGACACCATCGCCGACTTTGCCGCCAACGCCGGCATCGTGCTCGGCGGCCGGCCGGTGCGGCCGAACGACGTGGACCTGCGCTGGGTCGGTGCCATGCTGTACAAGAATGGCGTGATCGAAGAGACCGGCCTGGCCGCCGCGGTGCTGAACCACCCGGCCAACGGCGTGGCCTGGCTGGCCAACAAGATCAGCGCCTTTGATGAACAACTCAACGCCGGTGATGTGGTGCTCGGCGGTTCGTTCACCCGCCCGACGACTGCCAAGGCCGGCGACACCTTCCACGTCGACTACGGCGCGTTGGGCGGCGTGGGCTTCCGCTTCGTCTGAGAACACCAGCCCCTGCCAGGAGACTGCGATGAACCCCGACCATCAACGCGATTTCCCTCGCCCCGAGCACTTCAGCCCCGAAGAGTGGACTGCGCGCGTGCAGCTTGCCGCCTGCTACCGCGTCTTCAACCACATGGGCTGGACCGAGCTGATCTACAACCACATCTCGCTGCGCGTGCCGGGGCCGCCGGGCACCAAGCACTTCCTGATCAACCCGTTCGGGCTGCATTACAGCGAGGTCACCGCGTCCAACCTGCTGAAGATCGACCTGCAGGGCAACATCATCGGCCGTGCCGACTGGCCGTTCAACCCGGCCGGCTTCACGCCGCACGCCACCATCCACGACGGCGTGCCCGGCGCGCACTGCGTGATGCACACCCACACCACCGCCGGCATGGGCGTGGCGTGTCTGGAAGACGGCTTGTCGATGAGCAACTTCTACTCCGCGCAACTGCACGGCAAGCTCGCGTACCACGACTTCGAGGGCATCACCGTACATGCCGACGAAGGCCCGCGGCTGCTCGAGAGCATCGGCGACAAGCCGGCCGTGATCCTGCGCAACCACGGCCTGCTGGCTTGGGGCGACGGCGTGCCGCGCGCGTTCGCGGTGCTGTGGCTGCTGCAGCGCGCCTGCGAGATCCAACTCGCCACACAATCGATGGGCCGGCCGCGCCTGCTGACCGAAGACATCCAGCGCAAGTGCACCGCCGACTCGCTGCAGTTCAACGCGAAGTTCGGCGCTGGCAAGGATGTGTTCGATGCGCTGACGCGCCAGATCGATCGTGTGGACCCCAGCTACCGAACCTGAAAGCGCCCGACACCATGGCCCTGATCAACTACCTCACCCAGATCAACATCGAGTTCGGCGCGCGCAAGCTGCTGGCGGCCGAGTGCGAACGGGTCGGCATCAAGAAGCCGCTGATCGTGACCGACGCCGGCGTGCGCGCGGCCGGCGTGCTGGCGATGCTGCTCGACGCGCTGCCGCCCGACATGCGCGGTGCGGTGTACGACGGCACGCCGCCGAACCCGAACGAAGCGGCGGTGCGTGCCGCCACGGCAGCGTTCAACGCACACGGCTGCGACGGGCTGATCGCGGTCGGCGGCGGCTCGTCGATCGACTGCGCCAAAGGCACGGCCATTGCCGTGCGCCACCCCGGCCCGCTGAAAACCTACGCCACCATCGAAGGCGGCAGCCCGAAGATCACCGACGCCGCGGTGCCGCTGATCGCCGTGCCCACCACCGCCGGCACCGGCAGCGAGGTGGCGCGCGGTGCCATCGTGATCCTCGACGACGGCCGCAAGGTCGGCTTCCATTCCTGGTTCCTGATGCCGCGCGCCGCCATCTGCGACCCCGAACTGACGCTGGGCCTGCCGCCACAACTGACCGCGGCGACCGGCATGGACGCATTGGCCCATTGCATGGAAACCTTCATGGCCCCGCCCTTCAACCCGCCCGCCGACGGCATTGCGCTCGATGGCCTGGCGCGCGGCTGGGCCAACATCGAACGCGCCACGCTCGACGGCCAGGACCGCGACGCGCGGCTGCAGATGATGAGCACCTCGGTGCAGGGTGCGCTGGCGTTCCAGAAGGGGCTGGGCGCGGTGCACTCGCTAAGCCATTCGCTCGGCGGCGTCAACCCCAAACTGCACCACGGCACGCTCAACGCGATGTTCCTGCCGGCCGTGATCCGCTTCAACGCGCAGGCCGACAGCATGGTGAAAGAGCGGCGCCTGGCGCGCATGGCCGCCGCCGTCGGTGTGGCCAGCGGCGACGAGTTGCCGGCTGCCATCCAGGCCCTGAACCAGCGCCTGGGCCTGCCCACCGGCCTGGCGCAGATGGGTGTGCAGGAGGACTGGTTCGACCGGATCATCGAAGGTGCGCTGGCCGACCATTGCCACAAGACCAACCCGCGGATTGCCAGCGCCGACGACTACCGTTCGATGCTGCGCGAGTCGATGTAGCGTTCCGAGCGCTGAGCGCTGAGCGCCGCGCGCCGGGCCGAGCCCCGTGCTCGGCGCATGTCCGTGACGCTCGGTCACCCGCGTGCGAGAAACTTGTATTGCAAACAAGAACGATTCGCATTAAAGTCACGCGATGCCGGATCTGTTGCCTCCTCTCGACTCCACCGCCCACGCGGCGCCACCACCCGCTCATGCGCTGGCCCACGCGCCGCTCCCGCACCCCGGCGCACGGCCCCGCTACATCAGCGCACAACTCTTCGGCGAGCACACGGAAGTCGAAATCCAGCACGGCGAATCGACTTATCGCCTGCGGCTGACGTCGCTCGGAAAGCTGATCCTCACCAAGTAGGCAGCACGGGCGGCGGGTGACGGACAGCCCGGATCAGCCAGCCGCTTCAGCGTGCCAATTGGGCTCGCTGCCCGGCTCGCGCAGCACGGATATGTGAAATGTATCGATCGATGAGGAAAGTGCCCTGACCAGGCCCGTGACGCCGCTTTCAAGGCAACAACACCGCCCGCCCCCGGATGCGCCCTGCGCGCAAGTCGTCGAGCGTGGCCTGCACGTCGGCGAGCGAGCGCGTTTCGATGTTCGTCGGCGCGATCACGCCGCTGCGCGCCAGCGCCATCAGCTGGTCCATCTCGACCAGCGAGCCGACGTAGGAACCGACCACGTTCACGCCGCGCAGCGGCAAGGTAGGCAGCGCAATCGACAGCGAACCGCCGAACAGGCCCACGACGATCAGCTTGCCGCCCTTGCGGATGGTGGACAGGCCGAGTTCGGCGGTCGCCGTCATGCCGACGAAGTCGATCGCTGCGGCAAAGCCGCCGTCGGTCTGCTTCAGCAGGCGGCGGCGCAGCTCCTTGTCTTGCGGGTCGACGGCTTCGCTGGCTCCGGCGGCCAGTGCGGCCTCGCGTTTGGCGGGGTCGATGTCGGCCACCACCGGGCCCACGCCGAACAGCGCGCGCGCGATCGAGATCGCCGCCTGGCCAACGCCACCGGCACCGATGATCAAGAGCGGCTGGTCTTGCGTGATCGGCGCGGCCTTGCCGAGCGCGCTGAAGGCGGTGAGCCCCGAGCACGCGAGCGTGGCGGCAAAGGCCTGCGGCAGTTGCGCATGGTCGAACAGGTAACGCGGATGCGGCACCATCACATGGTCGCTGAAGCCGCCATGGCGCGTGACGCCGAGCGCGCGCGGCCGATCGCAGAACTGCTCGAGGCCGCGCCGGCAGGCCGGGCAGGCGTCGCAGCCGATCCATGGAAACGCGACCCGGCGCTGGCCTGCCAACGCGCCCCCGGCCTGCGGGCCGACGGCCACCACCTCGCCGGCAATCTCGTGGCCCAGGGTCAGCGGCAAGGGCATGCCTTTGGACAGGTCGAGCTTGTTGCCACCGCCCAGGTCGAAGAAGCCTTCGGCCAGGTGCAGGTCGCTGTGGCACACGCCGCAGGCCTGCACGCGCAACAGCACTTCGGTGCCGGTGGGTTGGGGCAGTGGTTCGGCCGTGGCCTCGAGTCGGGCTCCTATGCGCGTGAGGCGGAAGCTGTGTTGCAGCGGCGTGCCGTCGGGGTCTTGAGCGCTTGGGTTCATGGTGTCACTGTGCCTTCAAGGCCATGCCAACACAACCGGCCTTTCCCCGAGCCCGGCGGCGCGCGTGCTGCGCCCTCGTTATGCTCGATCCCACACTCAAATTCAGAACCCGAATGACCTCATCCCAAACGACATCGCCCACCCCACCCGACGGCCCGCGCCGCCGCCCCAACCCGCGCCGCATCGAGGTGCTGCGGCTGCAGCCGCTGAGCCCATACATGGTGCGGATCACTTTCACCGGCCCCGAACTGGCCGCCTTCGGCTGGAGCGGGCCGGCCGCGCACCTGAAACTGATCGTGCCGGACGTCGGCTCGCACGAGGCCGCGATGCCGCTGCCCGACGGGCCGCGTTCGCTGCTGATGCGCACCTACACGCCGCGCCGCTTCGATGCGCAGAGCGCCGAACTCGACATCGACTTCGTGCTGCACGACCACGGCCCCGCGGGCCGCTGGGCCACCCGCGCGCAGGTCGGCGACCGGCTGGTGGTGATGGGCCCGGCGCCGGGCTACAAAGTCGACCCGGCCGCGCAATGGTTCGTGCTCGCCGGAGACGACACGGCCCTGCCGGCGTTCGAGACGATCCTGGCCGAGTTGCCGGCGCAAGTGCATGCGCAGGTGTTCGTCGAAGTGGTCGACGCGCAGGAGCAGCGCCCGTTGCGCAGTGCCGCGAAGCTCGATGTGCACTGGCTGCCGCGCGGGCTCGATCCGCAGCAGGCCGGCCAGCCGCTCGAAGCGGCGCTGCGTGCGCTGCAGTTCCCAACCGGCGTGGGCTGCGTTTACGTCGGTTGTGAAGCGGCGGCGATGCGCCGGATTCGCGCCTTGCTTGTGAACGAGCGCGGCATGGACCGCAGCCGGCTGGTCACGCGCGGCTACTGGAAGCTCGGCGACCCGAACCACCCGGACCGCGACTTCGGCGACGACGTGGCGTAGTTCCGTTCGTCCTAGCCGGCCAGCGTAACCAACGCTGCCACTTCATCGGCCAGCGCCAGAGACGACGTGATGCCCGGCGATTCGATGCCGAACATCTGCACCAGGCCGGGCAGGCCGTGCTCGGCCGGGCCGTCGATCTCGAAGTCGCGTGCCGGCTCGCCGGGGCCGTAGAGTTTGGGGCGGATGCCCGCGTAGTCGGGCACCAGCGCACCGTCGGGCAGGGCCGGCCAGTAGCGCCGCACTTCGGCATAGAAGGCATCGCCGCGGCGCGGGTCGACGCGGTAGTCGAGCGCCTTCACATCCTGCCCATCCAGCCACTCCACATCGGGGCCGAACTTGGCCTGGCCTTGCAGGTCCAGCGTCAGGTGCACGCCCAGCCCGCCCTGCACCGGCACCGGGTACACCAGGTGCGTGAACGGCGCGCGCCCTTGCAGCTTGAAGTAGTTGCCCTTGGCCCAGTGAGATTTCGGAATGCGTGCCACCGGGTAACCGGCCATGCGCGCGGCCACCGCCTGCGCCTGCAACCCGGCAGCGTTGACGAGCCAGCGCGTGTGCAGCTCGAACGGGTCGCTGCCGCCGCCAGTGCCGCCGACCTTCACCATCCAGCCGCCGTGTGCGGGCTCGGCCGCCTCGAACGGTGAGCGGCACACCAGCGTGGCGCCGTGCGCTTCGGCGTCACCCAGCAGGCTCAGCATCAGGCTGTGCACGTCGATCACGCCCGACTCTGGCGACAGCAGCGCCGACGTGCAGCGCAGCGCCGGCTCCCTGGCCACGGCCTGCGCGGCACTCAGCACCTGAAGGCCCTCGACTCCGAGCGCCTGCGCTTTGCGCTGCAAGCCAAGCAGCAGCGCGTCTTCTTCAGCGCCGTTGGCCACCAGCAGCTTGCCGAGCTTGCGGTGCGGCAGGCCGCGCTGCGCCGCGTAGTCGTACAACAGGCGCCGCCCCTTGATGCACGCGGCCGCCTTGCGCCAGCCCGGCGCGCCGTGCAGGCCGGCGTGAATGACCTCGCTGTTGCGCGAGCTGACGCCCTGGCCGAAGGCGGCCTCGCATTCCAGCACCACGGTCTCCAGACCGCGCATCGCCATCGCGCGAGCCACCGCCAGGCCGACGACACCGGCGCCCACGACCACGCAGCCAACCTGGTCCATCAGTGCCCCGCGCCCCGCCGGCCACGACCGCGCGGCGGCTGCGTCAGGCCGACGCGGAGTGGATCGCCATTGCACATGTGAACTCCCCTTCGTGATCGTTGATGTGGGCACAGAGGCACAGGCTCAAGCGCTGCGCCAGGAGATCGTAGCCGGCGCGCGTCAACGCGGTGACGTTGTGGAATCCGTTGTGGTCGTGTGTCGAGGCGGCAACTGGCGTGAGACAACGAGTCGAAGTGCGCGAAATGGACATTGTGGAATCAGTCGTGGCCACGTGTTGAGGCGACAACTAGCAAGGGGCAACGAGCAGTGGCGCGCGAAAAGTGACTTCGATACTGAGTGCTCTTCCTAGTCGGGAAGAGCATTCGAAAGAGAAACGGAGTCGCCAAAATGAGTAAGATATTTTCCAGGGAAAGAGACGCTGCCGAGTACCGACCGTCTCGACTGCAGGCCCTGTGCCTTGCAGTGGCCGCGGTCGCGGTCGCCAGCGTGACGGTGATGTCAGATCCCGCATGGGCGCAAACAGTGGATCCCGTGCCCGTGCCCGAAGGTCTGAAGGGCGTGCCCGTGCCGCAGCCTTCCAACCTGTTTGACTTTGTGCGAGACAAAGCCGCCGCCATTCGGCTCGGCAAAGCGCTGTTCTGGGACATGCAGGTCGGCAGCGACGGCAAGACCGCCTGCGCCAGTTGCCACTTCCAAGCCGGTGCGGACCCGCGCGTGCGCAACCAGGTCACCCCGGGTCTGCTGCGCGTTTCGTCGCCCGGCAACCCCAACCCCGATACCACGTTCCAGGTCGGTGGCCCCAACTACACCTTCAAGCCTGACGACTTTCCTTTCCACAAGTTCTCGGACCCCAACAACCGTAGTTCAACGGTGCTGCGCTCGCACAACGACGCCTCCAGTTCCCAGGGCGTCTTCAACAGCTGGTTTGTGAGCAACAGCCCCGGTGCAACGGCCGACATCTTCAATCTGGCCGGTGACCCGGTGTTCCAGATCAACGCCTTGCAGACGCGCCGTGTGGAGCCGCGCAACTCGCCGTCGATGATCAATTCGATCTTCAACTTCCGCAATTTCTGGGACGGCCGCGCCACTTTTCTGTTCAACGGCGCGTCGCCATTCGGCCCCATGGACGCGGGTGCCGTGGTTTACAAAACGCCTTCGTCGTCCACCACCGCCAGCGCGGTGACAGTGCGAATCGACAACGCATCGCTGGCGTCGCTGGCCACCGGCCCGGCCCTGAGCGACTTCGAGATGAGCGCTGCCGGCCGCACCTGGCCGCAGGTCGGCTCCAGGCTGCTGGCGGCGCGTCCGCTGGCACAACAGAAGGTGGACACCACCGACAGCGTGCTGTCGAGCGTGCGCCACACATCCGGGGTGGGCCTGAACAACACCTACTTGTCGATGGCGAAGTTGGCCTTCAAGCAAGAGTGGTGGCAAGGCACCAACCTGCTGACCATCAACGGCCAGCAGTACTCCCAGGCGCAGGCCAACTTCAGCCTGTTCTTCGGCCTGGCGATCCAGATGTACGGTGCCACCTTGGTGTCTGACGACTCACCGTTTGACCGCCACATGGCGGGTGACGGGGCGGCCATGTCGGTCGACGCCAAACTGGGCATGTCGCTCTTCTTCAGCAAGGGCAAATGCGCCAACTGCCACGGCGGTGCCGAGTTCACCAACGCCAGCGTGCGCAACGTGAAAAGAGAACCGATGAGCCGCATGGTCATGGGCAATGGCGGCGTTGCCGTGTACGACGAAGGCTTTTACAACACCGCCGTGCGAAAGACGCTGGAAGACATTTCCAACGGAGCAAAAAACCCGGTGGGCCGTCCGCTGGCACTCACGGCGCTGGCTCAACAAGTGGGTTCGGCTGAGTTTGAACGCTTGATTGGCATCCCGGCCAACCTGGTGGTGTCAGCGGGTGAACGCATTGCCGTCAACGGCGCGTTCAAGACGCCTGGCATCCGCAACATCGAACTCACCGCACCCTACTTCCACAACGGCGACTCGCTGACCTTGGAACAGATCGTCCAGTTCTACAACCGCGGCGGCAACCACTTCAACAACAACATCGCCGATGTCGACCCCGATATCGTGCCCTTGGGCCTTTCGGCCACCGAACAAGCGCAGTTGGTGTCGTTCATGAAGGCCCTGACGGACGAACGGGTGCGGTACAAGCGCGCTCCGTTCGACCACCCGCAACTGTTGGTGGCCCACGGCCATGAAACCGACGCCAACGGCCAACTGGTGTACGACGCCGGCCACGCCAAAGACATCATTCTGGATGTGCCCGCCGTGGGCAGGAACGGACTGAGCACGCCGCCTGCCAACTTCCTGAGCTCGGCGTCGGTGATCCCGCCGACCACGGCGCAGGGCATCTACGCGCCGACGCCGGGCACGACGTTGACCAGCACCAGCGCCACGCTGAACTGGGCCTGGCCGAGTGGCGGGCTGACGCAGTCGAGCGTCCGGCTCGGCACCACGCCGGGTGGGACCGACCTCGGCGGCACGACCCCCTGGGCGTCCAGCACGAGCGCCACCTTCAACAATGTGCCGCTCGACGGACGCACGATCTATGGCATGGTGTTCATGAACGTCAATGGCGCGACCATCACAAGAGAAGCCCTGTGGTACACGCCCGGCACGGGTGACCCCAGTGCCGCCCGGGTGACCTCACCGGCGTCGGGCGCCACGTTGCCTTCAGGCCCGGTGACTTTCAGCTGGGGCAACGTCGGAGGGAGGGCGTACCACGTCTCCATCGGCAATCGGGTGGGCGGCAACGAATACTTCGCGGGTTACCCGCCGGTGCAGACCAGCACCAGCCTGCAAGCGAACATTCCATCGACCGGCGGGGCGCCGATCTTCCTGAGACTGCAAACCCTGAACAGCGCAGGTATCTGGGTCTACAGGGACCATCAGTTCACCGGGCCGCAGTAACCGCGGCCTGAGCAGCGCGCCGTCAGCGTAGCGGCGCGCGCTCACCGGCGCGCGGGATCCAGTAGGCCAGCTGCGCCGCGGCGGCAAAGCCGTTCAACCCAGTGACGGCGATGCCCGCCGCTCTGTGCCCCGTAAACCACAGGAGATCCCCATGACCTTTTTCTTGTCCAGCAAGGATTCAAAGCGCCGCTTCGAGGAGTCCCGGCAGGCACGGCAGAACCGCCTGGAGATCGTCACTGCATTGTCGCAAGGCCAGATCGCGCGACGCGAGCTGTTCAAGTGGGGCCTGTTCACCACCGTGGGCGGCCTGGCGACTCAGCACGGGTTAAACCCCTTCGTGCGCAGCGCCTACGCCGGCTCAGTGCCGACTGGCACGCCACTCAGTCCGCTGTTCGGTGCCCAGCCCTTCACGCAGGTGATGCCACGCGCTGACGTGCTGGCGCGCAATCCGATCTCCACTTTGAGCCCCGCGCCGCTGGCGCAGGCCAACACCACACTGCAGGTGCTAGACCCAGCGCTGGTGGCCGCCTACCCCGGCGGCAACACGGGCCCGATCGAGGGCCGCCCGCCCGGCCCCATTTGGGCACACCAGAAGTGGAACCAGTTCCTGCCCCAAGTGGCGGTGACGGCCACCCAGCAGGGTGCGCGCACTAACACCGTCTACAACCCGAGCGTGGCCTCCAGCCTGAACTCAGGCATCAATCCGGCGACGCCGATCCCACTGAAATTCCACCCCAACATGCCGGTGCAGGACGCCAACTCGGTGCGGACCTTCAACGGCACCGTGCCGCCCAAGCTGATGCTCAGCCGCTACGGCGAGCCGGTGTTGTTTCGTCATTTCAACAACCTGCCGCGCAACCCAACGCAGAACAACGGCTTCGGTCGGCACACCATCAGCACGCACGAGCACAACGGCCACCACGGCGCGGAAAACGATGGCTTCACCGGGGCCTTCTTCTTCCCCGGCCAGTTCTATGACTACCACTGGCCCATTCAATTGGCCGGCTTCACCACCTTCAACACCGCAGCCACCGACCCGCGTGCCGGCACACCCAACGGCAGTGGTGGCATCACCAAGCTGCCCGGTGACTGGACTGAGACCATGAGCTCGCACTGGTTCCACGACCACATGTTCGAGTTCACGGCGCAGAACGTCTACAAGGGCAACGCGGCGATGCACAACATGTACAGCTTGCTGGACCGCGGCAATGAGGCTATCAATGACGGCGTCAACCTGCGTCTGCCCAGCGGCACGGCCAAGGACTGGGGAAACCTGGAGTACGACGTCAACCTGGTGCTGGCCGACAAGGCCTTCCATTCCAGCGGCCAGTTGTTCTACGACATCTTTGATACCGACGGCTTCCTGGGCGATGTGATGACCGTCAACCTGGCCTACAAACCCTACTTTGAGGTCGAGCGTCGCAAGTACCGCTTCCGCATCCTGAACGGCTCGGTGGCTCGCACGTACGCGTTGAGCCTCAGCGATGGCCGGCCCTTCCAGATCATCGGCAACGACGGCAACCTGCTGCCCCAACCCGTGACGGTAACTCGGACCGACATCCAGGGCGTTGCCGAGCGTTTTGACATCGTCATCGATTTCACCCAGTGGAGCGTGGGCTCGAAAATCCGCATGGTCAATGTGGCTGAACACTCCAGCGGCCGACTGACCGGCAAGGTGGTGTCGCTGGCCGATGCGCTGGCCGGCGAATCGGATGACCCCTGCGTAGGCCCGATTCTGGAGTTTCGTATCGTGCGCAACCCGGCCACGCCGGATCTGAGCCGGGTGCCGACCAACCTGATCCCGCGGCCGGCGATCACTCTGCAGGTGTCGCGCGAGCGCACCTTCGTGTTCGGCGGCGGCGCGGGCCAGACCATCCCGGCCGGCAGCAACCCTGCAACGTCTTCGGTGGGCCCCTGGGGCATCTCCACCGACGGTGCGGCAATGCTCAATGCCGCCTTCAGTCGCGTCAGCGCCCAACCCAAGTACGGCACGCGCGAGATCTGGAACCTGGTCAACGGCGGCGGCGGCTGGGACCACCCGATACACATCCACTTCGAGGAAGGCTTGGTCCTCGAACGCAACGGCAGCGCGGCCAATGTGCCGGCCTGGGAACGGGGCCGCAAGGACGTCTACCGCCTGCACCCGTCCGGCTCAATGAAAATTTCGATGCAGTTCCGCGACTGGGGTGGCATGTACATGGAGCACTGCCACACCACCACGCACGAGGACCACGCCATGCTGTTGCGCTGGGACATCAGCGGCAGTGGCGCGCCCTTCCTCAATCCCTTGCCCACACCCTTGCCGCGGCCTCAAGGTGTCAGCTTCGCCGCGCCGGCCGAAATCCTTCCCTGATCGAGGAACAAAACATGCCGCACAACATTCGCCCATTCCAGCCCCAGCCCCAGCCCCAGCCCCAGCCCCAGCCCCAGCCCCAGCGATTGGCCGCCAACTGGGCCGCGACCCTGCTGTGCGTGGTGGCGTGCGCCTCAGCGCACTCACAGGACACCATGCAGACTACACGGGCGACGGTGTCCTCATTGGGCTCTGGAATTGCGCTCCTGAACGCCAAGGCCAAAGTGGAACAGATCAATTTCAGCGGCTCGGCAACGATCAAGAGCAAGCTCGGCAAGGATCCCGATTTCAACCGACCGGTGCTGGATCTATTGATCGACATGAACGGCGTGGTCGCCACAGGCGCGGCCAGCAAAACGAGTTTCCCGCTGACCAGCCAGCACACGCTGACCGTGCCGTTCGTGCCGAACCAGACCATTGAGATCCTCTTCCCGATTGAGACCGCTGGTCAAACCGCGGCGATGTCGACGGTGCGTACCGGTCTCGCCTCGTTCGCGATCAATACCGACCCGGCCACAGGCGCGATCACTTCGGTGTCGGCCAGCCTGTCGGCGAACTGACCTGGCGGCGGCGCCAACCGCCTTTGCCGCGCAGCCTGTGCCGCCGGCCACACCATCCTCGAAGCAGGAGACCCGCATGCGCCGAATGGGCAACAAGCTCTGGCTTTACCTGGCCAGTTCACTCGCGTTGGGGGCTGCGCTGCTTTACGGCGAAGCCGCGCGGTCGGGTGCGCAGTGGGGCACTTCGCGGTTTCCCAACGTGGTGCTGACCACGCAGTACGGCAGCAAGCTGCGCTTGTACGACGATCTGCTCAAGGGCAAAACGGTGGCGGTGAACACCTTCTTCGCCAGCTGCAGCAATGTCTGCCCATTGAGCACCGCCAAGATGCTGGAACTGAAGACCTTGCTCGGCGACCACGTGGGCAAGGACATCGTTTTCTACTCGCTGAGCATTGACCCGCTGCACGACACGCCGGAGTCGCTGAAGGCCTACGCCGAGCGCTACAACACAGGCCCGGGCTGGCTTTTCCTGACGGGCAGCGAGAAAGATATCGCACTCGTCATGCGCAGTCTGGGCTTGGGCAAGCTCGCCGCCGCCGACCCGCTCGACAACCACAGCAATACGCTGATGGTGGGCAACGAGGCCACCGGCCAATGGATGAAGCACTCCTCGGTCGACAACCCGAGCTTTGTGGCCGCCAGCATGCAGACCTTTCTGGGCTGGAAGGCTGAGGTGAAGACGGTGGACGAGTCGAAATCTGGTCCGTTCAGGCTGACCAACGGCCAGTATCTGTACCAAAACGGCTGCAGCGTGTGCCACACCATAGGCGAGGGCGAGCGCATCGGTCCCGACCTGCTGGGCGTGCACGCGCGGCGTGACCGCGCCTGGCTGGAGCGCTTCATTCGCAGCCCGGATCAGGTTCTGGCTGAGCGCGACCCGATTGCCATGCAGTTGCTGGCCAAGCACAAAGGGGTACGCATGCCCAATCTTGACCTGACCCCGGAAGAGGTGAGCGACATCCTGAAGTACATCGAGACCCGGTCGATGCGGTTGCGCGAGCAGCGCCTGGTCGGGGCGTCCAGGGCCCAGCCTTGAAACTCCGCGATGCGCTACTCGACAGCTACAACGCCGAGCGCCGTCCGGCGCGCGGGATCCAGTACGCCAGCTGCGCCGCGGCGGCAAGGCCGATCACCCCAGTGACGGCGATGCCCGCCGCGAGCGACAAACTGGCCGCCAGCGCCGACAGCAGCGCTGGCCCGCAAGACGCGCCGATGTCGGCCATCAGCCGCCACACACCCAGGAAGTGAGCACGGCCGGCGCGTGGCGAATGATCGGCCCCCAGGGTCATGACCATGCCCGAGCCGATGCCGTTGCCGAAGCCGACCAGCGCCGCCGCCAGCAGCAGGCTCGTGGCGCCGTGGGTCAGCGGCGTGAGCAGCAGGCCGATACCCATGATCAGCATCGACGGCACCGCGACCCAGCGGCGGCCCTTCAGGTCCATCACCTTGCCGGCCGGGTAGAACACCAGCATGTCGATGCCGCCGGCCAGGCCGTAGATCAGCGCGGCGACCGAGGGCTCGAGCGCCAGCTGGTCGGCCCACAACGGAATGACCGCCTGACGGCTGGCACGCACCGCCGCGACCAGCATCACGCCGATGCCGAGCGTGACGAAGACGTGACGGTGGTCGCGCAAGGTCGACATCAAGGTCGGTGGCGCTGCGGGCGCGAGCGCGGCGCCGGGATCGGAGACGGCGCCGTCGGGCTCATGCACCTCGAGATCCGGAATGCGCGCGGCCACCACCGCCGCCACCACCAACGCCACGATGCCCACGCCGTAGGCCCCGACGAGCCCGAAACGGTGAATTGCCGCAGCGCCGATGAACGGGCCGATGAACATGCCGATGCGCATCACCCCGCCCAGTGTGGACAGCGCCCGGGCCCGGAATTCCACCGGCACCGCGTCGGTCAGGTAACTCTGGCGCGCCAGGTTGAAGACCGCCTGCGACATGCCGATCATGAAACTGCCGAGCGCGAACAGGCCCAGTTGCCGCGTCCAGCCGCACAGCGCCATCGCCAGCGCACACCACACCGCCGCCGCGACGATGGCCCAGCGTTCGCCGCGGTGCATGGTGATCAGCGACGCCGGGATGTTGCTGACCAGCGAGCCCGCGCCGATCAGCATCACCGCCAGTGCCGCCTGCGGCACCGAGGCGCCGAGCTCGCGCGCCGACAGCGCAATGACCGGCAGGATCGCCCCTTCGCCCAGCCCGAACAGCAGCGATGGGCCGAAGGCCGGGACGGCGATGCGGCGCAGGGTGAATGCAGTGGGGGCCATGGGTGGGATGTTTGCAGGGCCGACGCAAGGTGCGCGCCAGGGTATGCGCCAGAGCACGCACGATTGTCTCGCGGCGGGCTGCGCCAAAGCAGCGGATTCGTAGCACACAAGTGCTACAGTGCAGCTTTCGAGCGAGGTGTTGCATGAGCACGACCACGATCCGCATTGAAGACGACATGAAGGCTCGAGTCGCCGCAGCCGCCGAGCGCACCGGCAAGACGACCCACGCGTTCATTCTGGACGCCATCGCCAGCACGGTCGAACAAGCCGAACTGGACGATGAATTTCATCGGGTCGCCGACGAGCGCTGGTCAAACGTGCTGGCCACCGGCAAGACGGTGCCTTGGGACGCCGCAAGGCCCTACCTCGAAGCACGCGCGCATGGCGAGCGCCCGCGCAAACCGGCCTCCCGCAAGCTCGTACGCTGACGGGCCGCATGGCTCGCATCGAGCTGGTTCCGGAGGTCTTCGACGACTTCGATCGGTTCCTGGATCACCTTGCCCAGTTCGAGGTTGAAGACGCTCCCGAGCGGATGGGTGAAATTCTCCAGGCCGTGCAAATTCTGACGCACAGCCCGCTGATCGGGAGGATGGTCAGAGGCGGCAAGCGCGAACTGGTGATCGGGCAGGGTTCACGCGGCTACGTCGTGCTGTACCGCCATGTGCCCGCCATCGATACGGTCGTCGTGCTGGCAGTTCGAAACCAGAAAGAGGCGGGGTACCCCAAAAGAAAGGGACCCCCGTGAAGCAACGCGCTGCCGCCCTTGCTAACGCTTCAACGCCGCGCGCTTGCCCAATTCGATCTTTGCGATGGCGTTGCGGTGCACCTCGTCGGGGCCGTCGACGATGCGCACGGTGCGCTGATGCGCATAGGCTTCGGCGAGCCAGAAGTCCTGGCTCACACCGGCCGCGCCGTGCGCCTGGATGGCCCAGTCGACCACCTTGCACGACATGTTGGGCGCCACCACCTTGATCATCGCGATCTCGGCGCGCGCGGCCTTGTTGCCGACGGTGTCCATCATGTGTGCGGCGTTCAGGGTCAGCAGCCGGGCCTGATCGATCATGCAGCGCGACTCGGC
>JANMYQ010000040.1:0-1992 GCA_031382215.1 Methylibium sp.
GTGCACAGCGGCCCCGCAAGAACCCTGGACAAATCAAGTACGCGTACGCCCTGCAGAGGCAGAAACGGATCGTTGCCGAGTTCGTTCACGTTGTTTGTCTCGTTGGGATTTCTATGGTCTAACAAAGTCTTTTCCAATTCAGGTGTGAGCCTGGAGCGGCCTGAGATCGGCGACGCGAAGCGAGTCGATCCGTTGTAGGTCTGGACAGTGTATTGGGGCCCAGGATTTGGGGTTCTTCAACAGTGGTCGAGGGCTGTGGGCATGTGGGCGAAGGCGCGGGGCGGTGGGCAACGCGTAAGCGTTGTCCACCGCCCGCGCCGGTGCGCGTCAGCGCATCGTCCATATGTCCATAGCCCCCCTCCGCCCCGCAGCCCATAGGGACTCAGCCTGTGCGCGCCGGCACGCGTTTGAACAGCGCTGCGCGTGCCTCGTTGAGCTCCTCGGCCCGCCTGCACATCGGTGAGCGCGCGCGCGAGCTGGTGCAGGTGCTCGAGCGTGATGCCGGGGCGCAGGAACTTCGCCGCGTTCGGTAGGCTGGCCAGCTTGTCCAGCGGCGTCATCGCGTCCTTGGCTCGATACACGCGCTTGATGCGCCCGGGCTTCTTGGGGTCGGGCTTGTCGGTCGAGAACAGGCACGGTCGGTGCAAGTTCAGGAACGGGTTGAGGTATTCGACGCAGAAGGTGTTGAAGCGCGTCGCGTGGCGCTGCGGGATGTGCTCGTAGCCGAAGGTCTTGCGCACCACCGCGCCGTTCTTGGTCTCGGCCAGGCCGTTGTCGTTGCTGCGTCGCGGGCGGCTGCGGGTGAACTCGATGCGCAGTTTTTCCAGCAGCCGCGCTACCGCGTGGTTGACGTACTCGCTGCCGTTGTCGGCGTGGAAGCCCAGGATCTCGAATGGGAACTGTTCGAGCATCTGCTCGATGACGGGCAGCAGGTGCGCCTCGGAGATGGTCTGCACCGTGGCTACCACTTGCCACTGGATGACGCAATCCACCGCGTTGATGTGGTACAGGCCCTTGGTGCCGTCCAGGTCGCCCTGGTGGACGCTGTCGATGCGGATGAAGCCCGGGCGGCCTTCGGGGGCGGGCGCCTTGCGCACGCCGATGGCCGATGCCTTGGTCGGTCGCGTCTTGGTCAGCACCACGCGCTGAGCGCGGTAGCCGGCACTGTTGCGCAGGTTGTACAGGTGGCTCGTGGAGATCCAGCCCAGTCGCTCGAAGCGCTGGTCGCCGAAGACATCGCGCTGGCGGCGCAGCACGCAGGCCGTGGCCGGGCCGGACAGGGTGCCCATGGCCCGGTCCACCTCGGCCAGCAGCGCCACGTCCACGGCCGTGTAGCGCCTGGCGAAGGCCTGGGCGGGGGCACGGTAGCGCTTGACCAGGGGATCGCCGCTCAACCATGTCGCCACCAGCCGCTTGACCTGCGCGCGGCTGTAGCCGCTCAAGCGCTGCAGGTACACCAGGATCACGCCCCGGTCCGGGCGCTTGACGCGAGCGTAGTCAAACCGCCGCAGCACCGAGCCGACCCAGGCGTAGCGCCCTGCATCGTCCTCGGTCGCGCGGAACTCCAGCGCCTGCGTGCCGGCCACCACTTGGCGCACCTGCTCCAAGGTACGCACCTGCGTTTCGTTCATGTCGATCACCATCGATTCGATGATCGACGCACCGCGCCGACGAGCTGCCCATCAGCCGCCAAATCGCCCGGTCCAGGTCCCCTCCAGGCTCATTCCTCATTGGAATCACGAGCCCGGCTCCAGGCTCATACCTCGTTGGACAAGACTGGGGCTGGCTGGTACGCGAGGTGTGAGCTTATAATTAGCTTGCGGTTCCGGGTCGGAACTGCACACGGACCATGAACCTGTTACATAACGCCAGGTTCTGAAAAATCACCACAACAGAGAGGTTCATGGAGAGAGCCATGAGCGTACGCGATCTGAGGGTCTAAGAGCGCCCCCAGCCCGACGACATACGTTGTTCGCCCTCCGTGGGGGAATG
>JANMYQ010000376.1:0-3631 GCA_031382215.1 Methylibium sp.
CGGGTACATCCGCGGTGTGGCGGGTGACGTGACCAGCCCGTGGGTGGACCGCAACGTCGTGCCGTACTACAAGGGCACCTGGGCCAGCATCAAGCGTGTGGGCAGCGTCGACGACTGGAAGCAGAGCATCAGCTTCAAGGAACGCCGCTTCGGCTGAGCCACCATGGCTTGTCTCCTCTCGGCGCTCATGTGAAAGTTGGCGCCGTGTTCGGGGGGTGTCTGCGGACCCCCCCATTTTGCGAGGACCTGTTCGCCATGAACCTCGAACGCACTGTTCACATCGACTCGAAGGACGACCCCGCATCGGCGCGACGCGAGACACACCAGCCGCAGCGGGATGGCGAGACCTTTTCGATGGCGCAGGCGCTCATCAGTTCTCGTCAGAACGTGTCGCCGAAGCGCCTTGTAGAACCCGGGCCCTCGGCCGAGCAGCTCGATGCATGGCTCTCGCTCGCGGCGGCGGCACCTGACCACGGGTTGTTGATGCCGTGGCGCTTCATCCTCGTACCCGCCGGTCAGCGGCATCGCCTCGCCGAAGCGTTTGCACTGGCCCTGATCGATCGAGACCCCGGCGCCACGCTGGAGCAGATCGAGTCGGCGCGCGAGAAGGCGCACCGCGGGCCACTCTTGCTGGTCGCGGTCGCTTGCCTGGGTCCGCGCGAACCGAACACGCCGCCGCTGGAGCGCATGGTGTCGATGGGCGCGGCCATCCAGAACCTGCTGCTGGGTGCTCACGCGATGGGCTTCGGTGCTGGCCTGACCAGTGGGCAGGCGATGGCCTCAAGTCGACTGCACGACCTGTGCGGTCTGGCAGATGGCGAATCGGCTGTGTGCTGCGTCAACATCGGAACCGTGGGCAAGCGAAAGAGCGCCGCCCGTGTGCGACCTCTCCCCGCCGCGTTCTTGAGCGAACTGTCGGCCGAAACAGAGGCCGGAAGCCTGCAATCGTGGCGGCTACGCGCACGCTGCCAGCAAGACGACCGGGTCGTCCTCGGGTTCGGGCGCGGCCAGGTCGTCCCGGTGTTCGGTGGAGGGCTTGCGGGCCTGGCAGTGATCGACGACGCGGGCGCCCCCATCGTTGTTGCTCACTGAGTGGCCCGCGCCTGTCAACGGGTGGGGGCTGCCCGTTCGTACCAGCCCTTGCTCCGGTTCACGACGCGTACCACCAGCAGCATCACCGGGACCTCGATCAGCACGCCGACGACCGTGGCGAGCGCTGCCCCCGATTCGAAGCCGAACAGGCTGATTGCTGCGGCCACCGCCAACTCGAAGAAGTTGCTGGCGCCGATCAGCGCCGAAGGGCAGGCGACGCTGTGCGATTCACCGAGCCGGCGGTTCAGCCAGTAGGCCAGGCCCGAGTTGAAGAACACCTGGATCAGGATCGGTACCGCCAGCATCGCGATGACCAACGGCTGCCCGAGGATGGCCTTGCCCTGGAATGCGAACAGCAGCACAAGCGTTGCCAGCAGTGCGGCGATCGACCAGGGGCCGATCTTGGCAAGTGCTGTATCGAAGGCAGCTTGGCCGC
The DNA here is from genome assembly GCA_031382215.1 of Methylibium sp. Taxonomy (GTDB): domain Bacteria; phylum Pseudomonadota; class Gammaproteobacteria; order Burkholderiales; family Burkholderiaceae_C; genus LGRD01. The sequence continues at coordinate 1,529 of JANMYQ010000376.1, forward strand.
GCTTGAGCAGTACTTTGCGCCACAGCTGGGCGAGGACGACCGGAATCACGATGTAGAGCACCACCGACGTCATCAGCGTGTCCCAGGGCACGACGATCGATGAAAGGCCCAGCAGCAGGGCGACGATAGGAGCGAACGCGAAAACCATGATGGTGTCGTTCAGCGCCACCTGCGACAGCGTGAAGAGCGGGTGACCGCCGGTGAGCCGGCTCCATACGAAGACCATTGCCGTACACGGCGCGGCGGCCAGCAGGATCAGGCCGGCGATGTAGCTGTCGGCCTGATCGGCCGGCAGATAAGGCGCAAAGACGTGGCGAATGAAGATCCAAGCCAGCAGGGCCATCGAGAACGGCTTGACCGCCCAGTTGACGAACAGCGTGACGCCGATGCCGCGCCAGTGCTGCTTCACTTGATGCAGTGCGCCGAAGTCGACTTTCAGCAGCATCGGAACGATCATCACCCAGATCAGCAGCCCGACCGGCAGGTTGACCTTGGCAATCTCCATCCGGCCGACCGCCTGGAAGGGGCCTGGGAACATCTGGCCGAGCGCGATGCCGACCACGATGCAGAGCAACACCCAGACGGTGAGGTAGCGCTCGAAGATGCTCATCGGCGCGGGCGTGGCGCTGTGCGCAGGCAAGGTGGCGGTGTTCATGGCGGCGGACTTAGCTGTGGCCGATCGCGACCAGCTCACGTTGCAGCGCGGTGCGATCCATCGTTTCGAGTGGCAGGGTCAGCAGCTGCAGCATGCGATAGCCGATGGCCTGGCGCGTCAACTCGAAGGCGCGGCGCTTGCCGATGTCGCCGCCTTCGGCGTTGGATGGATCGGGGTAGCCCCAATGCTCTTTCACAGGTTGGCCGCCCTTGCCGCCAAAGAACACGGGGCAGGTCTCGGCGGCTGCGCCGTCGCACACCGTGATGACGATCGACAGTGGCAGCGCACCGTCGGTGCTGAACTCGTCCCAGCTCTTGCTGCGGTACGCGCCGGTTTCGATGCCGGCGTTGTCGAGCGCCTCGATCGCGAGCGGGTTGACGCGACCGCTCGGCGCGCTGCCTGCGCTATGCGCCTTCACGTCGCGGCCGAGCCTGGTTGCCCAATGGTTGAGCATGCCCTCAGACAGGACGCTGCGCGCCGAGTTGTGGGTGCAAAGGATGAGAACGTGAATCGTCATGATGGATCAGACCCCAGCCTTGCCGATCCGGTCGATCTCGCGTTGCAGGGACATGCCGGCCAACGAGTTCAGCGGCAGCGACAGCATCAGTTCGATGCGCCGCTTGAGAACGACCGCGGTGTCCATGAACGCCTTGGCTTTGTGCTCGTCGGAGCCCTCGACCGCTGCCGGGTCAGGCAGACCCCAATGGGCCGTCATCGGTTGACCGGGCCAGACCGGGCACAACTCGCCGGCAGCCTTGTCGCAGACCGTGAAAACGAAGTCAAGCGCTGGTGCGCCGGGCAGCGCGAACTCGTCCCAGTTCTTGCTGCGAAAGCCGTCTGAGGGGATGCGGAGCTTGCTCAGCGTCGCCAACGCGAACGGGTTGACCGTGCCGTTCGGGTGGCTGCCGGCAGAGAACGCCCGGAAGCGCCCACGTCCCATGCTGGTCATCAGGCCCTCGGCGAGGATCGAGCGCGCTGAATTGCCTGTGCAGATGAACAATACGTTGTAGACCTTGTCGTCCATGGTTGACTCAGCAGCAGGAGTTCGAAGACTTGACGGTGATGCCTACGGGCTTGCCTCGCGACGTCGGCGTGCAGCAAGCGGATTGGCTCCCCGCCTGCGCAGGCGCTTCGCTGAACACCGGTACGTTGGCCAGGGTGTGGAAATGCTCCCAGGCGATGCCTTGCGGGTCGGTGACCCAGTGCTTCTCGCTGCGGGCGTAGCAACAGGTCGTCTCGCCTTCGTCGAGCAACGCCATGTCGGCGGCTTCGGCGCGGGCTTTCATCGCGGCGAGTTCGGCCGGGTCATCCGTCTGAATGCCCAGGTGGTCGATGCCGGGCTGCGCGCCGCGTGTAGAGATCGCGACGTTGACCGGCGGGACTGCCAGCATCCACTTGGCATAGTCGCTTTCGAGGCGGGCCGGTTCTGTCGCGAACAGCTTGGAATA
>JANMYQ010000342.1:0-2525 GCA_031382215.1 Methylibium sp.
CACACGCTCGTCGCCACGCCAAGCGACGAAAAGCAGCCAGTTGTCGCTGAGCGTCGCAGCGGCGCGCTTGAAGAAGCTTCGGCTGAGGTAAGGCGTCGAGTGGTGTGCGCGGTAGGTGAGCGTGTAGCAGCGGTAGAAGAAGTCCCAGTCGGCCGCGCCGATCTGCGCGCCTTCGTGGACCGTGAAGCTCACGCCGGCTTCCAGCACGCGGCGACGTTCCTGCTGGATCTTCTTGCGCTTGTCGCGTTGCAGGCTGGCCAGAAAGTGCGTGAAGTCGGCGTACGGCTCAGGCTCGCGCTGGGTCCAGTGGAACTGCACGGTGCTGCGCATCATCCAGCCGGCGTCTCGCGAAGCCTGCTGGTCGGCCTCGTCGATGAAGAGCAGGTGCGCCGACGACAGCTTGGCCTGGCGCGCGAACTGCTGCATCGCCTGCAGCAGCACCTTGCGCGCCGACGCATCACGCGCCAGCAGGCGCGGGCCGGGCACGGGCGTGAAGGGCACGGCGTTCAGCAGCTTGGGGTAGTAAGGCAGGCCGTGGCGTTGGTAGGCGTCGGCCCAGGCCCAGTCGAACACGTACTCGCCGTAGGAGTGGTCCTTCAGGTAGAGCGGGCAGGCGGCGACCATCGTGTCGCCCAGGGTCACGCTCAGGAACTGGGCCGACCAACCCGTGCCTTCGACGGCGCTGCCGGACGCGTGCAGCGCCTGCAGGTACTCCAGGCGCATGAAGGGCGTGGCGGAGGGCTGCGCTTCGATCAGCGCGTTCCATGCCGCGACGTCGATCTGAGCGGGGTCGTCGATGACCCGAATGACATAATCGTCCGAGCCCTTTTCCCCCTTGTTCTTTCCTCGCATCTGATTCTGCATATGTCAGCTGAAACGATCGTGAAAGTGGCCCTGGCGCAGATCAACGCGACGGTGGGCGACCTGGCCGGCAACAGTGCCCGCATCGTCGACTGCGCACGCCGCGCCTACGCGCAAGGCGCACGCCTGGTGCTGACGCCCGAACTGAGCCTGTGCGGCTACCCGCCTGAAGACCTGCTGCTGCGCCCGGCCTTCATGCAGGCCTGCGCGCAGGCGCTGAAGGACTGCGCGCTCGCGCTGGCCGATCTGGAGGGTCTGTTCGTGGTGGTGGGGCATCCGCATCAATGGGGTGAGCGGGGCGATGTTAGGTCCAAGTCGCTGACGGTGCACCAGCGCCACAACGCGGCCTCGGTGCTCACAGGGGGACGGGTCACCGTCACCTATTGCAAGCGCGAGTTGCCCAACTACCAGGTGTTCGACGAGCGGCGCTATTTCGTGTCGGGCCGCGACGCAGGACAGGGTGCTGTGGTGTTCGATGTGCAGGGCCTGAAGTTCGGCATCAACATCTGCGAAGACGCCTGGTTCGACGAACCGGCGGCCAGCGCCAAGGCGGCCGGCGCGCAGGTGCTGTGCGTGCTGAACGCGTCGCCCTTCCACCTGGGCAAGGTGGCCGAGCGCGAAGAGCGCATGGCGCAGCGCGCGCGTGCGGTGGGCATGCCGCTGCTGTACTCGCACCTCAGCGGTGGGCAGGACGAGGTGGTGTTCGATGGTGGTTCGTTCGCCGTCGATGCGCAGGGCCAGATCGGCGCACGTGCGCCGATGTTCGAAGAGGCCTTGACGCTGATCGACGTGAGCGCGCAAGCCGTTCGCGGCGAGGTGGCGCCGGTGCCCAGCCTCGAAGCCCAGGCCTGGGCGGCGCTCGTGACCGGCGTGCGCGACTACGTCGGCAAGAACGGCTTTCCGGGTGTGCTGATCGGCCTGAGCGGCGGCATCGACTCGGCGCTGGTGCTGGCCGTGGCGGTCGATGCGTTGGGGGCCGACAAGGTGCGCACGGTGATGATGCCGTCGCCCTATACCGCCGACATCTCGTGGATCGACGCGCGTGACATGGCGCAGCGCCTGGGCGTGCGCTACGACGAGATCTCGATCGTGCCGATGTTCGATGCCTTCCTGAAGAGCCTGGCGGACGAATTTGCCGGCCTGGCCGAAGACGCGACCGAAGAGAACATCCAGGCCCGCATCCGCGGCACCTTGTTGATGGCGCTGTCCAACAAGTTCGGCTCGATCGTGCTGACCACCGGTAACAAGAGCGAGATGGCGACCGGCTATTGCACGCTATATGGCGACATGGCGGGCGGCTTTGCGGTCATCAAGGACGTGGCCAAGACGCTCGTCTTCCGGCTGGCGAACTGGCGAAACACACAAGGGCGCGCGCAGGGTGCCGAGGTGATTCCGCAGCGCATCATCACGCGCCCCCCGTCGGCCGAGTTGCGGCCCGACCAGAAAGACCAGGACAGTCTGCCGCCCTACGAGGTGCTGGACGGCATCCTGCAGCGCTACATGGAAGAAGACCAGGGGCTGGAAGAGATCGTGCAAGCCGGGTTTGCGGTGGCCGACGTGGAGAGAGTGACGCGCCTGATCAAGATCAACGAGTACAAGCGCCGCCAGTCGCCGGTGGGCATCCGCATCACGCACCGCGCGTTCGGGCGCGACTGGCGCTACCC
>JANMYQ010000344.1:0-32474 GCA_031382215.1 Methylibium sp.
TGTCCAGTACATTGGCTCAACTGGAGCTAAGCGGATACCCCTTATGGATGTCCAGTACATTGGCTCAACTGGAGCTAAGCGGATACCCCTTATGGATGTCCAGTACATTGGCTCAACTGGAGCTAAGCGGATACCCCTTGAATATATCCAGTCTTCTGCTTCTGCGCCAGCCTGGCGCCGCGGGCCCCCTCAGCCTGGAGCCACCTGCTTGCGGCGCGCCTTCCAGGCCCCGAAGATCACCAGCAAGCCCGGCAGCAAAATGGCCGCCCAGATGATCTTGTCGAGGTTTTCCTTCACCCAGGGGATGTTGCCGAACAGGTAGCCGGCGAGCGTGACGCCCCCGACCCAGAGCACCGCGCCGGTCACGTCGTAGAAGGTGAACTTGCTGCGCGTCATCTTCGCCACACCGGCCACGAAGGGCGCAAAGGTGCGCAGAAAGGGCATGAAGCGCGCCGCGACGATGGTGATGCCGCCGTACTTTTCGTAGAACTCGTGCGCCTGGTTGAAGGCCTGCTTGTTGAAGAAGCGCGAGTTCTCCCACTGGAACACCTTGGGCCCGAAATAGTTGCCGATCGTGTAGTTCGACTGGTTGCCCAAGATCGCCGCGGCGATCAGCAGCGCCACCACCAGCGGCAGGTTCATCAACCCGGCGCCGCACAGCGCGCCCACCACGAACAGCAGCGAGTCACCCGGCAGGAAGGGCATGACCACCACGCCGGTCTCGACGAAGATGATCAGGAACAGCAGCGCATACACCCAGGCGCCGTAGGTCTGCACGAAGGTGGCCAGGTGCACGTCGACGTGCAGGATGAAGTCGATCAGAAAGGCGAGGATTTCCATGCGGCGCGATTATCCCGGCCCGCCGTGACCCCTGGCCCCGCTTCCTACAATGCGCCCATGAATGCTGTGCTGCAGTTGGCGACACGCCGGCCGATCCGTGAGCTGCCCGACGAGCTGATCAGCCAGATCGCCGCGGGCGAAGTCGTCGAGCGGCCCGCTTCGGTGGTGCGCGAACTGGTCGACAACGCGCTCGACGCCGGCGCGACCGAGGTGAACGTGCGGCTCGTCGGCGGCGGCATCCGCGCGGTGGTGGTGGAAGACGACGGCCAGGGCATTCCGCCGGCCGAACTTCCGCTGGCGCTGCGCCGCCACGCCACCAGCAAGATCGCCTCGCTGACCGAGCTCGAGAGCGTGGCGACGATGGGCTTTCGCGGCGAGGCGCTGGCGGCCATCTGCTCGATCGCTGAGGTCAGCGTGGCCAGCCGCACAGCCGAGGCGGCCCATGCGCAGCGCCTGGACGCACGTTCGGGCGAGCTGGCACCGGCCGCGCGCGGCGTGGGCACCAGCGTGGAGGTGCGCGAGCTGTTCTTCAGCACGCCGGCACGGCGCAAGTTCCTGAAGACCGAGGCGACCGAACTGGCCCACTGCATCGAGGCCGTGCGCCGCCACGCGCTGACCCGGCCCGACGTGGCCTTTGCGGTGTGGCACGAGGGCAAGCTGGTGCAGCAGTGGCGCCGCGCCAGCGCTACCGGCGGTACTGGCGATGGCTTGCAGCGCCTGCGCGACGTGCTGGGCGATGAGTTCGTGACCGCCAGCCGTGCGGTCGCGCTCGACCTGGGCGTGTTGCGCATCACCGGCCGCGCCGGCCTGCCCGAAGCAGCGCGCGCCCGCGCCGACCAGCAGTACGTGTATGTGAACGGCCGCTTCGTGCGCGACAAACTGATCGCCCACGGCGTGCGCTCGGCTTACGAAGACGTGCTGCACGGCGGGCGCCAGCCGGCGTATGCGCTGTTCATCGAGATCGAGCCGGACCGGGTCGATGTGAACGTGCACCCGACCAAGATCGAGGTGCGCTTTCGCGACTCGCGCGAGGTGCACCAGGCGGTGCGGCGTGCGGTGGACGCGGCGCTGGCGGTGTCGCGCGCCGGGCTGGGGGCCGCGCCGGCCGGCGGCCTGCCGGGAACCGGTGACACGAGCGCGCCACCCGCGCGCATTTGGCCCGCAGCCGACCGTCCGTTCGAGCGCTACGACAACGCCCAGCAAGCCCGCCTCGGCCTGCAGCAACTTGCTACGCTCTACGCGCAGGAGCCGGTTGCCGCATGGGCCGGTGTTGCGCCGGGGCCGACCGTGCCGCTGACCACCGGGCTCGCTACCGCGCTGGCGGGCGCCGGCCCCAATCCGGCCCTGCCGCCTCACGACGACTGGCCGCTCGGCAAGGCCATCGCGCAACTCGCCGGCATCTATGTGCTGGCCGAAAACAGCCGCGGGCTGGTGATCGTGGACATGCATGCGGCGCACGAGCGCATCGTCTACGAGCGCCTCAAGGCCAGCCTGGGCGACGCGGCCATCGAAGCGCAGCCGCTGCTGATCCCGGTCACCTTCAACGCCAGCGCGCAGGAGATGGCCACGGCCGAAGCGCAGGCCCACAACCTGCAGCGGCTCGGGCTCGACGTGTCGCCGCTTTCAGCCACGGTGCTGGGGGTGCGCTCCCACCCGGCTGCACTGGCCGGCGGTGACGTGGTGGAGCTGGCACGCAGCGTGCTGGCCGAGCTGAGCCAGTTCGACGCCAGCAGCGTGATCCAGCGCGCGCAAGACCAGATCCTGTCGACCATGGCCTGCCACGGCGCGGTGCGCGCCAACCGGCAGCTGACGCTGGAAGAAATGAACGCCTTGCTGCGCGACATGGAGCGCACCGACCGTGCCGACCAATGCAACCACGGCCGCCCGACCTGGCGGCAGGTCACCACGAAAGAACTCGACGCGCTGTTCTGGCGCGGCCGCTAGCCGAGTCCACCACGTCCACCGCATCACACCACGCCACGTTCAACCCTGAGCCACAGCCTCCACCCCCATCCGATGCAAACCCTCTTCACCCCCCTGCGTCGGCGCTGGCCGCTGCTCACCGCGTTGGTCGTGGCGCTGCTGGCCGGTTGCGCCAGCCTTGAAGAGCAGCAGCGCAAATGGATCTTCATGCCCTCGTCGTCTTCGTCGGCCATGCCGTCGTGGTGGGGCGGGCGCACCGAGGGCATGGACGACGTGTGGATCGAACACGTGTCCGCCGAGACCGGCAAGCCGGTCAAGCTGCACGGGCTGTTTCTGGCCCACCCCAAGCCCGACGCACCGGTGATGCTGTACCTGCACGGCGCCCGCCGCACCGTGGCAGGCAGCGCGTTCCGCATGCGCCACATGCAGGAACTGGGTTTTGCCGTGCTGGCGGTGGACTACCGCGGCTTCGGCCAGAGCACCGACGAGCTGCCCTCCGAAGCGACGGTCTACGAAGACGCCCGCGCCGCCTGGGCCTGGCTCGACCGCGAACACCCGGGGCGCGACCGCTACATCTTCGGCCACTCGTTGGGCGGCGCCATCGCGGTGAACCTGGCCGGCGAGGTGAGCGACTCCAAGGGCCTGATCGTCGAAGGCACGTTCACGTCGATCCCCGAAGTGTTCCAGAGCTTCAAGTGGGGCTGGCTGCCGATCACGCCGCTGATCACGCAGCGCTTCGAGGCGGCCCACAAGATCGCGCGCGTGAAGACGCCGGTGCTGGTGGTGCACGGTAGCTTCGACTCGCTGATCCGCCCCGAACTCGGACGCAAGCTGTACGAGAAAGCCGTCAGCCCGAAACGCTTCGTGCTGGTGGAGGGCGGCACGCACTACAGCACCAGTGGCGTCGGCTCGACGCAGTACCGCCAGGCGCTGAAGGAGCTGTTCGGGCTGGGGGTCTGAGTGACTGCAGGTGTGCTTTTAATGCAAGGCTTCTTCGGCGCCTTTCTCTGGGAACCCGGCCGGGCGTTCGCCTGACTGCCGCGCCATGCTCCAATCGGGCATGGCCACTCTCAAACTCAAGCCCTCCCGCCCTGCGGCCGACCCGACAGCACGCGAGCGCGACCCCGCGCCGCGTGCCCCGGTGCGCGGCGCCGGCTCTGGCGTGAAGAAGCGGCCGACCCTGGCCGAGGCGCAGGCCCAGCGCGCCGAACGCGAAGCGCGCTACCAGGAGCAACTGCGCCAGCGTTATGGCGAGCGGCCGCCGGCCAGCACGCGGCGCGGGCCTGATGAACGCCCGCCCCCGCGGGCAACCCGGCCGGAGCCGGCGCACCGAGCCGAGCCAGCGCGCCGACCTGAGCCCTCGCGCCGCCCAGAGCCCGGGCGCCGTACCGAGGCCGTGAGCCGCCCCGAACCCGCACACCGGCCTGAGCGCTCACCCGTCAACACGGCTTTCGGCCAGCGGCCGCCTCAGGTGCAAGAGCGTGGGCAGGAGCGCGGGCCAGGGCCTGCGCGCGAGGGCCAGCCTCCACGTCAGCCGTCACGTGAGCCATCGCGTCAGCCATCGCGTCAGCCATCTCGCCAGCCCTCGCGCCAGCCCTCACACGAACGGCGCCGAGACCCGCCTCGCGATGCGAAGCGCCCAGCACACCACGGCGAACACCGCGACGAACCCTTCAGCGAACCGATGGCCCACACACCCGGCAGCATGCGCCTGTCCAAGCGCATGAGCGAACTGGGCATTGCCTCGCGGCGCGAAGCCGACGAATGGATCGCGGCCGGCTGGGTGCGGGTCGATGGCCAGGTGGTGAAAGAACTCGGCTCGCGCGTGGTGGTGGGCCAGCAGGTCACCGTCGACGCCAAGGCGCGCCACCAGCAGGCCCAGCGCGTGACAGTGCTCGTGAACAAGCCGGTCGGTTACGTCAGCGGCCAGGCCGAAGACGGTTACGAGCCCGCCGTGGTGCTGGTGACGCCGCAGAACCAGTGGCGCGAAGACCACTCGGGAACGCACTTCTTGCGCGAGCACCTGCGCAGCCTGGTGCCTGCGGGGCGGCTCGACATCGACTCGGTCGGCCTGCTGGTGTTGACGCAAGACGGCCGCATCGCCAAACAACTGATCGGCGAAGACAGCGAAATCGAAAAGGAATACCTGGTGCGCATAGAACCGCCGGCCGGGGGCCGCTTGAGCGACGAAGGCCTGGCCCTGCTGAACCATGGCCTCGAACTCGACGGCGAGGCGCTGCGCCCGGCGCGGGTCGAATGGGTCAACGCCGACCAGCTGCGCTTCGTGCTGCAGCAAGGCAAGAAGCGCCAGATCCGCCGCATGTGCGAAGCCGTCGGGCTCAAGGTGGTGGGCCTGAAGCGCGTGCGCATCGGCGCGGTGATGTTGGGCGACCTGCCTGCCGGGCAGTGGCGCTACCTGAAGCTCGGTGAAAAGTTCGCCTGACGGTGCCTGACGACGCCTGTTGCCGACCTTGCTTCGTCAGTCGCCCATCACCGCCATGCACTCCACTTCCACGCGACCGCCCAAGGCCAGCGCATTCGCCCCGAACGCGCTGCGCGCCGGCATGCGGCCTTCGTCGAAGTAGGTCCGGTAGACCTCGTTGAAGGCCGGCCAGTCGGAAATGTCGGCCAGCATCACGGTGCACTTCACCACGTTGCGCATCGTCATGCCGTGCGCCTGGAGCGTGGTCTGGATGTTCTCCATCGTCTGGCGCGACTGCTCGCGGATGCCGCCCGGCGCCATGCGCATTTCGCCCGGCACGATGCCCATCTGGCCCGACAGGTACACCGTGTGGCCCACACGCACCGCCTCGGAGAACGGCAGGCTGGTGGGCAGCACCTTGCCGGAGTTGAGGAATTCGACGCTGTTGCTCATGGTGTGAAGCTCATGGTGGGGTGATCATGGTGTCGTGATCATTCGGGGTGTGGCACCCATCGGTGTGGCGCCCATCGGTATGGCTAAAAGGGGCGACCCGAACTGACGCGACGCGCCTGTTAACCTCCCCATCATGCCGCTTCCGCCACCCGCCCGCCAGGGCATGCCCCCTGCCGTGGTCGTGGCCATGCTGGTGCTGCTGCTGGGCATCCAGCCCGTCACCACCGACCTGTACCTGCCCGCGCTGCCCAGCCTGCCGGGCGCGCTGGGCACCAGCGTCGGTGCCGCGCAACTCACCTTGTCGGTGCTGATCATCTGCTTCGGCCTGGCGCAACTGGTGTGCGGGCCGCTGGCCGACCGCTATGGTCGCCGCCCGGTGCTGCTGATCGGGTTGACGCTGTACACCGTGGCCAGCGTGCTGGCCGCGCTGGCGCCGGGCATCGTCTGGCTGATCGTGTGGCGCGGCGTGCAGGGCGCGGCGATGGCCGCGGCGGTGACTTGCGGCCGCTCGGTCGTGCGCGACCTGTTCGAGCCGCACGAGGGTGCCCGCGTGATGTCCAAGGCGCTCGGCGGGCTGGGGCTGATCGCGATGCTGTGCCCGATGATCGGCGGCGCGCTGATGCAGTGGTTCCACTGGCCGGTGCCCTTGCTGGCGGTGGCGCTGTTCGGTGCCGCGGCGCTGGGCTTCGTGGCCTGGCGTTTCGAAGAGACGCTGCCGCAGCGCAACCCCGACGCCACGCGCCTGGCGCCGCTGTGGCAGAACTGGAAGCAGATCGCGCGCCACCCGACCTTTGTGGCCTACACCTTGTTGCTGGCCGGCACCTATGGCGGCTTGTTCATCCTGCTGGCGGCGTCGTCGTTCGTGTACATCGACGTTTTGGGCATGCCGCGCTGGCTCTACGGCGTGGTGCTGGCAAGCAACTCCGCCGCCTACATCCTGGGCACGTTCCTGTGCCGCCGGCTGCTCGCGAGCCGCGGCCTGCGCGCCACGGTGGCACTGGGCGGGGCGCTGACCTTGAGCGGCGGCGTGCTGCTGGCAGGTCTGTCGCTCGCCGGCGCGTACACCTGGTCGGTGTGGACGATCATCGTGCCGCTGTGGCTTTATGCCCTCGGCCACGGCATCCACCAACCCTGCGGCCAGGCCGGCGCGGTCGGGCCGTTCCGCGACAAGGCCGGCACGGCGGCGTCGCTGTCGGGTTTTGTGATGATGCTGACGGCGTTTCTGATCGGCCTGTGGTTGGGGCGGAGTCTGGATGGCACGGTGTTTCCGTTGACCTTGGGGGTGGCGGTGTTCAGTGGGGTCGTCGCCGCCGTGGCCTGGACCCTGGTGCAGCGGCATGGGGATCCCCAGGCGGCCGGGCTGCAGGCGGCGTAGTCCTTCTTCCTTCGCATCCGGCGCATCTTCAAAGCAAGACATTTCCACTTGACGAACCAACCCACAACGCTCTGCCTCGCCGGTCCCACCGCCAGCGGCAAAACCGCCGCCGCCCTGGCAATCGCCAGCGCGCTCGCCCCCGACCGCAAGGTCGAAATCATCAGCGTCGACTCGGCCCTGGTCTACCGCGGCATGGACATCGGTACCGCCAAACCCACGCTCGCCGAGCGCGCCCAGGTGCCGCACCACCTGATCGACATCATCGAGCCGCACGAGGCCTACTCGGCCGCCCGCTTTGTCGGCGACGCCCAGGCGCTGATCGCCGCCATCCAGCAACGCGGCAACTTGCCGCTGCTGGTGGGCGGCACCATGCTGTACTTCAAGGCGCTGTTCGAAGGCCTCGACGCGATGCCCGCAGCAGACCGCGCCGTGCGCGCCGAACTGGCGGCGCAAATGGAGCGCGACGGCCTGCACGCGCTGTACCGCGAGCTGCAGCGGGTCGACCCCGTCACCGCCGCGCGCCTGAAGCCGGCTGACCAGCAGCGCATCCAGCGCGCGCTCGAAGTGTTTCGCGTCAGCGGCCAGCCGATGTCGTCGTTCCACGGCGCGGCGCGCGCCACGCCGCAGCCGGCGCTGCCGCCGCTGATCTCGCTCGAGCCGAACGACCGCGCCTGGCTGCACCAGCGCATCGAAGCCCGCTTCCTGCAGATGCTGCAGGACGGCCTGGTCGACGAAGTGCGCGCGCTCGGCGAACGCGGCGACCTGAATGCCGACATGCCGTCGATGCGCTGTGTCGGTTACCGCCAGGCCTGGGAGGCGCTGGTCGATGGCGACCTGGACAGCCTGCCCGAACGCGGCATCTCCGCCACGCGCCAGTTGGCCAAGCGCCAGCTCACCTGGCTGCGCAGCATGCCGCAGCGCCAGGTCGTGGCGTGCGACGCGCCCGATGCGTTGAGCCGGGTCAACGCGCTGGCACTGCAGTTGCTTGCGGCGCCCGCCCCGGCTTGAGCGGCGGACTCTGCACGATGGCGTTGCTGGAAGTAACCGGCCTGAGCAAACGCTACGGCGACACCGCCGTGTTCGCCAACGTGAGCCTGCAGGTCGCCGCGGGCGAGTTCGTGGCCATCGTCGGCGAATCGGGCGTCGGCAAATCGACCCTGCTGAACTGCATTGCCGGGCTCGACACACTGAGCAGCGGCACGGTGCACATCGCCGGCCGCAACGTGACCGCCCTCACCGAAGCGCAACAAGCGCTGTTGCGGCGCGAACATCTCGGCTTCGTGTTCCAGGCCTTTCACGTGCTGCCGCACCTGAGCGTGGCGCACAACGTGGCGCTGCCGCTGCTGCTGCTCAAGCGCCCTGACCCGGCGCGCGTGGCGCAGGTGCTGGCCGCAGTCGGCCTGGACGGCCTGGGCCCGCGCCTGCCGCAAACCTTGTCGGGCGGCCAGTTGCAGCGTGTGGCCATCGCGCGCGCTTTGGTGCACCGGCCACAACTGATCCTGGCCGACGAGCCGACCGGCAACCTCGACCCGGCCACCGCCGAGAGAGTGCTCGACACCCTGTGCGACCAGGTGCGCCATGAGGGCGCGGCCTGCGTGCTGGTGACGCATTCACGCACCGCCGCCGCGCGCGCCGACCGCGTGCTCACCTTGGCGGTCGACGGCATCCGCACCGAGTGAGCTTCATGCCGAGCACGATGGGGATGCTGCTGCGCCAGGTGTCGTGGCCCGAGGCGCGCCACCATGCGTGGCGGCACCTCACCGCATGGCTGTCGGTGGTGCTCGGCGTGGCGCTGGCGTTTTCGGTGCACCTGATCAACCAGTCGGCGCTGGGCGAATTCAGCGCCGCGGTGCGCCAGGTCAACGGCCAGCCCGACTTCGAACTGCGTGCGCAGCGCAGCGGTTTCGACGAGCAGGTGTACGCGCGCGTCGCAGCCCACCCGCAGGTGGTGGTGGCCAGCCCGCTGGTCGAGGTCGAGACCTACGCGCTCGACGCCCAGGGCCAGCGCGTGAGCCTGCGCGTGCTCGGGCTGGATGCGCTGGTCGCCGCGGCCGTGGCGCCGGGCCTGATGCCGGTGCCGGCGGCGCAAGCAGGCGAGTCACCCGACGGCCGTGCGGTGCTCGATCCCGACGCGCTGTTCCTCAACGCTGCCGCGCAACGCCGGCTCGGTGACACGCGCGGCGACAAGAAAGCGCTGCGCCTGCAAAGCGGCGCGCAGACGGTGGAACTGCAGGTGCAAGGCAGCGTCAACACCGACGGCCCGCCGCTGGCGGTGATGGACATTGCCGGCGCGCAGGCCACGTTCGGCTGGCTCGGGCGCATCAGCCGCATCGACGTGCGCCTGGCCCCCGGCGCCGACCGCACGGCGGTGCTGCGCGAGCTGGCGCTGCCAGCGGGCATCCGCGCTGCGTCGCCCGATGAATCGGCGCAGCGCGTCTCCAACCTGTCGCGCGCCTACCGCGTGAACCTCACGGTCCTCGCACTGGTGGCCTTGTTCACCGGCGGCTTCCTGGTGTTCTCGATCCTGTCGCTGTCGGTCGCCAAGCGCCTGCCGCAGCTGGCGCTGCTGGGCGTGCTGGGGCTCACGGCGCGTGAGCGGCAAGGGCTGGTGTTGCTGGAATCGGCCCTGCTCGGCGTGGCCGGCAGCGTGGCCGGGCTGGCGCTGGGCACGGGCCTGGCGGCACTGGCCTTGCGGCTGCTGGCCGGCGACCTGGGTGGCGCGTACTTCCCCGGTGTCACGCCGAGCCTGCATTTCAGCGTGCTCGCGGCCGTCGTCTACGGCCTGCTGGGCGTGGTCGCTGCCATGGCCGGCGGCTGGCTGCCGGCGCGCATGGCGCAGCGCATCGCACCGGCGCAAGCCTTGAAGGGGCTGGGCGACCTGTCCAGCCATGCCGGCCCGGCGTGGTGGGGCCCGGCCCTGCTGCTGCTGGGGCTGCTGCTCACACAAGCGCCGCCGGTGGCCGAACTGCCGCTGGCGGCGTATGTGTCAGTCGCCTGCCTGCTGCTCGGCGGCATTGCCTGCGTGCCGGCCGGCGTGGGCTTGCTGCTGAAGGGGGTGCGCCCGCCCGACGAACCACTGAGCCTGATGGCGGTGGAACGCGCGCGCCACCAGCGCCACACCGCCACGATCGCGGTGGCGGGGGTGGTGGCCTCGCTGAGCTTGTCGGTCGCGCTGACGGTGATGGTGGCGAGCTTTCGCGAATCGGTCACGCAGTGGCTCGACACCGTTCTGCCGGCCGACCTGTACGCCCGCAGCGCCACCAGCACTGCGATGGCCGACGCGGTGTACCTGCCGCCCACCCTGGAGACAGCCGTGCGCGGCCTGCCGGGTGTTTTGCGCGCCGAGACGCAGCGCGTGTCGCAGGTGCAGCTCGACCCGAACCGCCCCGCCATCGCGCTGATCGCCCGCCCGCTGGCCGACCCGGCACGTGCCTTGCCGCTGGTCGGCGAACTGGTGTCCGCGCTGCCTGGCGTGACCTCGGTTTACGTGAGCGAAGCGATGGTGAGCCTGTACGGCGCGGCCGTCGGAACGCAGTTCAAGCTGCCGCTGCCGAGCACGCGTGGCGATGCCCGAACACAAACCGTGCTGGTGCCAGTGCATGTGCGCGGCGTGTGGCGCGACTACGCGCGCCAGCACGGTGCGGTGATGCTGGACGCCGCCGACTTTCAGCGCCTGACCGGCGACGAGCGCGCCAACGACCTGGCGCTGTGGCTGGAGCCGGGCACCGACGTGGCCGCGCTGCGCGAGTGCATTCGCGTGCTGGCCGGCACTCCGACGGGCGGCACCGGCCCTGATGCGGCGAGCCTCGAATTCGCCTCCGTCGGCGAGATCCGCGCCACCTCGCTGCGCATCTTCGACCGCAGCTTTGCAGTGACCTACTGGCTGCAGGCGGTGGCCATCGCGATCGGCCTGTTCGGCATTGCGGCGAGTTTTTCGGCCCAGGTGCTGGCGCGCAAGCGCGAGTTCGGCCTGCTGGCCCACCTGGGGCTGACACGCCGCCAGGTGCTGACCGTGGTGGCCGCCGAAGGCGCCGTGTGGACTGCTGCCGGTGCGCTGCTGGGCCTGCTGCTGGGCTTGGCGGTGAGCGTGGTGCTGGTCAAGGTGGTCAACCCGCAGAGCTTTCACTGGACCATGGATCTGCTGATGCCCTGGAGCCGGCTGGCGCTGTTGTGCGCTGCCGTGGTCGCGGCCGGCACCGTGACCGCGTGGCTCGCCGCGCGCGGCGCCGCAACACGCCAGATGGCGCTGGCGGTCAAGGAAGACTGGTAGCGAGCCGAGGCGGGGCGACCTGGCGGCGTTACAACGAGCGCAGGAAGTTGAACATGTCCTGCTTGGCCGGCTCGGGCATCTTGAAGTAATTCTCGATCACCTTGTTCGCTTCCGAGCCGCGGCTGCGGTGCGCCGAGACTGCAGCGCGCAGGTCGGCCGCGCGGCCGTCGTGCATGAAGAACAGGCGCTGCCCCAGGCCCCACAGGGGCGCCGTGCGGAACTCGCTGCCGCCCGCCTGGCCTTGCGACACCCCATCGGCCAGGCCGCTGCCCATGTCGTGCAGCAGCAGGTCCGAGTACAGGTTCACCGGCTGGTTGCGCAGCGCGGCCACCGTGGCGTTGCCGGTGCGCAGGCGCGGCGTGTGGCACAGCGCGCAGCCCACGTCATCGAACGACTTCGCGCCACGCCCGATCGACGCGGCGCCGCCGGGCAGGTCCTTGGATGGCACCGGCGGCGCGAGGAAGCGCATGAACAGCGCGAACTTCTCGATCGCGCTCAGCCCTTCGATGTGCGACTTGGCTTCGAGCGGCGTCACGTCGTTCGGCGTGGTGGCGAACTGGCAGGCCGGCGACTCGTCGCGCTCGGTCTGGAACAGGTCATTGGTGATGCCCATCTCGACGTTGTAGGCCTCGCCCGAAAACACCAGCAGCGACTTGTTCTGCGCCTTCCAGCCGAAGCGGGCGATCGTGCCGTCGTTGCCGTTCAGGTTCGGCTGGCCCGATTGGGTGCGCTGGGCCAGGGTGATGTTCGGCCGGCCCTTCACGCCGTACTCCTTCTTCATCGACTCGTACTCGCCGGCGACCCAGTTGTTCCAGATCACGCTGTCGGGAATCTGCTCGATCAGCCCGGCGCCGAACAGCGGCGTCGGGATGCGGAAGATCACGTTGCCCTTGGCCAGCGCGGTCTTGAAGTCGGGCTGCGCCAGTTGGCAACCCGGTGCGTCGGCGCGCCCGCCGATCGTGAACAGCGACTGCACGCCGCCGTCGGGCGTGCCGTCGGCGTTGCGCACGAAGCGCGCTTCGCGCACCGGGCCGTCGGCGCTGATGAAGGGCGGGATCTGGTTGCTCGCACCGATCGCATTCGCGAACGCGATCTGCGGGTTCACCGGCGGGCTGCTGCCGCCCACGATGGGCTGCAGGTGGCAACCGGCACAACTGTCCAGGTTCATGCGCGCCCCCAGGCCATCGGGCGCGCCTTCGGCTTCCGAGAAGTCTTCGCGGCCGAGCTTGAAGGCTTCGAGTTCGGGTGCGCTCAAGCCCGCCAGCGGCTCGCCCGCCCCCGGTGCGCCGCCGCGCGGCCCGGGGTCCTTGGCGGCCGGCCCGCTCGGCGGCGGTTCGGGGATCATGATGCAGGCCGGCAGCCACAGCGCGCCCAGCAAGGGCAGCCACCGCAGTGACTGCCGCCGCAGCGAATTCGGCCCCGTTTCATGCAAGCCCATTTGACGCTCCTTGCTCGGCCCGACCTTGGGCGAGTCAGGCTACGGCGATTCGCGCCGGCTGTCCAGGGTTGTCGGCCCAGCCGCCGGGCCGCGGCGTCCCTACTCCTGATGGCAGGCCATGCAGGCAAAGCGCGAGTGGTTCATGATCACCTCCGCCGCCGCATCGCCAGAGCCCGCCGAGCCGCGACCGCGCCCGGGCAGGTTGAAGGCCGCCACGTTCGCCTCGGCGCGGTTGATGCGTTCTTCCAGCACTGCCTTGAACTTCCACTGCGCATAGTCGGGCGACAGCTTCGCGTTGGCGTAGATCTTCTGCCCGGTCTGCCAGTCGCCGGCCTTGACCAGCATGTCGCCCATGTTCATGAAGAAGCCCTCGAAGTTGTGCGGCGCGATCCACGAGTTCCAGCACACGCGCTTCGGCCCGGCCTGGGTGGCCAGCGCCATGTAGGTGTCGAAGGCCGGGTTGCGCCGGTCCACCGCGGTGCCGGCGCATTCGTCCAGGGTGCGCCATTGCCACGCCAGGCCCTCCTTGAAGCGCGCCGAGCCGGCCGGCTGCGGGCTCATCACGTAGCCGCCGGTGAACAGGTTGAACTCGGGCCAGGCGTCGATCGCGTCGAGCATCGTGAAGTAGCCCTGGCGGGTCAGCTTCTCGTCCTTGTGGATCGCCGCCTCGGCGAGCATGGCCGAGGCCAGGAAGCCCTGGTAGCGCGCTTCGCCGGGGTGCAGCGCCACGGCTTCCTGGAAATACTTGCGTGCCAGCACCGCGTCGTCGGTGATGGCCGGCGACAGCGCCTCCTGGTGCGCGCTTTCAGCCAGCCGCCAGATGTGCAGGAAGCCGACGTGCGCCGCCGTGGTGGCGTCACCCGGCGCCTGCAGGTAGGCGCCCTTGACGGCCTGCAGCGCCCGCGGAATGGCGTCGTAGTCGCCGCTGTGCAAGGTCTGCCAGAACAGCTTGTCGGCGCGCAGTGCGGCTTCGCTGCGGGTGGCGGCGGCCGGCTTGGCGGGTGCCGTCTGCACGGCCATGAAGCTGCAGGCGGACAACAGGGCCGATCCTGCGATGAGGGCGCTGGCCCACAGGCGTGATTTCATGAAGAGGCTCCAAGTGAAGGGGGCAGCGTGTGCTGCACCACGTCAATGTGCCCGGGCCGCGCTGGCGCGTCTTCGGCCGTGCGACGAAATGCGCACCAGCGGCGCGAAGTGCGGCTGCCCTGGTGGTTCCCGGCGCCGGCTATGTCGGCGGCGCCAGGCGACCGCGGCGCTGCTGCAGGAACGCCCGCACCGCCGGGTCGGGCTCCAGGCCGATGGCCAGTTGGTAGGCGCAGCCGGCCGCGGCGCCATCGCCCAACTGCTCCAGCAGCCCGGCGCGCGCGGCCCAGTACGGTTGGTACTGGGCCAGCCGCGCATCGCCGGCCACAGCGTCCAGCGCCGCCAGTGCCGCTGCCGGGCCGCGGGTCTGCGTGATCGCGATGGCCCGGTTGATGGCCACCACCGGCGAGCCGGTGAGCTGCGCGAGCGCGTCGTACAGGTGTTCGATGGCGTGCCAGTCGGCCTGCCCGCCCAGGCGCCTCACCGCGTGGGCCGACTGCACGGCGGCCTCGAGCTGGAAGCGCCCGATCGCAGCCATCGCGCTCGCGCCGTGCAGCAGCGCTTCGGCTTCGTCGATCATCGCAGCGTCCCACAACGCGGTGTCCTGCTCGGCCAGCGGCACATATGCGCCTGCACCGTCGCGCCGTGCGCCGCGGCGCGCCTGGGCGTGCAGCATCAGTGCCAGCAGGCCCAGCGCCTCGGGCTCCTGCGGCAACAGCGAGGCCACCAGCCTGCCGAGCCAGAGCGCCTCTTCGGCGAGGTTGCGGCGCCGCGCTTCGGTGCCCGCCGGGTCGGCCCAGCCCTCGGCATACGCTGCGTAGATCGCGTCGAGCACGGTGCCCAGTCTCTCCGGCAGCTCGCTGCGCTCCGGCACCCGGAAGGCCATGCCGGCCTGGCGGATCTTGCTCTTGGCGCGCACCAGGCGCTGGCTCATCGTGGCCGGCGCCACCAGGAAGGCCGAAGCGATCGTGCCGGCGTCGAAACCCAGGATCGTCTGCAGCATCAGCGGCGCCCGCGCATCGGCGGCAATCGCCGGGTGGGCGCAGACGAACATCAGCGCCAGCCGCTCGTCGGGCAGCGCTGCGTCGGTCTTGTCATGTTCGTCTTCGTGCGCCAGGTCCGAGATCACGAGCAGCGTCTCGGCCACCGCGTCCATGCCGCGGCGCCGGCGTGCCACGTCGATCAACTTGCGCCGCGCCACCGTCAGCAGCCAGGCCTCGGGCGTTTGCGGCACGCCGTGGCGCGGCCAGTCAATCAGCGCCGCCGCAAAGGCTTCGGACAGGGCGTCTTCGGCCCCCGCCACGTCGCGCGTGCGGGCCGACAGGTAGGCGATCAGCTTGCCGTAGCTGCGCCGCGCCACACTTTCGGCGGCGCGCTGCTCGGGGCTGGGGTCGGCGCTCGACTCAGGGACCACGGCAGCGTCGTCGGCCAGGCTGCCTACATGGCCCAGACCGGGCGCACCTCCATCGTGCCGCCGCTCGCGCCCGGGCAACGCGAGGCCCACGACAGCGCCGTGTCCAGATCGGGCACGTCGATCAGGTAGTAGCCGCCGAGCTGCTCCTTGGTCTCGGCATACGGCCCGTTGAGCACCTCGGTCTTGCCCTTGCTCGTGCGCACCGTGGTGGCCGAAGCGACGGGCTGCAGCCGGTCCGACGCCGCCAGCACGCCGGCCTTGTTCAAGGCCTCGGTGTAAGCGGAGTAGGCGGCCATCATCTGGCCCACGTCGGCCGGTGTGGCGGTCTTGAAGCCGGCTTCGTCGGCATAGATCAGCAGCATGTACTTCATGGGAACTCCAGTTGAATCGTTGATGCGGAACACCCTGCCCCGCTACAGACAATGACGCAGCCCGGCGCCGCGTTTCGACCGGCCCACGAAATATTTCCGCAGCCCCGGGCATGGATGATGCATCGGCTGCTGCGCCATGGCGGGAATAGACTCCGCCGACGCTCTTCCACTTGAAGACCACGGAGACCGCGATGAGCACCGAAGCACTTGCCGCCCCAAGCGCCGAACCCCGCACTGTGGACGCCGGCCGCGGCGTGTCGTGGTGGACCGAGGCCTGGGCGATGTTCATGAAGAACCCCGGCATGTGGGTCGTCTTCGCACTGATCTCGCTGGTGATCTTCATCGTGCTCAGCGTGATCCCGATCCTGGGCTCGATCGCCGCGTCGCTGCTCACGCCGGTGTTCCTGGCCGGCTGGATGCTCGCGGCGCGCAAGGCCGACACGGGCGGCACGCTCGAACTCGGCGACCTCTTTGCCGGCTTCCAGGACAAGCTGAACCCGCTGCTGGTGCTGGGTGCGCTGCTGCTGGCGGCATCGCTGGTGATCTTTTTCACCGTCAGCGCGCTCGGCTTCGGGGCGGTGATGGGCATGGTCGTCGGCGGTTCGCAGCACAGCGCCGGCGGCATGATGGCTGCGCTGGGTGCCGGGCTGGTTGCCATCGGGGCCGGCCTCGTGCTGGGCGCGCTGATGGCGATGGCGTTCTGGTTCGCGCCGGCCCTGGTGGTGTTTCGCAACGTGGCGCCGGTGGATGCGATCAAGGCCAGCTTCACGGCCAACCTGAAGAACCTGCTGGCCTTCCTGGTCTACGGCGTGGTCTACCTCGTGGCGGCCATCGTCGCGTCGGTCCCGTTCGGCCTGGGCTGGATCGTGCTGGTCCCGCTCGGCCTGCTGACGGTCTACGTGTCGTACCAGGACGTGTTCGGCGCCTGAGCGGCGCTCAAGACATGCACCGGTGCGGCGCGCATCGGGTGAATGTGCGGCTTTCTCCTACAGGCAGGTTCGGCACCGCCCGACGGTAACAACCAGGGCGGGCACCTAGCCTAGTGATCAAGCGTTTCGGCCGACCTGTCGTCCCGCTTGTTCACTTCACAGGAGAACCCGAATGAACGTTTCCAAAATCCTCGTTTCCTCGATCGCCGCCGTTTCGGTGGTGGGCGCCATCAGCCTGGCCTACGCGCAAACCAGCACGACGACCGACGTGCCGGCTAACTCCACCGGGCCGATGACGCCGCCGGCAGCACAGAGCCCGTCGACCACGCCGGTCGAAATCACCCCGTCGGCGCAACTGGCCACGCCGGTGCCGGCAACACCGCAAACCACGCAGCAAACCACCCCGCAAGCCGCCACGCCGAGCCAGCCGATGCCCGACGCGACCATCAACTCGACGGTCAACACGCCGCCCGCTGACAGTGGCCTGTCGAACGAGCGCGCAGCGCAAGTCGACCGCAACTGAAGCCGGGTTGACGCACCCACGCCAGCCGCGAGCGCTGCCATGACGAGCCAATACTCGCCCGCAGCGCTCGCGGTTCTGGTTGCCGACCCCGAGCTGGCCGAAGCTTTACGCCGCGGCCTGCTCGCGGGGATGGCGGTATTGGCGCTGGTCATCCCGCCTTCGCTTCGCTCGGCCCCCTATTTCGGCCGGCCTGCAGATGCCCTCGCGAGCG
This sequence comes from Methylibium sp., assembly GCA_031382215.1. Lineage (GTDB taxonomy): Bacteria > Pseudomonadota > Gammaproteobacteria > Burkholderiales > Burkholderiaceae_C > LGRD01. The sequence continues at coordinate 17,253 of JANMYQ010000344.1, forward strand.
CAGCTTCCCTTGCTGCACCCGCCCGGGCACCGCAGGCCGGCCCCCGTGCCGGTCCGCGTTTTGCCGACTTCGGCGACGACACCCCCTCGCCCGACGCCCGCCATGTGGCCGACTGGGCAGCCGACTCCGGCAACCATGCGAACGCCGACTTCGTGATCGTCGACAAGCGGCAAGCCCGCGTGTACGTGTTCGACGCGCAAGCGCGCCTGCGTGCCGCCACGCCGGTATTGCTGGGCGCGGCGCCGGGCGATCATTCGGTGGTTGGCATCGGCCAGCGCCCGCTCGCCGAGGTGTTGCCGGAAGAACGCACCACGCCGGCCGGGCGCTTCGTGGCCGAACGCGGCCGCAATGCCCTGGGTGAAGATGTGGTCTGGGTCGACTACGACGCTGCCGTGTCGATGCACCGCGTGCGCACCACCACACCGTCGGATCGCCGGCTCGAGCGGCTGGCCACACCGACGATTGCCGACAACCGCATTTCCTACGGCTGCATCAACGTGCCGGTGGCGTTTTTCGAGACCTGGATCGCACCGACCTTTGCCCGGCAGCGCGCTGTTGTGTACGTGCTGCCCGAGGTCAGGCCGGTGCAAGAGGTCTTCGGCTCGTACGACGTGGCGGCGGCGCACTCGCTGGCTCAGGCCGCCACCCCCGCAGCACCAATGCATGCCGCTTTGCGAAATCCGACCGTGAACTGACCGCGCAACCCCTCGCTTATCCGCCCCTGGCCGATCTCGGCCGTCGATAAGATTCCGCCCCATGCGGTCCTCCCGGACCGTTTGCAAGGGCGGTGGCATGCGTGTTTCGACTCTGGGGTGCTTGAGCCTGGCGGTGGCAGCCCTGTGCTGGCACAGCGCGCGCGCGGGCGAATTGGTCGAGCCCAGCCTGGCCCAGCGCATCCTCGCGTCGGCCGACCACCGCGGCCTGCCCTTTGCCATCGTCGACAAGAAGGCCGCCACCTTGACGGTCTACCTGGGTGACGGCCGCCTGGTCGGTGCCACGCCGGCGCTGCTGGGCCAGATGCCGGGGGACCGGTCGGTGCCCGGCGTCGGCGAGCGGGCCCAAAGCGGCCAGTTGCGTGCCGACGACCGGACCACGCCAGCCGGGCGTTTTGTCTCCGAACCGGGCCACAACCTGGCCGGTGAAGCCATTGTCTGGATCGACTACCCGAGCGCGCTGGCGATCCACCGCGTGCGCTCCGGCCCGTCGCAGCAGCGGCGTGTGCAGGGCCTGGCCTCACCCGACGCGCGCGACCGGCGCCTGTCGGCAGGCTGCGTGGTGGTGCCCGAGGCCTTCTTCGATGCCGTGGTGAAGCCGGTGCTCGGGCGCGGCCCGGGTGTGGTGTATGTGATGCCCGAAATCAGTTCGAGTCCGATCGCGCAGCAGGCGCAACTCTGATCGCTCGGCGTTCCTCGGATTTCCTTTGATTCTGTTGAATCAGCGCTTCACGCCCCGCGCCGCCTCGGCGCAAAAGCGCGCCAGCCGCTCCAGCACCGCCTGCACCGCGCGATTGGCAGCCACCACGCCGCCATAGGGGTTGTCGCTGGCGGCGCTCACGATCTCATCGAACTCGCGCGTGGCGAGCACCTTGCGGGTGGTGCTGTCGGTCAGGTAGGCGCGCACGGTCAGGCGCACCCGGCTCGGCACGCCTTCGAAGTTGTGCTGCAGACGCACGATCTCGGTGTCCAGCCTCAGGTCGCCGGCCGCGGCACTGGGCGTGAGCACGACCGCGTGGAAGGCGCCGCTGCCCTCGATCGCGCTGACGATCAGGGGCGCCAGCATGCGCGCCGGCGTGTCGACCCATTCGTGGTGGGAAAAGTATTCAAGCTTGTGCGGCTCGCGCACGTAGATGATGCGCTGGCTGTCGAACCCGGGCGAGGCGTGCGGTGGGTTGACCACCAGCGTGAGGCCGGCGACGGGAGTGGCCAGCGGCGCTGCCATCCGGGTTGCCGCGTTCGCAGCGGACGGCGGGCTTTCGAGGGCATAGAAAGCGGGCTGGGGCGCGGGATCGGGAAGCAGGCTGCCGCAGGCGCTGAGCATGCTGCACACCAGAGCGCACACCAGCGCACACGGCAAGCTGCCCCGCAGCCCGCCCCCGCCCTGCCCGACCGACGTTCCCCCGACCGACATCCCTCCGACCGACATCCACCGCTTCATGGCCGTCGCGCCCCCGCGGCGGACTCGCCCGGCCCTTGCGGCACGGCCGTGCGCCCGAACAGCAGGCCGGCCGGGTTGCGCGCGGTCTGCTCGCTCAAGTGCCGCAGCGAGACAGACAGCACATTCAGTTCGCCCAGCAGGCGCTGCAACTCGGGCAGGGTCTCGGCGCCGAAGCGCTGCACGTCGGCACCGACGGCATCGACCGCCTTGCCGGCGCTGGCGCCGGCCAGCGCCACTTCGTTGCCCATCTTGTCCACCGAGTCGGCCGCGCGGCCGATGCGATCGAGCGCCGGGCCGATCTGTGCGCTGGCACGGGCGCTGTTGTCGAAAGTGCGGGCTGCGTTGTCGATGCCTCTGGCCAGCGTGTCCTTGCGTTCGGCCAGGGCGTGCGCCAGCGTGGCCATGTCGGTCAAGGCGCTGGTCAGTGCCTGGCGGTTGGTATCGCTGAGCACCGAGTCGATGTTGCTGGAGGTGCGGTCGAGCTTGGCGAGCACGCTGGTCAGCACGTTCTCGAGCCGTGCGCTGAGCGAAGGTTTGGTGCGGATCACCGGGTATTCGCCGGGTGCCGACGCCACCAGCGGTGCGGCATCGAGCGCACCGCCGGCCACCTCGACGTAGGCGATGCCGGTCAGCCCCTGGGTCTTCAGCACCGCCTCGGTGTCCACCTTGATCGGCGTGCCGCGCTCCATCGCCAGGATCAGGCGCACCTGCTCCGGGTTGGCCGGGTCGAGCTGGATGCTCTGCACCTTGCCCACGTCGACGCCGTTGTACTTGACCGGCGCATTCAGGTTGAGCCCGGCCACCGACTCGTCCATGATCGCCAGGTACAACTCGACCTTCTTCTGGAACGCGCCGCCCGAGGCCAGCCACAGCACGCCGGCCACCAGCACGGCGCCCAGGCCCAGCACAAAGGCGCCGACCAGCGCGTAGTTCACTTTGGTTTCGATGACAGGCTCCTGGGTGTTGATGGCCGTGTTGATGGCAATGACGATGGCAATGACGACGGCCGCTCTGGCATGGCTTCAGCTTCCTGGCCCGCCCGCCCGCGCGGCCCGTCGAAGAACTGCCGGACCACCGGCTGTTCCATTTGCGAAAGCTGCGCCATCGAGCCGACCGCTACCACCTTGCCTTCGGCCAGCACCGCCACGCGGTCGGCCACCTGCCACAGCAGGTCCAGGTCGTGCGTGATCATCACGATGGTCAGCCCGAACAGGTCGCGCAGCTTCAGCACCAGTTGATCGACGCCGGCCGCGCTGGTCGGGTCGAGCCCTGCGGTCGGCTCGTCGAGGAACAGCAGCTCCGGGTCGAGCGCCAGCGCTCGCGCCAGCGCCGCGCGCTTCATCATGCCGCCGCTCAGTTCGGCCGGATGCTGCGCGCCGACCTCGGGCGCCAGGCCCGTCATCGCGAGCTTCCACGCCGCGATCTGGTCGATCAGCGCATCGCCCAGCGCGGAGTGTTCGCGCAGCGGCAGGCCGATGTTCTCGGTCACCGTCAGCGCCCCGAACAGCCCGCCGTGCTGGAACATCACGCCCCAGCGCTGGCGCAGCGCCTGCGCGGCATCGTCGTCGAGTGTGGTCAGGTCATTGCCGAGCACGCGGATCGAACCTTCGTCGGGCCGGTGCAGCAGGATCATCTCGCGCAACAGGGTCGACTTGCCCGAGCCACTGCCGCCGATCAGCGCAAAGATCTCGGCGCGCCGAACCTCGAGGTCGATGCCTGAGTGAACCACGTGCGCGCCAAAGCGTGTGTGCAGGCCGCTGATCTGGATGACCGTTTCGGCGGGTGTCGCAACGCTATTCATCTCAAAGATCCAGCGCACTGAACGCGACCGAGAACAGCGCGTCGGCCAGGATCACCAGGAAGATCGCCTGCACCACGCTGCGGGTGGTCTGGCGGCCCACGCTGTCAGCCCCGCCCCGGGTGCGAAAGCCCTCGAAGCAACCGACCACGACGATGATGGCGGCGAACACAAACGCCTTGCCGATGCCGACCAGAAATGCCGTGACGCTGACGGCGAGCGTGAAGCGGTCGATGAAGTCGCCGAAACCCACGCCGAGTTGCGCCTGCGCCATCAACATGCCGCCGAACACACCGAGCACGTCGGCAAACACCGTCAACAGCGGCAGCGCGATGAGCAGCGCCACCAGCTTGGGCAGCATCAGCACGTCGAGCGGCGCGATGCCCAGCGTGCGCATCGCGTCGACTTCTTCGGTCACCGCCATCGTGCCGATCTGCGCTGCGTAGGCCGAGCCGGAGCGCCCGGCCACGATGATGGCGGTGATCAGCGGCGCGAACTCGCGCAGCATCGACAGCCCGACCAAATCGGCCACGAAGATGTTGGCGCCGTACTGGCGCAACGGATCGGCGCCCTGGTAGGCCACCACGATGCCGAGCAGGAACGCCAGCACGCCGACGATCGGCAGTGCGTTGAAGCCGGCGCTGCGGATGTTGAACAGGATCGGCCGCCAGCGAATTCGTGCCGGGTGAACCACCCAGCCGGCCAGCGCCACGGCGCTTTCGCCGATGAAGGCGAGCAGCGCCACGGCGTGCTCGAAGACAGCGACGGTGCCGCGGCCGATCTGCTCCAGCGCTGTCGGGCCAACGCTGGGCGGTGGCGCGGGTTGGGCGGCCGCGGCGAGCGCATACGCGGCCACCCCGTCGAGCAGCTTCGCGAAGGGCGGGTGCAAGCCGCTCAATGTCACGTCCACCCCTTCGGCGCGCAGCCGCGCGAGCAACTGGTGCAGCAGCCAGGCGCCGGCGGTGTCGAGCGCTTCGATGCCGCTGGCGTCGGCGATGAGCGGCTGCCCGGAAGAACCGCGCAAGGTTTCGAGCTGCGGTTCGAGGCCCCCGACGCCGCGTGCCGTCCAGCGCCCGCCCAGCGCCAGGGCGCGCGGATTGTGCTGCGTGAATGTTGCGATCGAGCTTGCGATGGGGGTTGGGCTGGGGGCTGCGCTGGAGGTCACAGCTCGCGCCGTCGGCGTGCTCACGTCGGCTCCGTGGTGAACGGTTGCGGCGTTTTCGCGATGGCGCCGCCGTGATCGATGCGTTCGTATTCAGAGATCACCTGCGCCCCCAGCAACAGCAGGGCCGCCGCCAACTCCAGGCTCAGCAGCACTGCAATCGCCGTGGTCAGCGAACCATAGACCGTGCCGATCTGCGAGAGCGTGGCGAAGTACCACACCAGCGCGTGGCGCGACAGCTCCCACAACAGCGCCGCGGCGAGCGCGCCGACCAGCGCATGCTGCAGCGAGGGCCGCCCGACCGGCATCACCAGGTACACCGAGGTCAGCACAAAGACCTCGCCCGCGAAGCCGAGCAGATACAGCAGCACCCCTGACACGCCCACCAGCGACCAGCTTCGCCCCAGCAACTCCACCTGCTCCTGCCCCAGGTTCTGCAGACCGCCCGCCACCAGGGTGACCAGCAGCAGCCCGAGCCCGAGCGTCAGGATGTAGCCGTACGGGATGATGGCCGACACCAGAAAGTGGCGCCGTCGCACCACCACGCGGTGCTGGAAGATCACCGAGAAGGCGTTCTCGAGTACGGTGAACGCCAGCGAGCTGAAGAACAGCATGCTGGCCAGCAAGACCCAGCCGATCACGTTGCGGTGCGCCAGGAAACTGGCCAGTTCGGCCACGATGGCGCGCGACTGCCCCGGCACCAGCCATTCGAGGTAGCGCCCCAAGGTCTGCAAGAGTTCGGCCTGGTCGACAAAGTGCGACAGCGCGATCACCGTGAGGATCAGCAGCGGCACGATCGACAGCAGCGCGTAGTACGCCACCGCGCCGGCCAGCAGCAGCCCCTGGTTGGCGCGAAAGGCCTTCAGCGTGGACAGCGCAAAGGCGCCGGGGTGCAGCAAGACCTGCGCGGCCCGCCGGCCGATGAGATGCCCGCGCGCCGGGTTTTGCATGAAGCGCCGGGACGCCGCAGGACGCTGCAGACGATCCAAGGCCGCAGGTTCAGCCCGGGGCAGCCGAAGCCAGACCGGGGCGCTGGCCCGGCGCGGCCGACTGAGCGGCGGCGCCCTCCGCCGCCATCGATGGGAACCAACGACACAGACAGGCGTGCAGGCTCGCCGCGTTGCAGGGCTTTTCGAGCACGGCGTCCATGCCGCAGGCGCGCAACATGGGTTCGCTGCCGGAGAACGGGCTCGCCGTGTAGGCCACGACCGCCACGCGCCGGGCCGACTGCTCCGTCTCGAAGCGGCGGATCTGCGCAGTGGCCGCGATGCCGTCGAGCACCGGCATCTGCAGGTCCATCAGGATCAGGTCGAACTCATGCCCGCAGGCCAGCGCCACCGCCTCGGCACCGTCGGCCGCCTGCATCGGCGAAATGCCCCACAGCGACAGCAGTTCGCCGGTCAGCAGGCGGTGGATGGGGTTGTCGTCGACGACCAGCACGCGCGGCAGTTTGGCCGGCGGGGTGTTGGCCGCAGGCAGGGCATCGCCGAGCGAATCAGCCGCCGGGCTGAGCAAATCGGACATACCGCGTTGCAGCCTGGACAAACGGGCAAGGGCCAACTCCATCAAGCGAGCACGGTCCATGGGAGCACCTCGTCCGAACGTCTGCGTATCCGCAGCGTCGCATGCCGTGGGGACGCAAGTCTGTGCGCTTGCGAACAGAGACGTCGAGGCTTCGGGGGTGATCATGGCGCTCCTTTGGCTGGCAACTTCTGGCGCTCTGACCTTCCGGCCTTTGCACCCCTGCAGTGTTGTGCGCCGGCGCGGCCTTGTCTGCCGGAGGGCGGGCCGCGCCGAGGTCGGACCCGACCTACAGCGCGCCGGGTGGGACTGCGCCTACATCGGCCCGGGGCCTCGGCCGATTGCCCGATGAAGGGCGTCGAGCCAAGCTTGGTCACCCTTCACCCTCGTTCGCCCCCGTTCACCCTCTTTCAATTGGAGCTCCCCATGCTGTACACCATCGCCGTCGTTCTCTTGATCCTCTGGGTTCTGGGCCTGGCCACCTCGTTCACCGCCGGCGGCCTGCTGCATCTGCTGCTGGTGTTTGCGGTGGTGGCTGTGGTCTACCAGTTCATCACCGGCCGCAAGGTGCTGTAGTGCCTGCAAAGGGCACGCTCCGCTTCATCGCGCCCTGGGTGCTTTGCTGCGCCATGGGCGCGGCGAATGCGCAACTGAGCATCGGCATCGGCCTGCCGAATGTGAGCATCGGCATCAACCTGCCGGTGTACCCGGAGCTGGTGCCGCTGCCGGGCTACCCGGTCTACTACGCGCCGCAGGTCGACTCGAACTACTTCTTCTACGACGGCATGTACTGGGTCTACCAGGATGACGACTGGTACGCCAGCTCCTGGTACAACGGCCCGTGGGGTCGGGTGGAGCGCGAGGTGGTGCCGGTCTACGTGCTGCGCATTCCGGTGCGCTACTACCGCAACCCGCCGCCGTATTTCGTCGGCTGGCGCGCGGACGCACCACCACGCTGGGGCCAGCGCTGGGGCAACGACTGGGAACAGCGCCGCAGCGGCTGGGACCGTTGGGACCGCCGCGCCGCGCCGCCGCCGGCACCGCTGCCGGTCTACCAGCGCCGCTACTCGGGCGAGCGCTACCCGCAGGCTGAACAGCAGCGCACGCTGCAAGGTCGGAACTACAACTACCAGCCGCGCGACGCGGTGGTGCGGCAACGCTGGCAGGAACAGCGCGGGCCATCGGGGCGTGGTTCGCCCGGCCGCGACGTGCCCGACGCCGTGCGCGCGGTGCCGCCGCAAGCGCGAGCGCCGATGCCGATGCCGATGCCGACACAAACACCGATGCCGGGGCCAGTGCCCAGAAGAGGCGCTGACGACGACGCACGCAAACGTGCGCCGCAAGAACCTGGGCGAGCGCAGAGCCAACGCAAGCGCCAGGACCAGGACGACCAAGACGATCAACGCCGTCGCGAGCCCGGTGACGATCGGCGCCAGGAGCGCCGCTGAACCAGCGCTGAACCGGCGCTGAACCGGCGCTGACCCTGCGTTGAATCAGCGTCGAGTCGGCGCTGAATTCACGACAAGACGAAGCTCGTACGATCCGCCGTGGCACGCCGCTTGCGTGATCCCCTCTGCAACCCAAAGGCTCCCATGAAAATTCGCGTCGGTTTCGAGATGGCCTACCAGTGCCCCCAGCCCACGCCGATGATTCTGGCCTTGAGCATCCACTACTCGCGCGCTTCCGATCTGGTGCGGCCGGACCATCTGGTGACTTCTCCCGCCGTGCCCGTCACCGCCTATCGCGACCTGTTCGGCAACTGGTGCAGCCGTCTGGTCGCGCCGGCCGGGCGCTTCGTGCTCAGCACCGACGCGCTGATCAACGACAGCGGCGCAGCCGACGTGGTGGCGCCGTGGGCGCAACAGACGCCGGTCGAACACCTGCCCGAAGCGACCCTGGTCTACCTGCTGGGCAGCCGCTATTGCGAGACCGACCAACTCTCCGAGGTGGCCTGGCAACGTTTCGGAACCGGCCCGACCGGCTGGGCGCGCGTGCAGGCGGTGTGCGACTTCGTGCACCACCACATCCAGTTCGGCTACCAGCACGCGCGCAGCACGCGCACAGCGTGGGAGGCCTACAACGAAGGCAAGGGCGTGTGCCGCGACTACGCCCACCTGGCGATCGCGCTGTGCCGCTGCCTGAACATTCCGGCGCGCTATTGCACCGGCTACCTGGGCGACATCGGGATGCCACCGCCGTACGGCACGATGGACTTCGCCGGCTGGTTCGAGGCCTGGCTGGGCGACCGCTGGTACACCTTCGACGCACGCAACAACACGCCCCGCATTGGCAGGGTGCTGATCGCACGTGGCCGCGACGCCTGCGACGTGGCGCTGTCCAGCACCTTCGGGCCGAACACGCTCGAAAGCTTCAAGGTCTGGGCCGACGAGGTCGTGCCCGGCTGAGCGGCACAATTCGATGACCTACTGCGTCGGCGTCAAGCTCGAAGAAGGGCTGGTCTTCGCGAGCGACTCGCGCACCCATGCGGGCGTGGACAACTACGCCAAGTTCTGCAAGATGACGGTGTTCGAACGTGCCGGCGAGCGCGTGCTGGTGCTGCTCAGCTCGGGCGGGCTGGCGGCCACGCAGGCGGTGATCGGGTTGCTGAACAAGCGTGCGGCCGCCGAACCGTCGATGGCACCCCACATTTTTTCGGCCGACTCGATGTTCGACGTGGCCAACCTGGTCTCCGACGCGATGCGCGACATCGAGCGCCGCGACGGCCCATACATGGAAGAAGGCGGCCTCAAGTTCAACGCCTCGTTCATCCTCGGTGGGCAGATCGCCGGCGAAGGCATGCGCCTGTTCCGCCTCTACGCCGAAGGCAACTTCATCGAGGCGGGCAACGACACCAGCTTTCTGCAGACCGGCGAAGCCAAGTACGGCAAGCCCATCCTCGACCTGGCCGTGGCCCCCAGCGCAACGCTGGAAGACGCCACCAAATGCGTGCTGGTCTCGTTCGATTCGACGATGCTGAGCAACCTGTCGGTCGGCATGCCGATCGACCTGCTGTGTTACGCGTGCGACAGCTTGAAGGTCACGATGAAGCGCCGCTTCGACAGTGGCGACCCGTACTTCGAAACTCTGAAATCACAGTGGCTGGCCGGCACGCGCAAGGTGTTCCACGAACTGCCGGCGCTGGAGTGGTGATCGGGCGTGCGGGCCTGCGGGCTGAAGCAACACGGTAAACGCGGTACTAAGGCCGCTTGCCGACCTCGGCGACCTCGCGCGTCCAGGCCTTCACCTGCTCGCTCAGGCTCAGCCCCAGCCCTGGCCGCGTGGGAACGAGCATGCGCCCGTCCTTGATCGCGATGCGTTCGTTGAACAGCGGCTCGAGCCACTCGAAGTGCTCGACCCAGGGCTCGCGCGGGTAGGCCGCGGCCAGGTGCACGTGCAGCTCCATCGCGAAGTGCGGTGCCAGCATCAGGCCGGCGTGGTCGGCCAGTGCGGCGATCTTCAGGAACGGCGTGATGCCGCCGACCCGCGGCGCGTCGGGCATCAGGTAGTCGGCGGCGCGGTGGCGGATCAGGTCGCCGTGTTCGGCGGCGCTGGTCAGCATTTCGCCAGTGGCGATCGGGGTGTCGAACTGGGCCGCCAGCGCGGCGTGGCCTTCGTGGTCGTAGGCGTCGAGCGGCTCTTCGATCCACACCAGGTTGAACGGCTCGAAGGTGCGGCACATGCGCTGCGCGGTCGGGCGGTCCCATTGCTGGTTGGCGTCCACCATCAGCGGCGCGGCGTCGCCCAAGTGCTTGCGCACCGCCTCGACTCGGCGCAGGTCGAGCGCACGGTCGGGTTGGCCCACCTTCAGCTTGATGCCGCCGATGCCGCGCTCGCGCGATTCAGAGGCGTTGACCAGCAACTGCTCCAGCGGCGTGTGCAGAAAGCCGCCGGAGGTGTTGTAGCAGGCCACGGTCTCGCGCTGCGCACCCAGCAGCTTGGCCAGCGAGAGCCCGGCGCGGCGCGCTTTCATGTCCCACAGCGCCACGTCGAAAGCGCCGATCGCCTGCGTGGACAGCCCGCTGCGGCCGACCGATGCGCCGGCCCAGCAGAGCTTGTCCCACAGGCGCGCGATGTCGTTGGCGTCTTCGCCGATCAGCGCCGGCGCCACTTCTTTCGCATGCGCAAACTGGCCCGGCCCGCCGGCCCGCTTGGAATAGCTGAAGCCCAGACCGGTGTGGCCGCCGGCGGTCTGGACGTCGGCGAACAGGATCGCGATCTCGGTCATCGGCTTCTGGCGGCCGTTCAGCACCTTGGCGTCGCTGATCGGCGTGGCCAGCGGCAGGTAGCACGAGCTCACGCGCACCCAGGCGATGCGGTCGTCGGTGGCGGCAGGTGGGGTGTGGCTCATGGTGCTTGTTCGGCGCGCTGCGTCAAGGCGAGGAATGAGACACTGAAGGAGTCAAAGAAGAACTCGCATGCGCAGTGCGCAGAGCTTCGAAACGCTTGCCGAACTCGTGCCGTAGCTGCTTGCGCATTTCGGCGGCGGCATGGCGGCGGCGCTCGTCGGCGGTGGTGGGCTGCAGCGGCGGCACGGCCACCGGCTTGCGCTCGTCGTCCACCGCCACCATCGTGAAGAAACAACTGTTGGCGTGGCGCACCGTGCGGGCGCGAATGTTCTCGGCCAGCACCTTGATGCCGATCTCCATCGACGAAGTACCGGTGTGGTTGACGGCCGCCAGAAAAGTGACCAGCTCACCCACGTGGATCGGCTGGCGGAACATCACCTGGTCGACCGACAGCGTTACCACATAACGGCCGGCATAGCGGCTCGCACATGCGTAGGCCACCTGGTCGAGGTACTTCAGGATCGTGCCGCCGTGCACGTTGCCGGCAAAGTTGGCCATGTCGGGCGTCATCAGCACCGTCATCGTCAGCTGGTGTTCCGGCAGGTCCATGGCGGCGCTCCTTCGAGGCAATGCAGGGTTCAGTCGGCGGTGATCTTGCCGACTTCGATCACCTTCTTCCAGCGCGCGAACTCGGAGGCCTGGAACGCGGTGAACTGCTCGGGCGTGTTGCCGACGATCTCGAAACCGAGTTCGAGCAGCTTGGGTTTGACGGCGGGGTCGTTCAAGCCAGCCACCAGCGCCTCGTGCAGCTTGGCCTTGATGTCGGCCGGCAGGCCTTTCGGCGCCGCGAACGCCTGCCATGAATACACCGTCACGCCCTTCACGCCCGACTCGTCCATCGTCGGCACATCGGGCAGCAGCGGCGAGCGCTTGTCGCTGGTGATGGCCAGCGCGCGCAGTTTGCCGCCTTTGATGTTGGTGATGCCGGTGTTGATGTTCATGAAGGTCGCATCCACCTGGCCGCCCAGCAGATCGGCCATGGCCGGTGCGCCGCCTTTGTACGGAATGTGCAGGCCGGTGGTGCCGGTCTGCTGCCAGAACAGTTCGGCGGTGAGGTGGTCGCTGGTGCCGTTGCCGGCCGACGCAAAACTCATCTTGCCGGGGTTGGCCTTGTGGAAGGCGAGCACGTCGGCCAAGGTCTTGTGCGGCGAGTTGGCCGGCACGGTGAGCACGTTGGGGGCCTGCACGGCCACGGTGATGTAGTCGAAGTCTTTCAGCGCGTCGTACGCCACGCCCTTGATCAGGTGCGGGCCGATCACGAATGGCCCGAGCGACGAGACGAAGATCGTGTAGCCGTCTGGCGCAGAACGCTTGGCCTGCGCAGCGCCGACGGTGCCACCGGCGCCCGCCTTGTTGTCGACGATGAAACTGTTGCCCAGCTTCTCTTGCAGTTTGGGCGCCAGGGTGCGGGCGATCATGTCGGTCGAACCGCCGGGCGGGAACGGCACCAGCAGGGTCACCGGCTTGTTGGGCCACGCCTGGGCCTGGGCGCCGGTGCTGGCCGCCAAGGCCACCAAACCAAGAGCGAGAGTCGAAAGCAGCTTGTTCATGAACGCATGTCTCCGGGGTCGAATGGGTCGAATGGAATGGCCGCAATTGTTCGGCGCGAGGCGAAGCATGTCAAGCAACTTGGATCTATTCGGTCGACCTTTGCCTGACATATTGGCTGCATCGTGCCAGAATCCTGCTGCCCAAGACCGACCTCCCGCGACCGTCCGATGAACCAACCCCTCCTGCAGCACAGCGGTGCCGGCTCCCTGCCCGACCGCATCTATGCGCGCGTGGTCGAGGCGATTCTGCGCGGCGAATTTGCACCGTCGGGCAAGTTGCCGACCGAAGGCGAACTCGCCAGCGGCTTTGGCGTGTCGCGCCCGACGGTGCGCGAGGCGCTGTCGCGGTTGCGCTCCGACGGCGTGATCGACTCGCGCCGCGGCGCCGGAAGTTACGTGATCCGCTCGCCCGGCGCGCCGCTGGCCGGCGCCGTGCCGCCGATCAAGAGCCTGGCCGACATCGAGCGCTATTACGCTTTCCGCAGTTGCGTCGAAGCCGGCGCCGCCGCTGGCGCGGCCGAGTTCCGCGACGCGGCCGACCTGGACGCGCTGCGCGCCGCCTTCGAGGCGCTGAACGTGGCGATGGAGGGCGGCGATGCCGGCGTGAATGAAGACCTGCACTTTCACCTGGCCATCGCGCGCGCCTCGCGCAACCCGTTTTTTGTTGCCTCCATCGAGACCGGCGTGGCACCGGTGCGCCAGTTCATGGAACTCGCTCGCAACGTCAGCGACAAGAAAAGCGCGGAACGCGTGCGCGCCACGCAGGCCGAGCACCAGGAGATCGTCGACGCGATCACGCGCCGCTCGGCCGCCGACGCGGCCGAGGCGATGCGCGCGCACGTGCTGAATGCGAAGCGGCGGCTGTTCGAAAACACGCCCGCGCCGTGACGGCCGGTTTGCCTGACAACTTTGGTCCAGATCGAGAAGGAGACTCCGATGCCCGCCGCCACCACCGACGCCCCACCAAGCACCTCAAACCCGCGCCCGCCACTGACCATCCGCATGCACGAGCGCGACAACGTTGCGATCGTCGCCAACGACGGCGGCTTGCCGCCCGGCAGCGTGTTGCCCTCGGGCCTGGTGCTTCTCGACCGCGTGCCGCAAGGCCACAAGGTGGCGCTGGTGGACCTGGCGGCCGGCGCACCGGTGCTGCGCTACGGCATCCCGATCGGCTACGCGCTGAAGGACATTCCGGCCGGCAGCTGGGTACACGAGCGCCTGCTCGACATCCCCGCGGCGCGCGAGCTCGACACGCTGCCCATCGCCACCGTGAAGCCCGCGCCGCAGCCGCCACTCACCGGCTACACCTTCGAAGGCTTTCGCAATGCCGACGGTTCGGTGGGCACGCGCAACATCCTGGCCATCACGACCACGGTGCAGTGCGTGGCCGGCGTGGTCTCGTTTGCGGTGCAGCGCATCAAGGCCGAGTTGCTGCCGCGCTTCCCGAACGTGGACGACGTGGTGGGCCTGGAGCACACCTACGGCTGCGGTGTGGCCATTGACGCGCCGGGCGCCGAGATCCCGATCCGCACCCTGCGCAACATCAGCCTGAACCCGAACTTCGGCGGTGAGGTGATGGTGGTGAGCCTGGGCTGCGAAAAGCTGCAGCCCGAGCGGCTGATGCCGCCGGGCACGATTCCGCTGGTGGACGAGCGCAGCGTGGCCGGCGTGGGGGCGAACGCCGATGCCAGCGCCAACGCCAACGCCGCGCTCGACGTGGTGTGCCTGCAGGACGATGCGCACATCGGCTTCATGTCGATGGTCACTTCGATCGTGAACAGCGCACAACTGCACCTGGAGCGGCTGAACGCTCGCCGGCGCGAAACGGTGCCGGCATCCGAACTGGTGGTCGGTGTGCAATGCGGCGGCAGCGATGCCTTCAGCGGCGTCACCGCCAACCCGGCGGTCGGTTATTGCACCGACCTGCTGGTGCGCGCCGGCGCGAGCGTGATGTTCTCCGAGACCACCGAGGTGCGCGACGGCATCGACCAGCTCACCGCGCGCGCCACCACCCCCGAGGTGGCCGAACGCATGATCCAGGAGATGGCCTGGTATGACGCCTACCTGCAGCGCGGCAAGGTAGACCGCAGCGCCAACACCACGCCGGGCAACAAGAAGGGCGGGCTGTCCAACATCGTCGAGAAGGCCATGGGCTCGATCGTCAAGTCGGGCTCGTCACCGATCTCCAACGTGCTGTCGCCGGGTGACAAGCTCAAGGCCAAGGGCCTCACCTACGCCGCCACACCTGCCAGCGACTTCATCTGCGGCACCCTGCAACTGGCCGCCGGCATGAACCTGCACGTCTTCACCACCGGCCGCGGCACACCGTACGGACTGGCGCCCGTGCCCGTGATCAAGGTTGCCACGCGCAGCGATCTGGCGCGCCGCTGGCACGACCTGATGGACGTGAACGCCGGCACCATCGCCGACGGTTCGGCCAGCATCGAAGACGTGGGTTGGGAGCTGTTCCGCCTGATGCTGGATGTAGCCAGCGGCCGCAAGAAAACCTGGGCCGAACAGTGGAAGCTGCACAACGCGCTGGTGCTGTTCAATCCGGCGCCGGTGACTTGATCTTCAAGAGCGCAGCTATTGCGGTTGCGCGCGTCGCGGCGGGCGGGACCCCGCGGGGGGGCAGTCAGTGGGGGTGGGCGGGGACGCCGCCAGCACAGCGCGGGAGGGGGGAGCGGCCCC
>JANMYQ010000352.1:0-15590 GCA_031382215.1 Methylibium sp.
GACGTAACTGGGGTCGGCCGACAGCATGCCAGCATCGACCGGGGCCCGTGCGGCCGCCGCCTGCGCCGGGGGGCGCGGTTGAGCTGGAACCGCCGGCAGCGCGGCCGGCGCCGCCGGAGCGGGCCGTGGCGCGGCAGCCGGCGCCGCAGCACGTTTGCCCTTGCCGCCGCCCAACAACTCATCGACGAGGGCGCTGGCCGCAGCGTCCTGGCCCTGCGCGGCACCCGCCGCACGCCGGACCGACAGCCCGCGGGTCACGACCTCGTCGGCCGCGGCGTCGCCGCCCAGCCCAGCGTCCGCCGCGACGTCGTCATCACCTTCGAGCACGAACTGATCGACCTCGGTGGCGGCATTCGCGCCATTCGCGGCATTGCCGATGGCTCGGGTCACGACCTTGTCGCTCGCCTTGGCCACCACGCGCAGCGGCTTGAAGGGGTGGCCGTTCTGGTCGGCGTATTGCACCCGCAGCACCGCCCCGTCGGCCAGCCGGATGCGCCCCGAGCCCTGCACCTGCATCGCATACAGCGCCAGCGGGTCGTTGACCCAGGCCAGCGCCGGCGCATCCACGCCGGTCGGCAGGCCCAACGCCGCCAGTTCGCCGCGCGTCGGGTACGGGTCAGCCTGCAGCGCATTGCCGGCCCGGCTCAGGCGCACGCGCAGGCGCCGGTCCTTGGTGTCGAGCACGAAACGGCGCAGGTCCAGCGCGGCGCTGCCCGGCTCGGGCGCCGGCACCACCACCAAGCTGCTGCCCTGCGCCCGCACCTGCACGATGGCGCGCCGCTGTGGCGCGGGTACGGTCGCCCAGTCCAGCGTGTACAGGTCGCGCGGCACGCCCAGCACGGGCACGTTGAAGTCACCCTCGGGTCGACGCCGCCCTTCCAGCAAAGGTTCGAAGTAGCCGGTGATTTCGCCGTCGCGGCTGGCGTCGGTGTTGAGAATGCGCAGCAGCGCAAAGCGCGATTCGAAGAAGGCCCGGATCGCCGCTGGCGTGCGCGCCACCGAGTTCGACTGCGCGCAGACATCGCGCCACACATCACGCCGCTGCAGCGCGACGCACGAGCTCCGGAACGCGGGCCAGCCGGCCACCAGATCGTCCTGCTCCCAGCCGGGCAATTCATCGAAGGTGGCGCGCTTGAAGGTGGCGTGCCGGGTGCGCGTTTCAGTCGGGCCGAGCGCGGTCGGCCCGAGCGCGATCGGCGCCAGTTCGACCGGCCGTTCCACTGGCGTGCGCACCGGCTGCGCCTCTGCGGCCGAAGGCAGCGCGGCGTTGATCGGAGGGGCCTGTGTGGCGGCAGGCGCCACCTGCGCCGGGGCGACACGGGGCGCAGAAGACGGCGGCGGCGCGGCGCAGCCGGCCAGCCAGCACGCGGCCATGAGCGAGCACAACGATGCAGGTGAAAAGGTCAAGGCGGGCACCACGGCAACCCTCTGCCGACGCTGAACGCTGCAGACTAGCGCGCTGTCGCTGCGGCACCAACTGACCTTGGTCAATCGTGGCACCAAATCGCGGCTCCAAGCACCGGGATCCATCGCAGGGTCACTCGCCATGCCAGTCGCCACTCGCCCGCAGCGCCGCAGGCCGTGCGGGTTACCTTAGTCACGCCGGCATGCACAGGCCCAAAGCTATCCTTGGTCAGCCCTGTGCGGCAGGTTTGCGGCCCGTGCATGGCGCCCTGTCCTGTCCAGATGAACGCCTGACCCTTTGATGAACAAAATCCGCTCTGCAGCAGGTCTCCCGCTCACCGAAGACAGGGCCGGCACGGCCCTCAGGCGGCGCCGGCTTGTGCTGGCCGCCGGTGGCGCAGGCGCTCTCGGTGCTCTTGGTTCGCTCGGCGGCTGCGGCATGTTCGCCAAGGCACCGCCACCACCCGCACCGGCCGCAGCGGCGGCGGCAGCAGTAGTCCGGGTGGGCACGCTGGCGATCAACATCGCGGCCTCGGCCGGCATCAACCCGAATGCCAACAACCGGCCCTCCCCGGTGGTGGTGCGCCTGTACGAGTTGAAGGCGTCGGCGCAGTTCGAAGCGGCCGACTTCCTGTCGCTGTTCGACAAAGACCAGGCCACACTCGGCGCAGACATCGTCACGCGCGATGAGTTCGTGTTTGCGCCGGGCGAGAAAAAGGCCATCTCCAAGCCGCTCACGGCCGACACCAAGTTCATCGGCGTGGTGGCTGCGTTTCGTGACCTCGAACGCGCCCGCTGGCGCGCCGTGGCGGCGGTGCTGCCGAACAAGAACAACGTCATCGCGATCAACCTGGACGGCATTTCGGTGTTGACCACGGCGGCCGCGGCATGAGCCGTCGCTCATGAGCAGCGCCTGCCAGGGGGCACCATGAGTTGGCGCGGCAAGGTGGTGTGGTCGTCGGGCATGTTCCTGCAGCCGCACCACTTTCAGCAGGAAACCCGCTACCTCGAACGCCTGGTCGATGCGCGCACGCGCTGCATCTCGCCGTTCGCGTGGGGGTTTTCAGACCTGCAACTCGACGAGGGCCTGCTTGCGCTGGGCAAGATCGGCCTGGCGCGCGCGGCCGGCATGCTGCCCGACGGCACGCCGTTCTCGATGCCGCAGCTTGACCCGCTGCCGCTGCCGCTGGCCGTGCCCGACGACGTGAAGGGCGAATTGATCTGCCTGGCCCTGCCGGTGCAGCGCGAAGGGCTGAACGAGTTCGACTACGGCGGCGACGGCGGCAGCCCCAGCGACGGCCTGACCCGCTTCGAAGCAGTACAGGAAGACGTGCGCGACAACACCAGCGCGTCCGACGAGCCGGCCACCATCCAGACCGGCCGCCTGCGCCTGCGCCTGGTGCGCGCCAAGGAAGCGGGTGACGCCTACGCGCTGCTCGGCGTGGCGCTGGTGACCGACCGGCGCAGCGACGGCCAGGTGATCCTGGACCGCAGCTACGTGCCGGCGCAGGTGAGCCTCGATGCGACCAAGCAGCTCTCGGCCAGCGTGACCCTGTTGCACGGCCTGGTGCGCCAGCGCGCGCAGGCGCTGGCCGGCCGCATGGGGCAGTTGAGTCACGGCGTGTCGGAGCTGGCCGACTTCCTGATGCTGCAGACCCTGAACCGCAACGAGCCGGTGTTCAGCCAGCACGCCGCCACACCCAACGCCCACCCGCGCGAGTTGCACCGCGACTGCCTGCGCCTGGCCGGCGACCTGGCGACCCTGGCCAGCAGCGCGCGCCGCCCGCCCGAGTTCCCGCCCTACCGCCACGACGATCTGCGCGGCTGCATGACGCCGGTGATCGACTCGCTGCGCGGCATGCTGTCGGCAGTGCTGGAGCAGAACGCGGTCCAGATCGAGCTGAACGAACTCAAGGGCGGCTACCGGGCCGCGGTCGTGAAGGACCTCGATCTGCTGCGCAACGGCAGCTTCGTGCTGGCGGTCAATGCGCAGATGCCGGGCGAACAGTTGCGCCAGCGCTTCCCGGCCCAGGCCAAGATCGCGCCGCCCGACAAGCTGCGCGGCCTGGTCGAGCAGGCCTTGCCCGGCATCGCGCTGCAGTCTCTGCCGGTGGCACCGCGGCAGTTGCCGTTCCATGCCGGCTACTTCTACTTCGAGCTTGACCGCGGCGGCGAGCTCTGGAAACAACTCGAACGGACCGGCAACCTCGCGATGCACATTGCCGGCGACTTTCCGGGCCTGGAGCTTGAGCTGTGGGCGATCCGCAGGTAGCCCGGCCCGAACGCCGCTGAAGAGACCGCGATGAGCCAGCCCCCCGCAGACGACCCGTTTGCCCAGCTCGACGCCGGCCGCACCTTCATCATGCCCACGCCGGGCGTGCGCGCGGCACCGGCCGCCGCAGCACGCGCTGGGCCGGTGGGCGCCGACGTGGCGGCCGACATCGGCCCCGCCGAGAGTGGCCTGAACCCGCTGGTGGCGCTGGCCAACCGCATGCTGGCGCTGGTGCCGCAAATTCGAGCGACCCACCACCTTGCCGACCCGAGCGCGCTGCGCGACTCGATCGCCCAGGGCCTGCGCGAATTCGAATCGCAAGCGCGCGCCAAGGGCATTGCGCCCGAGCGCGTACTGGCAGCGCGCTACGTGCTGTGCACCTTGATCGACGAGGTCGCCGCCGGCATGCCATGGGGCGCCGCGGGCCACTGGGGCCGGCACAGCCTGCTGACCTTGTTCCACAACGAAGCCTCGGGCGGCGAGAAGGTGTTCCAGCTGATGGCCAAGCTGGCCAAGGACCCGGCCAACAACCGCGACCTGCTTGAGCTGATCTACGCCGCGCTGTGCATGGGTTTCGAAGGCCGCTACCGGGTCGTCGAAGGCGGCAAGGCGCAGCTCGAAGCGGTGCGCGAGCGGCTCGCGCAGATCCTGAAGAAAGAGCGCGGTGGTTATGCACCGGCGCTGGCGCAAAACTGGCAGGGCGAAGCCCCGGTACGGCGTTCGATGTTGAGCTGGCTGCCGCTGTGGGTCACCGGCGCGGTGGCGGCGCTGGTGCTGCTGGGCGTGTACCTGCTGATGTCGTTCCAGCTCAGCGGCAACTCCGACCCGGTGTTCGCGCGCATCCAGGAGTTGCGCCTCACGCCGCCCACCCCGCCGGTCAAGCAGCTCGCGCCGAAGCCGCGGCTGGCGCAGTTTCTGCAAAGCGAGATCAAGGCCGAGCTGGTGGCGGTGCGCGACGAGGTCGACCGCAGCATCATCGTCGTGCGTGGCGACGGCCTGTTCGCGCCCGCCAGCGCCACGCTCACGCAGGAGCGCGAGGCGCTGATGAACCGCATCGCCCTGGCCCTCGGCCAGGTGCAGGGTGCCGTGCTGGTGACCGGCCACACCGACAACGTGCGGATCCGCACCGCGCGCTTCCCGTCCAACTTCCACCTGTCCGAAGAACGCGCGCGCACCGTGCGCGACATCCTGGTGCGCGACGGCGTGGCCGCCGACCGGGTGCGTGCCGACGGCCGTGCCGACGGCGAGCCGGTGGTCGACAACAGCACGCCGGCGAATCGCGCGCTGAACCGGCGCGTCGAGATCGCGCTGGTGGTCGGTGGTGGCGGCGTGATCGCGGCACCGCCCGCTTCATCCACACCCGCGCCCACAGCCGCACCCGCACCCAAGACCGGATCATGAAGAAGCTGTTCGGCTGGATCTTCAACCCCTGGCTGCTGCTGGTGCTGGGCCTGCTCGCGCTGTCGCTGGTGATCTGGATCGTCGGCCCGCTGATTGCGATTGCCGAGCGCCGGCCGCTCGAAAGCACCAACGCACGCTGGGGGGTGATCGGCCTGATCGTGCTGCTCGTGGTGCTGCGCAAGCTGTGGCAGGCCTGGAAGGCGCGCAGCACCAACGCCAAGGTCGTCGACCAGTTGCTGGTGCAGCCGGCGGGTGGCACTGGTGACAGCGCGGCCGACGCCGAACTGAAAGTCCTCAACACTGCCTTCGCGCAAGCCCTTCAGACGCTCAAGAGTGCCCGGTTCGACCAGGGCAAGAGCGGTGCGGCGGCGGCCCTGAGCGGCATGTCGTCGCGCCTGGGCAAGCGTTACCTGTACGAGTTGCCGTGGTACGCCATCATCGGTGCGCCGGGTTCGGGCAAGACCACCGCGCTGGTCAACTCGGGCCTGAAGTTCCCGCTCGCTGCGACCATGGGCGAACACTCGGTGAAAGGCATCGGCGGCACGCGCAATTGCGACTGGTGGTTCACCGACCAGGCGGTGCTGATCGACACCGCCGGCCGCTACACCACCCAAACCAGCCACCAGGGCACCGACAGCAAAGCCTGGGAAGCCTTCCTCGGCCTGCTCAAGCGGAGCCGGCCGCGCCAGCCGCTGAACGGCGTGCTGGTGACCGTGTCGATCCCCGATCTGCTGACCCAGGGCCCGGCCGAACGCGCCCAGCACGCCGCCGCGGTTCGCAAGCGCGTGCAGGAACTGCACCAGCACCTGGGCCTGCGATTCCCGATCTACCTGTTGGTGACCAAGACCGACCTGCTGGCCGGCTTCATGGAAACGCTTGGCGAGGCAGACAAGGACGTGCGCGCGACGCCCTGGGGCTTCACCTTCCGCATGGACCCGCAGCAGCATGTCGACCTGTCGAGCTTCGGTGCCGAGTTCGAAGCGCTGGAAAAGCGCCTGACCGACGGCCTGATCGACCGCCTGCAACTCGAACGCGACCCGCAGCGGCGCGCCCGCATCTACGCCTTCCCGCAGCAGTTCGAAGGCCTGCGCACGGTGCTGAAGGACTTTGTCGAACAGGTGTTCTCGCCGTCGCAATTCGAAGCCAACCCGCTGCTGCGCGGCGTGTATTTCGTCAGCGGCACCCAGGAGGGCACGCCGATCGACCGCATGCTCGGCCGCATCGCGCGCTCGTACAAGCTCGAACGCACCGTGCTGCCGCCGCTCGAAAGCAGTGGCAAGAGCTTCTTCCTGGCGCGCCTGCTGAAAGACGTGGTGTTTGCCGAAAGCGGCCTGGCCGGCACCGACATGAAGTGGGAGCGCCGCCGCGGCCTGCTGGCCGGGCTGGGTTATGCCGCGGTGGCGCTGGTCTCGGTGGCGGCACTGACGGCCTGGGGCCTGAGCTACATGAACAACCGCGCCTACGTGGCCCAGGTCGGCGCCAACGCCGACACGGTGCGCAACCTGGTGCAGAGCACGCCGAATCGCGCCTCCAGCGATCTGCTGGTGCTGCTGCCGGCACTCGAAGCCACGCGCAACCTGGCGCGTGGCGCCATCGGCGACTCGGTCCCGGTGACCCTGGGCTTCGGCCTGTACCAGGGCCGCAAGCTCGACGCCGCGTCACAGCAGGCCTACCGGCGCATGCTGACTGACGCGGTGTTGCCGCGCATCGCGCTGCGTGTGGAAGAGCAGTTGAAGGACCCGTCGAACAACCCCGAACTGCACTACGAGGCGCTCAAGACCTACCTGATGCTGTACGACCCGGCGCGCTTCGATGCCGCGGCGCTGAAAGGCTATGTGCAGGCCGACTGGGATGCCAACCTGGCGCGCAACGTCACGACCGAGCAACGCGCGGTGCTCGAATCGCACCTCGATGCCTTGCTCGCCGAAGGGCCGGCTGTCTCGCCACTGGCCGAAGACAAGGCGCTGGTGGCGCAGACGCGCGCGCGCCTGGCCACGGTGGCGCTGTCGGAGCGCATCTACCGCCGCCTCAAGCGCGAAGGCGTCGGTGCCGGCATTCCCGAGTTCACCGTCGCCAAGGCCGGCGGTCCGGGCGCGGCGCTGGTGTTCGTGAGAGTCAGCGGCGCACCGCTGACCCAGGGCGTGCCCGGGCTGTTCACCTACGACGGTTACCACAAGGGTTTCCAGAAAGAGGTCGAGCGCCTGTCCGTTCAGCTCGCCGACGAAGAATCGTGGGTGCTCGGCGTGACTGACCCGGTGCGCCAGGCACGCCTGCGCGACCCCACCTTGAACCTTCAGGTTGCCGACGACGTGCGGCGCCGCTACCTGACCGAATACGCCCAGATCTGGACGCGGTTCATCGCCGACGTGAAGATGGTGTCGGCCAGTGGCATGGCCCAATCGGTGCAACTGGCCGGTGTGCTGGCCGGGGCCAACTCGCCGCTGAAGCCGCTGCTTCAGGCGATGTCACGCGAAACGACCCTGGGCGACGCGCGCGGCCTGGTCGACAAGGTGCAGCAAGGCGCTGGCGACGTGATCGGCGCAGGCCGCAAGAAGCTCGACCTGCTGTTCGGCGACAAGGCCGTGCCGACCCTGGCACCCGGGGCCCGGATCGAAAGCATCGTCGACGACCAGTTCATCGAACTGCGCCGCCTCGTCACACCGGCCGGCGACAAGGGGCCCATGCCGCTCGACGCCACCCTGGCGCTGATCAACGAGATGTACGTTCGCTTCAGTGCCGTGGAGACGATCAACAAGGGCGGCGGCACGGCGCCGCCGAGCGACCTGCCGAACAAGGCCAAGACCGTCGCGGCGCAATCGCCCGAGCCGGTGCGCTCGCTGCTCACGTCGCTGTCGAGCAGCGGCACCAAGGCCGAAGTGTCGAGCCTGCGAGAGACGCTCAGCAAGGAGCTGAACGCGCAGATCGGCGAGTTCTGCCGCAAGGCGGTGGCGGGGCGCTACCCGCTGGTGCGTTCATCGAAAGACGACGTGACGCAAGAGGACTTCGGCGCGCTGTTCGGCGTGGGCGGCCTGTTCGACACCTTCTTCAAGGAGAAGCTGACTCCCTACGTCGACAAGTCCACCAAACCCTGGAGCTTCCGGCCCCAGGAAGGCATGTCGCTGGGGCCGCCGGGCGGCCTGGTGCAGTTCCAGCAGGCCGACGCGGTGCGCGAAACCTTCTTCCGCGGCGGCGGCAAGGTGCCAAGCCTGCGGCTCGATTTCAAGCCGCTCGAGATGGACACCACGATCACGCAGTTCATCCTCGACGTCGACGGCCAGCTCGTGAAGTACGCGCACGGGCCGCAGATTCCGGCCCAGGTGCAATGGCCCGGTCCACGCGGCACCGGGCAGGTGCGGGTGCAGTTGCAGCCGGTGTCGGCGATCGGCTCGTCGGGCCTGGTGACCGATGGGCCGTGGGCACTGTTCCGCATGTTCGACAGGCTGCAGCTCGACCCCGGTGGCGCGCCCGAACGCTTTCGTGTGAGCTTCAACGTCGAAGGCCGCAAGGCGATGTTCGACGTGACCGCCAGCAGCGTGCGCAACCCGTTCCGGGTGCCCGAGCTGGAACAGTTTTCATGCCCCAGCCGGCTCTGAATTCAGCTCTGAGTTCTGCTCTGAGCTCGGCCCCGGGCTGGTTCGGCAAAGTCGTGATGCTGGGCGACTTTGCGCACCGGCGCCTGCCGCAGAGCTTCATCGCGGTGTGCGACCCGTGGTTGTCGCACTGCATTGGCGCCAGCCGCGCGCAGCTCGGCGCGGGCTGGCTCGACACCTACCTCACCGGCCCGGTCTGGCGTTTTGCCTGGGCCCCTGGCGTGATCGACACCCAGTGGTGGTTCGGCGTGCTGATGCCCAGCGTCGACGCGGTGGGCCGCTACTTCCCGCTGCTGGTGTGCAGTTCGGATCAAAATCCGCCCATGTCCTCGACCGCCTTCGATGCCTTGACGGTGTGGTACGACCACGCCCACCAGGCCGCCTTGAACACGCTGCAGCCGGGTGCGTCGCTCGAGCGCTTCGAAGCTGAACTGGCCGGCATGCCGCATTGGCAGGACGCCACGCTGGCGCCCACGCCTCGCCTGAACGCCCCGCGCGAGCGGCACCTGCTGGCGGGGCAGCCGAGCGTCGGGCAGTGGGCCCGCACGCTGGCGAACCCGCTGTTCAGCGCGCACTACTCGCAGCACAGCTTCTGGTGCCCCACGCCAGCTCAAGACGACCCCATCGCCGAGGCCAGCCTGACCGTGGTGGCCGGCCTGCCCGAGCCCGACCAGTTTTCACTGATGCTGGAGGGCCGCTGGTGAGCGCCGGCGCTTCCGACTTGCCACCCGACATTCCGCTCGACCCGACCGAGCTGGACGACCAGCGCACGCTCCTTGGCGCCATGCCGACACTGGACGGTGGCAGCGCGCTGCCGGTGGGCCACGCGCTGCAGGAATATGTGATCGAAGGGCTGGTCGGCGAAGGCGGTTTCGGCATCGTCTACCTGGCACGCGACACGCGGCTCGGGCGCGTGGTGGCGCTCAAGGAGTACATGCCGAACAACCTGGCCACGCGCAGCAGCAACCACACGGTGTCGGTGCGCTCCGAGCGGCACCGCGAGACCTTCGAGCTCGGGCTGCGCAGCTTCGTCAACGAAGCGCAGTTGCTGGCTTCGTTCGACCACCCGTCGCTGGTGAAGGTGTACCGCTTCTGGGAGGCCAACGGCACCGCCTACATGGTGATGCCGTTCTACCAGGGGCCCACGTTGAAGAAGTGGCTGCGCGACCTGGGCCATCCGCCCGACGAACGCTGGCTGCTGGCCCTACTGGCGCCGATGATCGACGCACTGGAGCAGCTCCACCACGATCACTGCTACCACCGCGACATTGCGCCCGACAACATCTTGCTGCTGCCGCTGCAGGGCACGCAGGCCGGCTCCGGCGCCACCACGGTGCGGCCACTGTTGCTCGACTTCGGCGCGGCGCGGCGCGTGATCGGCGACATGACGCACGCGCTGACGGTGATCCTGAAGCCCGGTTACGCGCCGATCGAGCAGTACGCCGACTCGGCAGCGATGAAGCAGGGCCCGTGGACCGACGTCTATGCGCTCAGCGCCGTGCTCTACGCCTGCGTCACCGGGCACGCGCCGGTGCCCTCAGTCAGCCGCATCATCACCGACGACATGGTGCCCGCCGCGCAGGCCGGCGCGGGCCGCTACACGCCGATGTTCCTTGAAGCCATCGACGCCGGGCTGGCGGTTCGACCCGACCTGCGACCGCAGTCGATGCTGGCGCTGCGCGAGCTGTTCGCCGCCACCTCGCATGGCGAAATGAGCTTCATGCCGATGGTGGCGCCGCGAGCCCTTGCACCGGCCGCGGCACCGGCACCGGCCGCGGCCAGGCCGCCCTCGGCCGGGCGCATCGAGCCGGTGATGGCGGTGAATGCGGAATCAGAGCAGACCGTCATCGCGCCGCGCGAACCGCGCCGTGAGGCGGCACCCGCGCCCGCGCGCTCGCCTGCGCCTCGCCCCCCGGCCCGTAGCGCAAACGTGCCGATCGCCCTGGCTGCGCTGACCGCGACACTGGTGGTGGCCGGCGCCGCATGGTGGTGGTTCGGCACGAAGAGCGGCAAGGCCAGCGCGCCTGTTGTGGCGAGTGCGCCACCGGCACCGGCCGCAGTACCCGCACCCGCACCCGCACCCGCAGCAGCGCCAGCACCTGCACCGTTACCGCCTTCCCCTTCGCCGCAGCCCGCGGCGCCGGCACCTACGCCGCCGCTCGCCGCGCCGGCACCCCCTGCCGAGTTCAGCGTGCTCGCCGCGCTGCAAGACATCGTCGCGCGCAGCAACCCGCAACTGGCGGTCACGGCATCGGCCGACAAGGCTTCTCTGACCATCGGCAGGGACTTGCTCAAGTTCCGCGTCAAGGCGAACGAGGGCGGGTACCTGTACGTCTTCCACGGCGGCACCGACAAGGGCCACTTCAATCTGCTGTTCCCGAACCAGCTCGACAAGAACAACCGCATCGAGGGTGGCCGCGACATTGTTCTGCCACGCCGCGGCTGGGAGATCACCGCCGGCGGGCCGCCCGGCACCACCCACATCGTGGCGCTGGTCTCGCGGCATGAGCGCAACTTTGCCCAGGCGGGCCTGCTGGCCACGGCCGAAGCCATTCCGGAGTTCGATCTCGAAGCGGCCCGGCAACGCTGGGCCCAGCGCGCTTCAGGTGGCGCCGGACCGAGCCCATTCGTGGGCAAGGCCGTCTGCGACGCCGCGCCGTGCGACGAGGCCTACGGCGCGACGATGCTCGAGATCAACGAGGTAGCCGCGCCGGCCCGCCCGCGCAAGTAATGTTTGCGCGCGCCCGGCTTCCCCGAGCGGGATTCACTGCACGTTGGTGACGATCGTGACGCGCCGGTTTTCAGGCGCCGCCGGGACCGCGCGATTGAGCAGCTCCAGATCGCCCTTGCCCTCGGCGTTCAGGCGCTGTGGGCCGATGCCGTGGGTCGAGACCAGGTAGGCGCGCACGCTTTCGGCGCGTTCCCTGGACAGCAGCATGTTGGCGGCGGCGTTGCCGCGCGGGTCGGCGTGGCCTTCGACGTTGAAGTTGTAATCGGCCAGGCGGTCGTTCTTGAGCGCCGCGCCCACCACGTCGAGCTGCTGCTTGGCGGCCGCCGTCAACTCGGCCGAGTTGGTCTCGAAGGTGATCAGCAGCGAGGCGCTCGGCTTGCGCGAGGGCGGCGCGGCGACCGTGCTGGAGCCGCTCGGCCGCACGCGAAGGCTGCGCGTGACGATCTTGTCCTGCGACGGCTCGAGCGCGTCGAGCAGGTTCGCTTCGGTCACGGCCTTGCCCTTGAGCACGGTCGTGCCGCTTGCGTCGTCGGCCAGCGCACGCGCGCCAGCGGCCAGGCCCAGCACCAGGGCAACGGCAAATCTGATCTTCATGGCAACCTCCATACTGACGCAACGATCACCGATCACGCTGCGATTGGGAACCGACGAAAGTCATGTGTTGCCGGTTCGAGCCCTTTGGTTCACACGGGGTTCAAGCCCCGTCGTAGCGCGTCGTCTGGGCCGGGTCGCCGATCCACACCGCCACGGCGCTGAAATTGTCCTGGTTCGGCTGCGCCGCCTGGCGCACGCGCGCTTCCATCAGCGCCAGCCAGTCATCGGCGCTGCGGGCGGTGGCAAAGCTGGCTTCGATGGCTTCGCGGTCGAGTGCGTCCCACCAGCCGTCGGTGGCGAGCAGGAAGGCGTCGCCGTCCTGAATGAGCTGAGGCTCGTCCACGGTGTGCGGGTGGATCGATTCGTCGGCGCCCATCGCGCTGATGAGCTGGTTCTTGCGCGGGTGGTCACGGGCTTCGGCTTCGCTCACGTAGCCGGCATCGATCAACTGCTGCACCACGCTGTCATCGCGCGTTACGTGGCACACGCGCCCGCGCCGCAGCATGTACAGGCGCGAATCGCCGACGTGGCTCCAGACCGCCTCCTCGCGTTCGGCGTCGACCCACAGCGCCACCACGGTGGCATGCATGCGCTCGCGCGAGCGGCGCCCCAGCTGCTGTTCGCCGAGCGCGGCGTGGGCATCGCACAGCGCCGCGTCGAGCGCCTCCACGCTGGCGGCCGGCGCGGCCTGCAACTGCAGCGCCACCAGGCGCACCACCAGGTCAGCGGCAGTGGCGCCACCGCGGTGCCCGCCCGCGCCGTCGGCCAGCACCGCGTGCCACAGCACCCCGCCGTGGCCGAAGCGCAGGTCGTCTTCGTTGCGGCTGCGCGAGCCCGGCTCGCTGCGTGCGGCGATGTCGATGTTTAGCATCGGTGCCTGAAGGGAGTGCCTGAAGGGCGTGCCTGAGAGAAGGGGGCTGCCGGCGCGGCTCAGCCGGCCTTGCGGCGCGACGCTTCGAGGCGGTCGAGCTGCTGCTCGTAGGCCTTGACGAAGGCCTTGCCGAAGAGTTCGTGGAAGTCGTCCTGGGCTTCGTCCTGGACCTGCTGGTAGTGCTCGACGTACAGCTCCCACAGCTTGGCGCGCCGGTTCATCGGCAACACCGCGTCGATCACGCCCTTGTTGGTGAGCTTGGCTTCGAGCAGCGCCGGCTCGAAGCGCTTGAACATGCCCTGCAGCGCGGCGCGCGTGCCGGCCATGGTGCCGATCTGGTGGCCGAGCAGGTCGTCCATCGCATCACGCACCGCCTCCGGCCCGGGCAGGAAGCCGCGCATCGGCGGCTGCAGCAACTGCGCCAGCGCCTGCTGCGGGTCGACCGAGAACTCAGCGGGTTGTTGTTCTTCGACTGGATCGTGGTGACCTGGGCGCGCAGTTCCTGCTTGGCGGCGGCGCGCGAGGCCACCAGCTTCAGCGCGCCTTCGACGGCGTGGTGCATCACCTGCCCCATCACGCGCATCAGTTGCGGGCTCAGGCCTTGTTGCAGTGGCATGTTGAGGCCGGCACCTTCGCAAAAGGCACGCCACAGTGCCTGGGGCGAGCTCCCTCCATCGGCCGACGCTGATGCCGGCGCGGCGGCAGGAGTTACCGGGGCCGCGGCCGCGCGCGGGCTGGGCGCGGCCCTGACCGTGGGCATAAGCGGCGTGATCAGCGCGGCCTGCGGCGGCGGCGCAGCCGGTTTCCTGGGCGCAGGGGGCGGCGGCATCTTCACGGTGGGTGGCGCATACGCACCGGCCAATTCGGGCGTGTGGTCGAACGCCGCGGGCGCTTTCGGACCGGCGGCGGGCCGCTCGGCAAAGAGGTCGAGCACGTCGCCCGGGGCGCCGGCGCCAGCCGGCTTGGAGGGGGCGAGGAATTCGTCGAGCAGCGCGGCGCCGTCCTTGCCACTGCCTTGCCCGCCCAGGCCGAACAGGCTGTCCAGGCCGGAGCCTGCACTGGCGCCGCTGCCGCTGGCGGGAATGCCGAGCAGGTCGTCCAGGCCCGGGTCGGACGGCAATCTCTTTGATGCCGCGGGCGCTGCCGCAGGCGCCTGCATGAAGTCGAGCAGGTCTGACGAGCTCGACGAGCCCGGCGCCGCACCCGGCGACGTGTTGCCGCGCGTGGGAGGGGCCAGATCGGCAAACGGATCGAGCTCGGCCACCGGGCGCGTCGTCGGCACCGGGCCGGGCCTGGCACGCACCGGCGGCAGCGGCGCCGGGGCCGAAGCGGCAAACCCGGGCGACGGGGCCAAAAGGTCGGCGAACGGATCGGACGCGGAGGCGGAAGCACCTGGGCCGGTGGCGAGGTCGGAAAAGGGGTCGTCGCTGGACGGCAGCACGGGGTCGACCCTGCGCTGGGCGGAGCCTGCCGCGGCCGCTGCGGCCGGCGCGGTGGCGCGCGGCGGCGGGTCGGTGCGCGCCTCGCCAGCCGAGGCGCGGACGACCGTGCGTGAATCCACTCGGGGCACCTGCCCGGGCGCCCCAGGAACGGTTTTTTCGGCGACCACGCGCATCGCGTAGCCACCGATCACCAGTTGATCACCTGGTGCCAGCGGCGCGCCCTCACCGGGGCGCAAGGTGCGGCCGTTCAGCTCGATGGGGTTGGCGCTGCCGACGTTGCGGATCGAAAACGCCTTGCCGGCGAACACCACCTCGGCCTGCAGGCGCGACACGTGGCGCTCCGGGTCGGGCAGGGTCAGCGTGTTGGTGTCGGAGCGCCCGATGGTGCCGCCGCGCTCGTCGAAGTGCCCGGTGATGGCTTGTGTGAGGGACTCGTTCTTCAGCGCATGCGCGTGAATCACCAACTTCATGAAGGCTCCAGCATGGTCGTGCTTCACACTGCAGAACGGGGCGGACGGCCCGAGGCCGATTTATCCCTCGACCGCCCGACGCCGGCAATCAACGAAAGTCATGCCAACGGGAGCTTGAAACCCGCGCCCCAGCGCAACCAGGCGGCCACCGCGCAAAAGATCACGCCGATGATCAGCCAGGTGCGGCCCTGGGCCCGCCAGTGCCCGGCGTGCCAGCGGCTCCACACGGCCAGCAGCAGGAACAGCGGGCCGAGCACGGTGAAGATCTGCACGGTGGTCATGGGCCAGCCTAGCCGGGCGCGCGGGCGCTGCAATGGCCAAAGGTCACTGGGCGACCACTCGACGCGAACCTGCGGTTCATGGCCCCGGAAAGTTCGGGTTGCGCTCGATCCGCGCGAGGACGCGGCGCCACGCCTGGCGGTAGGCGCTCAAGTCGCTGCCGATGCCGCTGCGGACCGCTTCGATGAAGGCCGCGGCGTCGAACCGGCCGCTGGTGTAGACCACGCGGCAGACGTCGCGCCGACCGTTGCCGGCACATCGGTCGAGCGCCTCCTGGTGCGCGATGCGGTCGAGCGGGCCGATCCGCCCGACCCCCATCTGCAGTTGCCCGTCGGAACCGGCGGGGCCGATGGCCAGCGCGCTGCGGTAGGGCACGCGGTCCAGGTTGGACTCGAACGACGCGATCCAGCCACGCTCCAGCGGCGTCTCGGGCTCGAGCAGGATCGTCAACGCGCGGCCGAGCTTCAACCTGGTCTGTTCCTTGGCCAAGGTCTGCAGCACTGTCGGCGTCGGCGTCGGCGTCGGCGTCGGCGTCG
>JANMYQ010000353.1:0-13524 GCA_031382215.1 Methylibium sp.
ATGCGTACCGTGCGCTGGTGCGCATAGGCTTCGGCGAGCCAGAAGTCCTGGCTGACGCCGGCTGCGCCATGGGCCTGGATCGCCCAGTCGACCACCTTGCACGACATGTTGGGCGCCACCACCTTGATCATCGCGATCTCGGCGCGCGCGGCCTTGTTGCCGACGGTGTCCATCATGTGTGCGGCGTTGAGGGTCAGCAGCCGGGCCTGATCGATCATGCAGCGCGACTCGGCGATGCGCTCGTGCCAGACCGACTGCTCGGCCAGCGGCTTGCCGAATGCGATGCGCTCCTGCAGCCGGTCGACCATCATCTCGAGCGCGCGCTCGGCCGCGCCGATGGAGCGCATGCAGTGGTGAATGCGCCCCGGCCCGAGGCGGCCCTGCGCGATCTCGAAGCCGCGGCCCTCGCCGAGCAGGATGTTCCCGGCCGGCACGCGCACGTTCTCGAGCAGCACCTCCATGTGGCCGTGCGGCGCGTCGTCGTAGCCGAAGACGGTCAGCGGGCGCAACACGGTGACCCCGGGCGTGTCGCGCGGCACCAGCACCATCGACTGCTGGGCATGGCGCGGCGCATCGGCGTCGGTCTTGCCCATCACGATGAAGATCGCGCAGCGCGGGTTGCCAGCGCCGGAGCTGAACCACTTGCGGCCGTTGATGATGTAGTCGCCACCCTCGCGCCGGATGCTGCACTGGATGTTGGTCGCGTCCGACGAAGCCACCGCCGGTTCGGTCATCAGGAAGGCCGAGCGGATCTTGCCGTCCAGCAGCGGGTCGAGCCAGACGGACTTTTGTGCGTCGGTGGCGTAGCGCTCCAGCGTCTCCATGTTGCCGGTGTCGGGCGCCGAGCAGTTGAACACTTCGCCCGACCACGACACCCGCCCCATCACCTCGCACAGCGGCGCGTAGTCGAGGTTGGAAATGCCGCCCTGCCCTTTGTACGGGTGCGGCAGGAACATGTTCCACAGGCCGTCGCGCCGCGCCACCGTCTTCAACTCGTCGATCACCGGCACCGGCTGCCACGCGTCACCGGCGCGGCGGTGGGCGTCGACCTCGTGGTGGTGGCGCGCCTCGTTCGGGTAGATGTGCGCGTCGAAGAATGCGTTCAGGCGTTGCAGCAGGTCGCGGGTCTTGGTGGAGGGTTCGGCAAACATGGGCGTCTCCTTGGCGTCGGCGGGTGGATGTGCCCATTAGAGCACCCTGGGCCGGGCTCGGAAGTCGCCAACGCGACGGCCGGTGCTGCCGGCCGGCGCGCACCGCTTATCACTTCACTCACTCACTCCAGGCTGATGTTCGCCTTCTTCACGAGCTGTTCGTAGACCTTCGACTTGGCCTCGGCGTTGCGGCCAATCTCCTCGGCCGTCCAGCTGATGGGCTCGAACGCAAAGGTGTCGAACCGGGTCTTGAGCTCGGCGTCGGTCAGCACTTTGGCGACGTCGGCGTTGATCTTCGCGCGCAGCGCGGGCGCGATGCCCTTGGGCGAGACCAGCACGACGAACGCGTTGACGTCGAAGTCGGCCGGCCCGCCGGCCTCGGCCGCGGTCGGCACCTCGGGCACCTGCGGCAAGCGCTTGTTGGAGGCGACGGCGATGTAGCGCAGCTTGCCGGCCTTGTACGCGCCCGAGCTCGACGGCAGGGTGCCCAGACTCCACGCCACGTCGTTGGTCGAGACCGACATGAAGAGCTGGCTCACCTCCTTGTAGGGCACGTGCGTCATGCGGATGCCGGTCTGCATCTCCAGCAGTTCGGCGCCCAGGTGGCCCGGGCTGCCCACGCCCCAGGAGCCGTACGTCACGTTGCCCGGCGCGGCCTTGGCGGCGGCAACGATGTCAGCCATCGACTTGAGCGGCGAGTCTTTCGCCACTGCCACCAGGAAGGTGGTGCGGAAGATCGACGCCACTGGCTCGAAGCTCTTCACCGCGTCGGCGCCGCGCTGTTTGTACAGGTGCGGCACGGCGGCGAGGTGGTCGCTGTCGAGCTGCAGCAAGGTGTAGCCGTCGGGTGCGGCGCGCTTGGCGGCGTCCATCGCGATGAAGCCGCCGCCACCCGGCCGGTTGTCCACCAGCACGCGTTGGTTCCACAGCTTGCCGAGTTTCTCGGCCACCAGGCGCAGGGTGGCGTCGGGACCGCTGCCGGGGGCGAAGGCGGTGATCAGAGTGACTGGCTTGGTGGGGAAATCGGCCTGCGCGAATGCCGGTGCGCCGGCCTGCACCAAGGTGGCCAGCAACGTGGTGATGAAGATCTTGCGGTACATGGTCTCTGTCTCCGTTTGGGTGGGGTCGGTCAGGCCGGGAGCCGTTGTTCGCGGAAGAAGCCGAGTTTCTCTTGTGCGACGCGGTCGGAATAGGAGAAGAGCACCAGGTCGGTCTGGGCATGCAGTGTGTACGTCATCCAGCCGGGCACGACCACGATGTCGTGCGGCGTCAGCGCAAGCCTTCGCTCGCCGATGCGCAACTCGCCGCGCCCTTCGACGACGACGAGCACCACGCTGTCGCTGCTGCGGTAGGGCAATGTGGCGAACCCCTGCGGCAGCAGGCGGATCATCGTGGCCATCGTCGGCATGGCCCAGCCACCGTCGGTCGGGTTGATGTAGCGCATCAGGTGGCCGGCGTGGGCGTCGGGTGCGCCGGCATGGGTCAGCGCGTGCAGCGCCTCGCGGGTGCGTGCGTACGGGTAGTTGAAGACCGGTGAGTTGAGCGAGCCGTTGCGCCAGCCCACCGGCAGCAGGCCGCTGCCGTAGCGCGCCAGCGCGTCGCCGGTCGGGCGGGTGACGTCGGCTTCGGCCAGCGCGTGGTCTTCGCGGAAGGTGCTGTTGAACAGCCCGACGATCGGGATGTCGAGCCCGTCGAGCCAGACCATCGGTTCACGCGTCTCGTTGCCATGGTGGTGCCAGGTCCACGATGGGGTGATGACGAAGTCGCCCGGCTGCATCAACGTCTTCTCGCCATCGACCGCGGTGTAGGCGCCGCTGCCTTCCACGATGAAGCGCAGCGCGCTCTGCGTGTGGCGGTGCGCGGGCGCCACCTCGCCGGGCATGATGAGCTGCAGGCCGGCGTACAGCGAGTTGGTGATCTGCGAGCTGCCGCGCAGGCCGGGGTTCTCGAGGATCATCACGCGGCGTTCGGCCTCTTGTGCGCTGATGTGTTCGGCCGATTCGAGCACGTGCGGGCGCACCTCGGCATAAGCCCAGCGGTGCGCCACGCCCACCGGCGTGGGCGCTTCGGGCACGAGCGCCTTCAGGCGCGTCCAGAGCGGCGCCATGTTTTGCGTGTCGGCGCGGCCGTAGAAGGCCTCGCGTTGCTGTTGCTGTTGCTGCTGATCCTGCACCTGGCGGGTTGGCGTTGGGGTGGTTGTGGTAGTGGCGCTCATGGCGGGTTGCTCCGGCGTCAGACCACGCGCACGCTCAACTCGCCCAGGCCGTCGATGCCGCCGCGCATCGTCTGCCCGCGCTCGACCTTGCCCACGCCTTCCGGTGTGCCGGTGTAGATCAGGTCGCCGGGGCGCAGCTCGAAAAAGCTCGACAGGTTGGCAATCACCTCGGGCACCGACCAGATCAGCTTGGCGATGTCGCTGCGCTGGCGGTCCACACCATCGACCTGCACCCACACCGCACCGGCGCTCGGGTGGCCGATCTTCGCAACGGGGTGGATGGGCGCGATCGGCGCGGAGTCATCGAAGGCCTTGCCCAGCTCCCACGGGCGGCCCTTGTCGCGCGCTCGCAGTTGCAGGTCGCGGCGCGTCATGTCCAGCCCGACGGCGTAGCCGAACACATGCTCGTTGGCCTGCGCCACCGGAATGTCGCGCCCGGCCTTGCCGATGGCCACCACGAGTTCGATCTCGTGCTGGTAGTCGCTGGTTTGCTGCGGATAGGCCACATCGACCGTCTGGCCCGGCGGCACGACAACGATGCTGTTGTCGGGCTTGCAGAAGAAGAAGGGCGGCTCGCGGTCGGGGTCGAAACCCATCTCGCGCGCATGCGCCGCGTAGTTGCGGCCGACGCAGTAGATGCGCCGCACCGGGAAGTGAGCGTCGCTGCCAGCCACGGGCACGGTGACGCGGGGTTCGGGGTCGAAGACGAGGTTCATGTTGATTTCTCCAGGCAGGATGTCGGATTGGGTTGGGTTGGGTTGGGCTCGCGAAGATCAGGCGGCCAGGCAGTTGTCGACTCTCCAGCCGTACAGCCACTCCATCGCGTCGTAGAAGCGTTCGGGCGAGCGGCCCTTCCACAACTCGTTGCGCACCAGGCGCTCGACGCCCTTGGCGTGGAAGATTCGCCCCATCTCGCGCGCCGACAGCACGATGCGCGCGGTGCGCGCCACGCGCGAGCGCTGGTACAACCCGAAGGCCTTGCCCCAGTCGTTGTCGTGCACCCGCAAGGCCTCGCCCAAGGTGACGGCGTCTTCCATCGCCATGCAGGCGCCCTGTGCCAAATACTGCAAGGTCGGGTGGGCCGCGTCGCCCAACAAAGTGACGCGGTCGAAGCTCCATTGCGCGATCGGCTCGCGGTCGGCCGTGGCCCAGCGCTTCCAGTCCTTGGGCAGGTCGATCAGGCGGCGCGCGAGCGGGCAGATGCCTTCGAAGTAGCTCTGCACCTCTTCGAAGCTGCCTTCGCGCACGCTCCACTCCTCAGCGTTGCGGCTGTGGAAGGTGACGACCACGTTGTATTGCTCACCGCCGCGCAACGGGTAGTGCACCAGGTGGCAGTTCGGGCCGACCCAGATGCTCGCGGCGTTCCATTGCAGGTCTGCGGGGAAGTCTTTGCGCTCCACCACCGCGCGGTAGACCACGTGCCCCGACACACGCGCATCGTCGCCGACGAACTGGCGCCGCACTGCCGACTTCACGCCGTCGGCGCCGATCAGCGCGATGCCAC
Source organism: Methylibium sp. (assembly GCA_031382215.1). Lineage (GTDB taxonomy): Bacteria > Pseudomonadota > Gammaproteobacteria > Burkholderiales > Burkholderiaceae_C > LGRD01. Next base: position 4,871 of record JANMYQ010000353.1, read on the forward strand.
GGTGCTGGCGGCCTTGCGCGTCGAACACCGTCACACCCGTGGCGTCCTGCTCAACACGCTGTGCCTGCGTTGACGTGGCCAGCTCGATGCGGCCGGTGGCCTGCGCGCCTTCGAGCAGCGCGCCGTGAACGTCGGCGCGGTGGATCACCGCATACGGGTTGCCAAAGCGCTCGCGGAAAGCGGCGCCGGTGGGAATGCGGCCGACCAGGGTTTCGTCGAGCGCGTCGTGCATCACCATCTCGTCGGTGTAGACGGCACGAGCGCGGGCGACCGGGCCGATGCCCAGCGCGTCGAACGCGGCAAAGGCATTCGGCCCGAGCTGAATGCCCGCGCCGATTTCACCGAGCTGGGCCGCCTGCTCCAGCACCTTCACCGCAAAACCGCGCCGCGCCAGCGCCAGCGCCGCCGCCATGCCGCCGATGCCACCACCGGCCACCAGCACGGGGAGCCCCGCTTGTTTCGAATTCATTCGCCAACCCTCGCTTGCTGCATGCTGACGATCAGCATACTGACGATAAGTGTAGTGATAACATGATCCAGATCAAACTCGGGTTAACCCTTGATCAACCAGGTGCCATGAAAAAGTCCAGCGCGACGCGCATCGAGCTTGAATCCCTGCCCGGCCACCACATTCGCCGCCTTCAGCAGATCGCGGTGGCGATCTTTCTGCAGGAGACCGAAGGGACAGGCGTCACGCCGGTGCAGTACGCGGCCATGCAAACCGTGGCCAATGTGCCCGGCACCGACCAGCGCAGCCTGGCGCGCTCCATCGGCTTCGACACCTCGACCATCGCCGGTGTGGTGGACCGGCTCGAAGCGCGCGGCCTGCTGCAGCGAAGCGCCTCGCCCGACGACCGGCGCGTGAGGCTGCTGACGCTCACCCCCGAAGGCCAGGCCCTGCTCGATGAGGTGACCCCCGGCATGCAGCGCGCCCAATTGCGCATGCTGGCCCCGCTGCCCAAGGAGCAGCGTGCCGATTTCATGCGCATGCTGCGCGTGCTGGTGAGCGCGAACAACGAACTGAGCCGGGCGCCGCGAGAAGAAGGGTGAGAGCGCGACAAGCGCGCGACAAGTGAGGGTGCAGCACCTCGATTGCCGCTAGGATGAAGCACCTCGCGAGCACCCTGGCATGAACTTTCTTTGGCCTCAGTTCCTCTGGTTGCTGGCGGCGCTGCCGCTGCTGCCGCTGCTGTACCTGTGGCTGCTGCGCCGGCGCGGCAAGGCGGCGCTGCGCTACAGCAACCTCGACGTGGTTCGCGCCGCGGCCAGCCGCCCCTGGCGGCGCCACGTTCCCCCTGCACTGCTCTTGCTGGCTTGTTCGGTGCTGCTGTTGGCGCTGGCGCGCCCGGCGGCGCCGGTGACCTTGCCCTGGGCGCGGACGACGATCATGCTCGCGATGGACGTGTCGCGCAGCATGCGTGTGACCGACGTCAAGCCGAGCCGCATGGAGGCCGCGCAGGAGGCGGCCAAGATGTTCCTGCGCGAACTGCCGAAGAACATCGACGTGGGGCTCGTCACCTTCGCCGGCAGCACTCAGGTGGCCCAGCGTGCAACGCTGGACCGCGCCTCGCTCGTCAGCGCCATCGACGCCTTCCAGATGCAGATCGGCACCGCCGTGGGCAACGCCATCGTGCTGTGCCTGGCGGAGCTGTTTCCGGACCACGGCATCGACCTGGAAGGCATGACCTTCGGCCCCCGGCAGGCTGCGCGCAGCCGGGACGAGCGGGTGAAGGACAAGGAGAAGGACAAGGAGAAGGCGCCGCCCCGGCAGATCACCCCCGTCGCACCAGGCTCCTTTGACGCCGCCGCGATCATCCTCCTGACCGACGGGCGCCGCACGATGGGGGTCGACACCCTGCAAGCCGCGAAGATGGCCGCCGACCGCGGCGTGCGCATTTACGTGGTGGGCCTGGGCACCCCCGACGGCCATGCCGCCGTTGACGAGGGCATGGCCATCTACCTGAAGCTGGACGAACCGACCCTGCGCGAGGTGGCGCGTTTGACCGGTGGCGAGTACCACCATGCCGGCACGGCAGAGATGCTGCGCAGCGTCTACCAGGACCTCGGCTCGCGCCTGCAGGTACAGACACGCGACACCGAACTCACGGCGTTGCTGGCCTTGGGTGCGGCGGCCCTGGTGCTGGCAGCGGCGGGCTTGTCGTTGTTCTGGTTCGGGCGGATCGGCTGAGCGCGGACCAAGAAAAACTTACTTTGGCTTGGGATTGGGTTTCGGTTTGGTCTTGAGTACGGGCTTGCCACGCACCGCCGTGCGTTTGCGCACCGGCGCGGCAATCTCGCGCAGGCTGGCCTGGATGAAGCTCAGGTGCAGGTTGGCGGCGGCACGTGCAGCATCGGCGTCGCGGGCCACGACGGCCTTGACGATCTGCGCATGCTGCTCGTCGAGCAAAGCCACGTTCTCTGGCTGCCGGTACAGCACCTCGCGCGAACGCATCATGTTGCTGCGCATCAGGTTGAAGATGCCGCGCATCACATGCACCAGCGCCACGTTGTGCGAGGCCTCGGCAATGGCCATGTGGAAGTCGACATCCAGGTCGGCGTCTTCGAGCGGGTCGCGCGTGGCGCGGCGCCGTTTCATCGACGCCGACATGTCGCGCAGGCGCTTGGCGTCGGCGTCGGTGGCGCGCAGCGCCGCAAAGTAGGCCGCCACACATTCCAGCCCGTGGCGCAGTTCCAGCACGTCGTCCACGGTCGAGGGGTGGCGCTGCAGCAGGTGCACCAGCGGGTCGGTGATGGTCGGCCCGGTCACGTCGGTCACGCCGAAACCGCCGCCCCGTTTGGCCTGCACCAGGCCGCGGCTTTCCAGCACCAGCAGGGCCTCGCGCAACGACGGCCGGGAGACGCCGAGTTGGCTGGCCAGGTCGCGCTCGGACGGCAAGGCGTCGCCGGGGGTCAGGTCACCGTCGACGATCAGGCGCTCGATCTGCTCGGTGATGCTGTCCGACAGCCGCGGCCGGCGCAAGGGAGCCACGGCACGAAAAGGATGGTCATCTTTCATCGGTTCCCGAAAGCGGTTCGGCCCACCCGGAGCCTCGCCGCATTGTGTGCCTGCCGGCCGGCGCGCGCCTACGCGTTGACCCGCATTGGCCGCCTTGAAAGTCGGGAATAGCATGCGCCGTGGATGGTCTGACCAGTCATACCAACCATGCCAGGCTGACCGGCAAGCGGTCGGCTTTCAAGAAGAAGCAGGAGACACCATGAGCGCACCCGACGACATCGACCTGACCGAAACCCGCGAATGGCTCGACGCCCTCAAGGCCGTGCAGGCCCACCGCGGCGCCGACCGCAGCAGCTTCATCGTCAACCGCCTGGTCGATGAAGCGCGGCGCGAAGGGATCTACCTGCCGCGCTCGCTGAACACCGCCTACAAGAACACCATTCCGCCGGAGTTGGAAGAAAAGTCCCCCGGCGACCGCGCCATCGAACACAGCCTGCGTTCGATCATCCGTTGGAACGCGATGGCGATCATCCTGCGTGCCAACAAGGAGAGCTCCGAACTCGGCGGCCACATTGCCAGCTTCCAGTCGGCCGCCACCTTGTACGACATCGGCTTCGGGCACTTCTGGCACGCCCCGACCGACACCCATGGCGGCGATCTGCTGTTCATCCAGGGCCACTGCTCGCCCGGCATCTATGCACGCGCTTTCGTCGAAGGCCGGCTGACCGAACAGCAACTGCTGGGCTACCGGCAAGAGACCGAAGGCAAGGGCATCCCCTCTTACCCGCACCCGTGGCTGATGCCCGACTTCTGGCAGTTCCCCACCGTGTCGATGGGCCTGGGGCCGCTGATGGCGATCTACCAGGCGCGCTTTCTGAAGTACCTGCAAGGGCGCGGCCTGGCCGAGACGTCGCAGCGCAAGGTCTGGGCCTTCATGGGCGACGGCGAGATGGACGAACCCGAATCGTTGGGCGCCATTTCACTGGCCGGGCGCGAGAACCTCGACAACCTGATCTTCGTCATCAACTGCAACCTGCAGCGCCTGGACGGCCCGGTGCGCGGCAACGGCAAGATCGTGCAGGAGCTGGAGTCGGTGTTCCGCGGTGCCGGCTGGAACGTGATCAAGGTGCTGTGGGGCAGCGGCTGGGACGCGCTGCTCGCCAAAGACAAGAGCGGCCTGCTGCTGCAGCGCATGGAAGAGTGCGTCGACGGCGAATACCAGGACTTCAAGAGCAAGAGCGGCGCCTACGTGCGCGAGCACTTCTTCGGCAAGTACGACGAGCTGAAAGCGCTGGTCGCCGACATGAGCGACGAGCAGATCTGGGGCCTGACGCGCGGCGGCCACGACCCGGAAAAGGTGTTTGCCGCCTACGCCGCGGCGATCAAGCACAAGGGCCAGCCGACCCTGATCCTGCCCAAGACGGTCAAGGGTTACGGCATGGGCGAATCGGGCGAAGGCCAGATGATTGCGCACCAGGCCAAGAAGATGACGCAGGACGCCTTGCGCGGTTTCCGCGACCGCTTCCAGATCCCGGTCTCCGACGACGACCTGGCCAAGGTGCCTTTCGTCAAGCTGCCCGACGACAGCCCGGAGATGAAGTACCTGCACGCCCGCCGCGCGGCGCTGGGCGGTTACCTGCCGCAACGGCGGCGCCAATCGGCGGCGCTGACCATTCCGCCGCTGTCGAGCTTCCAGCGCCTGCTGGACAGCAGCGGCGAACGCGAGATCAGCACCACCATGGCCTTCGTGCAGATGCTCGGCACCCTGGTGCGCGACAAGGCCATCGGCAAACACGTGGTGCCCATCGTGCCCGACGAGTCGCGCACCTTCGGCATGGAAGGCATGTTCCGCCAGCTCGGCATCTACTCGTCGGTGGGCCAGCTCTACAAGCCGCAAGACGCCGACCAGCTGATGTACTACCGCGAGTCGAAAGACGGCCAGGTGCTGCAAGAGGGCATCAACGAAGGCGGGGCGATGTCGAGCTGGATCGTTGCGGCCACCTCGTACAGCACGAACAACGTGCCGATGATCCCGTTCTACATTTACTACTCGATGTTCGGCCTGCAGCGCGTGGGCGACCTGGCCTGGCTGGCCGGCGACATTCGCGCCCGCGGCTTCCTGCTCGGCGGCACGGCCGGGCGCACCACCTTGAACGGCGAAGGCCTGCAGCACGAAGACGGCCACAGCCACATCATCGCCGGCACCATACCGAACTGCGTCTCCTACGACCCGACCTTCGCCTACGAGGTGGTCACGATCATTCGCGACGGCATGCGACGCATGTACGAGGACCAGGAAGACGTTTACTACTACGTCACCCTGATGAACGAAAACTACCCGCACCCTGGGCTGGCTGATGCTGGCCCGGGTGCCGAGGCCGGCATCCTGAAGGGCTTGTACAAGTTGAAGGACGGTGGCAAGGCAGCGGCGTCGGGCAAGAACAAGAGCCCGCGCGTGCAGCTGATGGGCAGCGGCACGATCCTGCGAGAGGTCATCGCCGCGGCCGAGCTGCTGAAGGCCGACTTCGGCGTGACCGCCGACCTGTGGAGCGCCACCAGCTACAACGAACTGCGCCGCGACGGCATGGCCGCCGAACGCTGGAACCTGCTGCACCCGACCGAGGCGCGGCGCAAGAGCTGGGTCGAGGCCTGCCTGGAAGGGCATGACGGCCCGGTCATCGCCTCGACCGACTACATGCGCAACTACGCCGATCAGGTGCGCGAATACGTGCAGGCCGCCGGCCGGCGTTACGTGGTGCTGGGCACCGACGGCTTCGGCCGCAGCGACTACCGCGTCAAGCTGCGCCGCTTCTTCGAGGTCGACCGCTTCTACGTGGTCGTCGCCGCGCTGAAGGCGCTGGCCGACGAAGGCACCATCAAGAGCAGCGTGGTGGCAGAGGCCATCGCCAAATACGGCCTGGACACCGAGCGCGCCGCGCCGTGGACCGTTTGAGCGGGGACACGACCATGAGCAATGACATCAAAGTGCCCGACATCGGCGACTTCACCGACGTGCCGGTGATCGAGATCTTCGTCAAGGTCGGCGACACCGTGAAAGCCGAAGACCCGCTGCTGTCGCTGGAGTCCGACAAGGCCACGATGGACGTGCCGGCGCCGCAGGGTGGTGTGGTCGAAGCCATTCTGGTCAAGGTGGGCGACAAGGTCGGCGAAGGCACGCTGATCATGCGTTTCGCGGGGGCGGCCTCGGCGGGCACGGCGGCCGCGGCGCCAGCCGAAGCGGTGAAGCCCAGCGTCACCGCGCCGCCTTCGCCGGTCAGCGCCCCCGCGGGCCTGGCCGAAGTGCGCGTGCCCGACATCGGCGACTTCAAGGACGTGCCGGTGATCGAGATCTACGTCAAGGTCGGCGACACCGTGAAGGCCGAAGACCCGCTGTGCTCGCTCGAATCCGACAAGGCAACGATGGACGTGCCGGCGCCGCTGGGCGGCGTGGTCAAGGACATCCGCATCAAGCTCGGCGACAAGGTCAGCGAGGGCAGCATCATCATGACGCTGGCGACCGGGAGTGGAGGTGGGGCGGCTGCGGTCAGCGCCCCCACTGGACAAAACGCACCCTCACCCCAGCCCTCTCCCGCTCCCGCGGGAGAGGGAGTCAGAGGCGCGGTCGATGAATCCGCTTTCGCCCTCGCCTACGCCGGCCCGGCTGTGCGCAAGTTGGCGCGCGAGACGGGTGTGGACCTCGGCAAGATCAAGGGCACGGGCGACCATGGCCGAATCGTGCGCGCCGATGTCGAGGCTTTCGCCAAGGGCGGCGGCGCGGCAGCCGCAGCGCCCGCACCCAAGACTGCAGCCGCACCCGCCGGTGGTGGTGGTGCCCTCGACCTGCTGCCCTGGCCCAAGGTCGACTTCGCCAAGTTCGGCCCCGTCGAGCGCAAGGAGCTCTCGCGCATCAAGAAGATCTCGGCCGCCAACCTGCACCGCAACTGGGTCGTCATTCCGCACGTCACGACCCACGACGAAGCCGACATCACCGACCTCGAGCAGTTCCGCGTTCAGATGAACAAGGAGCTCGAAAAGTCGGGCGTCAAGGTCAGCATGCTGCCCTTCATGATGAAGGCGGCCGTGGCCACGTTGAAGAAGTTCCCCGAGTTCAATGCCAGCCTCGAAGGTGACGCGCTGGTGCTGAAGAACTACTGGCACATCGGCTTTGCCGCCGACACGCCCAACGGTCTGATGGTGCCGGTGATCCGCGACTGCGACAAGAAGACGATCCCCGAGATAACCAGGGAGATGGGCGAACTCGCCAAACTGGCGCGCGACGGCAAGTTGAAGCCCGACCAGATGTCGGGCGGCACCTTCACGATCAGCTCGCTGGGTGGCATCGGCGGCATCTACTTCACGCCCATCATCAACGCGCCCGAGGTCGCGATCATGGGCGTGTGCAAGAGCTACTGGAAGCAGCATTCCAGCGACGGCAAGACCTCGAGCTGGCGGCTGACCTTGCCGCTGTCGCTGTCGTGGGACCACCGCGTGATCGACGGCGCGGCGGCGGCGCGCTTCAACGTGCATTTCGCCAATTTGCTCGCCGACATGCGGCGCACGATGTTCTAAGGGGGCCGCTCATGGCACAACAAATTGAAGTGAAGGTTCCCGACATCGGAGACTTCAAGGAAGTCGCGGTCATCGAGGTGATGGTCAAGGTCGGCGAGACCATCGCGGTCGACACCGGGCTGGTGATGGTCGAGTCGGACAAGGCCTCGATGGAGATTCCGTCCACGCATGCCGGTGTGGTCAAGGAGATCAGGGTCAAGGTCAATGACAAGGTGAGCGAGGGGTCGGTGTTGTTGATGGTCGAGGGGGCGGGGGCGACCAGCCCACCCTCACCCCAACCCTCTCCCGCCAGGGCGGGAGAGGGAGCCAAGACAGCGGCCCAGGCTCCCTCGCCCGAAACGCGGGAGAGGGCGGGGGGTGAGGGAGTGCCGATCCCGGGCGCTGCCACCTACACCGGCAAGGCCGATCTGGAGTGCGAGATGCTGGTGATCGGCGCCGGCCCCGGTGGTTACTCGGCTGCCTTCCGCAGTGCCGATATCGGCATGAAGACGGTGCTGGTCGAGCGTTACGCCACCCTCGGCGGCGTGTGCCTGAACGTCGGCTGCATCCCGTCGAAGGCGTTGCTGCACACCGCGTCGGTGATGGACGAGGTCAAGCACCTGCCCGACCACGGCATCAAGTACGGCCCGCCCGAGATCGACCTCGACAAGCTGCGTGGCTTCAAGGACGGCGTGATCAAGAAGCTCACCGGCGGGCTGGCCGGCATGGCCAAGGCGCGCAAGGTCGAGGTGGCGACCGGGGTGGGCAGCTTCCTCGACCCGCACCATGTCGAAGTGGTGGCGGCCGACGGCAAGAAGAAGGTGGTCAAGTTCGCCAAGGCGATCATCGCCGCCGGCAGCCAGGCGGTGAAGCTGCCCTTCATGCCCGACGACGAGCGCGTCGTCGACAGCACCGGCGCGCTGCTGCTGAAGTCCATCCCGAAGCGCATGCTGGTCATCGGCGGCGGCATCATCGGCCTCGAGATGGCCACCGTGTATTCGACGCTGGGCACGCGCATCGACGTCGTCGAGATGCTCGACGGGCTGATGCAGGGTGCCGACCGCGACCTCGTCAAGGTCTGGGAGAAGGTCAACGCCGCCCGCTTCGACCACGTCATGCTCAAGACCAAGACCGTCGGCGCGAAGGCGAC
>JANMYQ010000370.1:0-1990 GCA_031382215.1 Methylibium sp.
CGCGGGCATTAGTGATGCTGACGCTTGGCGCGCCCTCAAGCCAAACAGTCACGGAGACTGGGCTACGACAGCGCGACGACAGCCTGAGCGAGTACATGCTTCTTGGGAGTAAGAGAGGCACATCGCGAGCGCTGTTCGAGACCTTCTCGCTTGGTGTCGCAACCGGCCGCGACTTCTGGTGTCCCTCCGGCAAATCTGCATGAATTGACGTTGTGATCTGAGTAACGTCTGCTGCCATTGCAACCGAGATGGAGAGCGGCGATGGAAGCGACGGGCCAGGCGGTGCAGACGAGGGATTACGGCGGCGACGGGCTGACGCAGCTGAAGCGGCGGTTTGAGCAGTGGCGCGCTGGGCGCAAGCTCGGTACGCGAATCCCATTGGAGTTGTGGTCCGAGGCGGTCGAGATGGTCGGCGTGCATGGTGCTTGCCGGGTGGCTGGCGAGTTGCATCTTGACTACGACATGCTCAAGCGGCGAGCCGCACTGGCTGGTCGCAAGGCGCCCTCTACCGAGTTGGCGCCTCGGTTCGTAGAGCTGTTCGCACCGGCCGGGCCGATGACGGTGGGGGGCGCTTCGCACCCGGAGTGCGTGGTCGAACTGGCCAACGCGCGCGGCGCGAAGATGCGCGTGGAGCTCAGCGGCAACGGCCTGGGTGGGCTGTCGGCGCTGTGCAGTGCATTCTGGGCGGCGAGATGATCCAGATCACGCCGCACATGCGCATCTTGGTAGCAGTCGAGCCGATCGACTTCCGCGCCGGCATCGACGGTTTGGTGGGCGCATGCAGGAAGCGCCTGGAAGCCGACCCCTTCAGCGGCGCGCTGTTTGTCTTCGGCAACCGCGCCCGCACGGCGATCAAGATATTGGTCTATGACGGTCAGGGCTTCTGGATGTGCCACAAGCGCCTGTCCAGCGGGCGGTTTACGTGGTGGCCCGACGGGGCGCAGCCGGGCCGCACGCTGCAGGCCTGCGAGCTGCAGGTGCTGCTCATGGCGGGCGACCCGTCCCAGGCGCAAGCCGCGCCGGCGTGGCGCGCGCTGAGCATGGCGGCATAGCGGGGCTGATCGCTCAAGCCTCACGGGGCCCGGGCGAGCTGCTCGCGGTAGTTCCACGGCAGCCACCGCGCGGCGTGACTGATCACGTCCTGGGCGCGATGTTGAAGCGCGTTCAGATACTCGAACGGGTTCACATCGCACAGCCGGCAGGTGTGGATCAGGCTCATGTAGATGTCGCCGACCTCGGCCCCGTTGACCGTCTTGTAGAACATTGAGCCTTTGCGGTGCATGATGGCCCGCTTCAAAATCTGCTCGCATAGGTTGTTGTCCAGCGGTGCGCCGGCCTTGCGCAGGAACAGCGTGAGCGCGTCCCAGTGCCGGATCAGGTAGCGCAACGCCTTGCCCAGGCCGGAATTGGGTTCGACCAGGTGCTGCTCGAATTGCTCGTTCATCCAGCGCACAAGGTCGTCCATAATCGGCGCGCTGTGGTCCTGGTGGAACGACAAGCGCTGCTCGTTTGAGAGCGCGTCCTGGCGGCACTGCGCATCGTGCCCGTAGACCTTGGCCAGGGCATCGATCACGTGGCGCGCAGCCTCGGGGAATTGCTCGGCGACATCGACTACCTGTCGGCGCCCGTGGGTCAGGCAGTTGGCCAGGATGGTGGTGAATTCGCCCGCGACGTTGCTGGTCAGCGCGTCGCACATCTGCATGGCCGGCTGCAACTCCTGAGCGCGGTGCGCGAGCACGCGCTCCATGTTCTTGCCGGCGTGGGCGTGGCCGGTGAAGAACAGCACCACCTTGTGTTCTTGAAGGACGGCGACGATGCCCGAGGTGTTGATCGCCTTGGCCGCGGGCTTGACGCCGTCGGCCTCGGCGCGGGCGCGCGCGGCCATCAGGCTGAGCACCTTCATGGGCGTGTCGTCGCTGTGCAGCAGCGGCGCCTGCGCAGCTTGGCGGATCAGCGCCTCGAAGACCGCGCGGGGCGCGGGCACGGCCTT
>JANMYQ010000384.1:0-5275 GCA_031382215.1 Methylibium sp.
CGCACCTTCCTGAACAAGTTCGTCATCATCGACGAGGCGCAGAACCTGACGCCCAAGCAGATGAAGACGCTGATCACGCGCGCCGGCCCCGGCACCAAGATCATCTGCCTGGGCAACCTGGCGCAGATCGACACGCCCTACCTGACCGAAGGCAGCTCGGGCCTCACGTACGCGGTAGACCGCTTCAAGGGCTGGCCGCACTCGGGCCATGTGACCCTGGCGCGCGGCGAGCGTTCGCGGTTGGCGGACTTCGCTTCGGAAGTGCTGTAGAAGTGCTGTAAGCGCCGGGCTGGCGTGCAGCGTCAGCCGTCCAGCAACGCCGCCACGGCTTCGGCCATTCGCTGCGCCGCGCCGCGGTGCAGTGCCCCGAAAGCCAGCGCGTTGGCAGAGAAGCGGTTTTGAACCTCGGGCGCGAGCACGACGCGCGCCTCGACCAGCGCCTGCGCCATGTCCGCCATCCGCACCGCCGCGCCGGCGGCGATCGACAGTTCCGCCGCCTCGGCAAAATTGAAGGTGTGCGGGCCCAGCACCATCGGGCAGGCGCAGGCTGCCGCCTCGATCAGGTTGTGCCCGCCCAGCGGTGCAAAACTTCCGCCCAGCAGTGCCACGTCGGCACAGCCGTAGTACAGCGCCATCTCGCGCATCGAATCGCCGAGCCAGACCTGAGCGCCCAGCGCCTCGGGCGGCGGAGTTTCGGCCCACCCGCTGCGTCGCGCCAGGCTCAGGCCGGCAGCGCGCACCAGCGCGGCGACTTCGTCGAAGCGCTGCGGATGACGCGGCACGATCAGCAACAGCGGCCGCGGTTCGGGCTGCTTCGTCCATTCGGCCAGCAGCATGGCCTCCTCGCCTTCGCGGGTGATCGCGGCCAGCACGACCTGGCGTCGCAGCAAGGCACGCCAGCCCTGGCCCCGCTGCAATTGGGCAGGGTCGGGTGCCGCGTCGAACTTGAGGTTGCCGGTCACAACCACCGGGTCGGCGCCGCTGGCGCGCAGGCGCTGGGCGTCGGCCTCGGTCTGCGCCAGCACCAGCGACAAGGCTCGCACTGCAGGGCGCATCAAAGCGTCCAGGCGTTCACCTTTGCGGCGGCTTTTTTCGCTCAGGCGTGCGTTGGCCAGCACCATTGACACCGTGGCCACTTGCGCGGCGTGCAGCAGGTTGGGCCAGATCTCGGTCTCCATCAGCACGCCGACGGCCGGCCGGAATTGAGCCAGGAAGCGCCGCACGCTGCCTGGCGTGTCGAACGGCAACCAGGTCTGCGCATCGCCGTCGCGCAATAGAGCACGGCCTGCTTCCAGGCCGGTGGCAGTGCCGTGGGTCAGCAGCAGGCGCATGCCCGGACGCAAGGCCCGCAGCGCATTCACCAGCGCCGCGGCGGCGCGCGTTTCGCCGAGCGAGACCGCATGCACCCAGACCCAGCCCGACGATGGTGGCGCCGCATAACGGCCCAGCCGCTCACCGATCGCGTGCCGGTACAGCGGCTCGGCCCGGCCGCGCCACCACAGGCGCAACAGATACGCGGGCAGCAACAGTACGAGCAGGCCCGAGTAGAGGCCCCGGGCGACAGCGCTCTTCCAGGGCGTCACGCCGATGCGGGCCACTCCCGGCCCGTCACAGGTCGACGACCTTGAGCCACGCTGCCCACACCGGCTCGAGCCCCGGCCCACCGGGCACCTCGACGCACAACTGGTCGCGGTTGCCGTGGGCGGCCTGCGGCCCGGTGCGCCAAGCCGTCGGGAAGTTGTAGATCTGCACATGCGGCAGGTTCAGCGCCACCGCCATGTGGCTCAGGCCGCTGTCCACACCGATCACACCCTGTGTGGCGGCCAGGCGGTCGGCCACGGCATCGAGTTTGAGGGCAGGCCAGACTTCGACCACGTTCATGCGGTCGAACTGCAGCGCCGCACCGATCATCTCGGCGCGCGTCTGCTCGGCTTCGCTGCCCTGCGGCAGCGCGATACGCCAGCCGGCGTCGATCATGCGCTTGCCCAGGCTGATCCAGTGCGCCTGCGGCCACAGCTTGTCGTCGCGCGAGGTGCCGTGCACGAAGGCGACTGTCGGCTTCTCGGGTCGTGCCGCCGGCCGCGTGGCGCGCAGGCCATAGCGCGGCGGGCCTTTCAACTGGAAACCCAGCGCCTTGGACACCAGCAGCCGCGCCCGGTCCATCGCATGGATGTGGCGCTCGACCTTGATGGCGTTGTCGACCAGAAAACCCGCTGGCCACTCGAAGCTGGAGCCTTCGGTCTGGTTTGCCAGGCCGTGGCTGCGGCCCTTGGCGGTGCGGGCAATCCAGGCCGATTTGGTCAGGCCCTGCAAGTCGATCACCGCGTCGTAAGGCACCGATTGAAGCCGCGTGCGCAACTTGGCCCACTCGGCGCGCACCGGCCCGCTCCACCACGCCTTGCGCCAACGCCGCAGCGGGCATTCGATGACCTCGCCGATGCCGTCGACACGCCGCACCAGGGCTGCAAACGCCGGCTCGACAGCCCAGTCGATCTGCACGCCGGGGAAGGCGGTGCGAATGTCCTGCACCGCCGGCAGGCTGTGGACCACGTCGCCGAGCGACGACAACTTGACAATCAGCACTCGCACCAGCGGCTCCTTGCGCTTTTTTTGTGTCGGGCGGTCAGTGCGCGTCGGCGGCAAAGCTGGCGTCGGGCTTGACCACCCGCAGCGCCGCCATGAATGCCGCTTCGATGCGTTCGAGTGCCGCCTCGGTGTGCCCCTCGAAGCGCATCACCAGCACCGGCGTGGTGTTGCTCGGGCGGATCAGGCCGAAGCCGTCGTCGTAGTCCACGCGCAGGCCGTCGATGGTGATGATCTCGCTGGCCCCGGGGAAGCTCGCCGTCTCCAGCAGTTCCCTGACCACGCGGGCCGGCTCGCCTTCGGCGCAGGGCACGTTCAGCTCGGGCGTGCTAAAGCTGGTGGGCAGCGCGTTGAGCACTGCGCTCGGGTCGGCGCCGCGGCTCAATATTTCGAGCAGGCGTGCGGCGGTGTAGGTGGCGTCGTCGAAACCGTACCAGCGTTCGCCGAAGAAAATGTGCCCGCTCATTTCGCCGGAAATCGGCGAGTTCACTTCCTTCATCTTGGCCTTGATCAGCGAGTGACCGGTCTTCCACATCAGCGGCTTGCCGCCGGCCGCGATGATGGCCGGCGCCAGGCGCTGCGTGCATTTCACGTCGAAGATCACCGTGCCACCGGGGTTGCGGCCGAGGATGTCGGTGGCCAGCAGCATCAGTTGGCGGTCGGGGTAGATGATCTGGCCACCGCGCGTGACCACGCCGAGCCGGTCGCCGTCGCCGTCGAACGCCAGGCCGAGTTCGGCGCCGGTGGTCTGCACCGTGCGGATCAGCTCGGCCAGGTTCTCGGGCTGGCTCGGATCAGGGTGGTGGTTCGGGAAGTTGCCATCGACCTTGGAGTAGAGCTCCGTCACGTCGCAGCCCAGCGCGCGCAGGATGCCGGGCGCCGATGCGCCCGGAATGCCGTTGCCGGAATCGACCACGACCTTCATCGGACGGGCCAGCTTGCAATCGCCGGCGATGCGCGCGCGGTATTCGGGCAGCACGTTCATCTTGCCAATGCGGCCCGGCGTCAGGAAATAGTCTTCCGCTTCCATGCGCTTGCGCAGGCCCTGGATCTGCACGCCGTAGATCGCACGCCCGGCCAGCACCATCTTGAAGCCGTTGTAGTCCTTCGGGTTGTGGCTGCCGGTCACCATGATGCCGCTGTGGCAGCCGTGCGCACCGCGCGTGGCGGCCACGTAGTACAGCATCGGCGTGGTCACGGCGCCCAGGTCCACCACGTCGAGCCCGGTCGCGGCCAGGCCGCGCATCAGCGCAGCGGCCAGCTTGGGGCCGGACAGGCGCCCGTCGCGGCCGACCGCCACCGCCCGCTCGCCGGCATGCCGCGCTTCAGTGCCGAATGCGCGCCCCAGGTGTTCTGCAAAGGCCTCGTCGATCGTGGTTCCCACGACACCGCGGATGTCGTAGGCCTTGAAGTTGGACGCGGCAATTTGCATGGTGGGCTGCGAAAATCGGGTTGGCGGATTGTAGGGACGCATTCCTGTGTGCCCGAGCCTTCTTGCCGGAACGAATCACCACCCAGCAGCACACGCCATGAAGTCCGCCCACATCGCCCCGTTTTTCGCCGTGCTGAAGGCCGCCAACCCGCAGCCGACCTCCGAGCTCGAATACACCAACGTGTTCGAGCTGCTCGCGGCCGTGCTGTTGTCGGCCCAGGCCACCGACGTGGGCGTGAACAAGGCAACCCGGCGCTTGTTCGCCGCCGCCAATTCACCCGCCCGGATGGTGGCGCTGGGGCTGCCGGCGATCACCGATCACATCAAATCGATCGGCCTGTTCCGCAACAAGGCGAAGAACCTGCTCGAAACCTCACGCCTGCTGCTGGAGCGCCATGGCGGGCAGGTACCGCGCTCGCGCGAGGCGCTCGAAGCGCTGCCCGGGGTCGGGCGCAAGACCGCCAACGTGGTGCTCAACGTGGCGTTCGGCGAGCCGACGATGGCAGTCGACACGCATGTGTTTCGCGTCGCCAACCGCACCGGGCTGGCGCCGGGCAGGAACCCGCTGGAGGTCGAGCTCGAGCTGCTCAAACGCGTGCCGGCCGAGTACCTTCCGGACGCGCACCACTGGCTGATCCTGCACGGGCGTTACGTGTGCCTGGCACGCACGCCGCTGTGCGCGCAGTGCGCGGTGGCGCAGTTCTGCGACTCGGCGCCGCGCGCTGACAAGGAGCCGCTACAGCAGCGCTAAAGAGCGGCGGTGGCGAGGTCGACCCGCCCGGCCTCGATGCGCAACTGGCGGTCGCAGCGCGCCGCAATGCCGCGGTCGTGCGTCACCAGCACCAGGGTCGTGCCGGACTCGCGGTTCAGATCGAACATCAACTGCATCACGCGTTCGCCGGTCGCAAAGTCGAGGCTGCCGGTCGGCTCGTCGGCCAGCAGCACGGCCGGCTTGACGACGAAAGCCCGCGCCAGCGCCACCCGCTGCTGCTCGCCGCCCGAGAGCACCTTCGGATAGTGGCCCAGCCGCTCGCCCAGGCCGACGCGCCTGAGCATGTCGGTCGCCAGGGCGCGGGCCTGCCGCACATTCGCGAGTTCGAGCGGCAGCATTACGTTTTCCAGCGCCGTCAGGTTCCCCATGAGCTGAAAGCTCTGGAACACGAAGCCGACCCTTTCGGCGCGCACCGCGGCGCGCGCGTCCTCGTCGATGGCGAACAGGTCGATGCCGGCGAGCCGGACCGTGCCCTCGCTCGGCGTGTC
>JANMYQ010000380.1:0-19678 GCA_031382215.1 Methylibium sp.
CTGAGGTTGCGGCCCTTGACTTCCATCTCCTTGACTTCGGAGCCGGGGAAGGCGCTGCCGATGGTCTTCTTGATGGTTTCGGCGGTGGGCTCGCCGATCAACATGCCGTAGTTGCGGCGGATGTAGTTGATGATGGCTTCGTCGAACTTGTCGCCGCCGACGCGCACGCTGCCCTTGTAGACCATGCCGCCCAGGCTGATCACGCCGACCTCGGTGGTGCCGCCGCCGATGTCCACCACCATCGAGCCGCTCGCCTCGCTGACCGGCAAACCGGCGCCGATTGCCGCGGCCATCGGTTCTTCGATCAGGTAGACCTGCGCCGCGCCCGCGCCGAGCGCCGATTCACGAATCGCACGCCGCTCGACCTGCGTCGACCCGCACGGCACGCAGATGATGATGCGCGGGCTCGGCCGGAAGATGGAGCGGGGGTGCACCATCTTGATGAACTGCTTGAGCATCTGCTCGGTGACGGTGAAGTCGGCGATCACGCCGTCCTTCATCGGGCGGATGGCCTCGATGTTGCCGGGCACCTTGCCCAGCATGGCCTTGGCCTCGGTGCCGACGGCCTGGATCGTCTTCTTGCCGTGCGGACCGCCTTCGTGGCGGATGGCCACGACCGACGGTTCGTCGAGCACGATGCCCTTGCCGCGAACGTAGATCAGCGTGTTGGCGGTGCCGAGGTCGATGGCCAGGTCCGTCGAGAAGTGACGGCGAAAAGATCCGAACATGGTGTGATCGTGGCAAAAGCAGTCGTTGACTACCTGCTGGGTGCGTTGGGAAGCTGACCGTACTGGTGTGAAGCGTAGGCGTTGCACAAGCCCGGCCAGAGCCTTGCGCGGGGGCGTGCGACGCACCCTGCGAAGGGCTGTGGATAACCGGGGATAATACCGCATGCCCCGCGGCTTTCGCCCTGCGGAACCCCACACAGCGTAACGTTCTGTCCATGGCCCTGACCCTTGAAGAAGTCAGCCGCATCGCACATCTGGCTCGGCTGGAGCTCGGGTCGGCGGAGCAGGCTGCGATGTTGTCCCAGTTGAACGGCTTTTTCTCCATCGTCGAACAGATGGGCGCGGTCGACACCAGCGGCGTCGAGCCGCTGTACACGCCGCTGTCGGCGGTGCAGGAAGTGGCGCTGCGCCTGCGCGACGACGCCGTGACCGAAGCCGACGAACGCACGCTGAACCAGCGCAGCGCGCCGGCGGTGGAGGACGGCTTGTTCCTGGTGCCCAAGGTGATTGAATGAAGGCGCTGCACCACCTGGGTGTCACCGAGCTTGGCCAGGCGCTGGCCGGCGCCGAAATCTCCAGCGTCGAGCTGACGCAGCATCTGCTCGGGCGGCTGGCCGACCACAAGTCGCTTGGCACGGTGCTGCACAGCGACAGCGCGCTGGCGCTTGAACAAGCCCGGGCCGCCGATGCGCGCCGCGCCCAAGGCGAACGCGGCGCCTTGCTCGGCATTCCGCTGGCCCACAAGGACATCTTCGTCACCCGCGATCTGCCCACCACGGCCGGCTCCAAGATGCTCGCCGGCTACCGCAGCCCGTTCGACGCCACCGTCGTGCAGCGCCTGAGCCAGGCCGGCGCGGTGACGCTGGGCAAGCTCAACTGCGACGAGTTCGCGATGGGCTCGAGCAACGAGAACTCGGCCTTCGGCCCGGTGAAGAACCCGTGGGACACCACCCGCGTGCCGGGCGGCTCGTCGGGCGCGTCGGCAGCCGCCGTCGCGGCGCGGCTGATGCCGGCGGCCACCGGCACCGACACCGGCGGCTCGATCCGCCAGCCGGCCAGCTTCAGCGGCGTGACCGGCATCAAGTCGACCTATGGCGTGTGCTCGCGCTACGGCCTGATCGCGTTCGCCTCCAGCCTCGACCAGGCCGGCCCGATGGCGCGCAGCGCCGAAGACTGCGCGCTGCTGCTCGGCGCGATGAGCGGCTTCGACGAACGTGACGCGACCAGCGCGGTGCGCCCGCCGCAGGATTTTTCGGCGGCGTTGCACACCCGGCGCGAAGGCGCCACTGGTGCTCGGCCCTTGACGGGTTTGCGCATCGGCATACCGAAGGAGTTCTTCCCCGCCGCGCTCGCAACCGACGTGAACGGCGCGGTACGCGCCGCGCTGGCCGAATTCGAGCGCCTCGGCGCCACGCTTGTGGACGTGAGCCTGCCGCGCACAGAGTTGTCGATCCCGGTCTACTACATCATCGCGCCGGCCGAAGCGTCCTCGAACCTGAGCCGCTTCGATGGCGTGCGTTACGGCCACCGTGCGCCGCACTACGCCGACCTGCAGGACATGTACAAGAAGAGCCGCGCGCAGGGCTTTGGCCCCGAGGTCAAGCGACGCATCATGATCGGCACCTACGTGCTGAGCCACGGTTATTACGACGCGTACTACGTGCAGGCGCAGAAGCTGCGCCGCATGATCGCCGACGACTTCCAGACCTGCTTCAAGCAGTGCGACGTGATCGCCGGCCCGGTGGCTCCGAGCGTGGCCTGGAAGCTCGGCGCCAAGAGCGACGACCCGGTCGCGAGCTACCTGGCCGACATCTTCACCCTGCCCGCCAGCCTGGCCGGCCTGCCGGGCATGAGCCTGCCGGCGGGCTTCGGCGAAGGCGCGATGCCGGTCGGCCTGCAACTGATCGCCAACTACTTCGAGGAAGGCACCTTGCTGCACGCGGCGCATGCCTTCCAGCAAGCCACCGACTGGCACCAGCGCGTGCCGGCGGGCTTCTGAACACACCATGCCCAAAGCATCATTGATCCGCGGCTTCGAGGTCGTCATCGGCATCGAAACTCACGCCCAACTTTCCACCCGCGCGAAGATCTTCAGCGGTTCGTCCACGCACTTCGGCGCTGCGCCCAACACGCAGGCCTCGGCGGTGGACCTGGCGCTGCCCGGCACGCTGCCGGTGATGAACCGCGGCGCGGTCGAACGCGCGATCCGCTTCGGGCTGGCGGTGGGCGCAACAGTCGCGCCGCTGTCGATCTTCGCGCGCAAGAACTACTTCTACCCCGACCTGCCCAAGGGTTACCAGATCAGCCAGTACGAAACGCCGGTGGTGCAGGGCGGCGCGGTGGAGTTCTTCTGCGGCGACGAGCCGCACAAGGTGAACCTGACGCGTGCGCACCTCGAAGAAGACGCCGGCAAGTCGCTCCACGAGGACTACCAGGGCCAGACCGGCATCGACCTGAACCGCGCCGGCACGCCGCTGCTGGAGATCGTCACCGAACCCGACATGCGCTCCAGCCTCGAGGCGGTTGAATATGCCAAGGCATTGCACGCGCTGGTGGTGTGGCTCGACATCTGCGACGGCAACATGCAGGAGGGAAGCTTTCGCTGCGACGCCAACGTGTCGGTGCGCAAGCCCGGCGCCATCTTCGGCACGCGGCGCGAGATCAAGAACCTGAACAGCTTCAAGTTCATGCAGCAGGCGATCGACTTCGAGGTGCAGTGGCAGATCGACCTGATCGAAGACGGCGGCAAGGTACAGCAGGCCACCGTGCTGTTCAACGCCGACACCGGCGAGACGCGCGCGATGCGCAGCAAGGAAGACGCGCACGACTACCGCTACTTCCCCGACCCCGATCTGCCGCCGCTGGTGATCGCGCCCGAGTGGATCGAGCAGGTGCGCGCCGCGATGCCCGAACTGCCGCGCCACAGGGCGCAGCGCTTTCAGGGCGACTACGGCCTGCCGGTCGATGACGCGGCGATGATGACGCAGAGCAAGGCCTTCGCCGCGTTCTTCGAGACGGCGGCCAAGGCCAGCGGCCAGCCCAAGCTGGTGGCGAACTGGCTGATGGGCGAGGTGTCGCGCCGGCTCAATGCCGAAGCTCGGGAGATCGATGGCAGCCCCGTGGCCGCGCCGGTGCTGGCGCAGCTGGTCGGGCGCATTGCAGACGGCACGATCTCGAACAACGGTGCGCGCCAGGTGTTCGACGCGCTGTGGACCGGCGCCGGCAGTGAGGTCGATGCCGTCATCGCTTCACTCGGGCTGAAGCAGATGAGCGGCACCGGCGAACTCGACCGCATCCTCGACGTGGTGTTGGCCGCCAACCCGAAGTCGGTGGAGGAATACCGCGCCGGCAAGGAAAAGGCCTTCAACGCGCTGGTCGGGCAGGCCATGAAGGCGAGCAAGGGCAAGGCCAACCCGACCTTGGTGAACGAACGGTTGAAGCAGAAGCTCGGCTGAAGTGGCTCTGTTCGAGGAGCTTGGCTGAGCGAGCCGCTCTACTTTGCCGCCGCCTTGCGCGGCGGCGGCGCCGAAGCCGCCGTGGACGGCACCGGCGCGCCCACTGAACCCGGTTGCGCACCGCCCCACAGCAACTTCAGGCGCTCCAGCTCAGCGTCGTAGAGCGCGTTGATGCGCTCCAGCTCGGAACGCTGGTCCTGGATCAGCGTGCGCTGCGCTTCGGTCGACGCGTCGTTGGCGTCAAGCAGGCGTTTCAGCTTGGAAGGCAGCGCCTTGCCGACGTAGAACTCGGTCTCATCCATCAGCGGCTTGCGCTCGGTGGCCAGCAAGGCCAGCCGGTCGTCCGAGGTCTTCATGGCCTTGCGCACATCGTTCAGCGCTGCCTCGCGCGCCTTTTGGTGGGCGGCCAGGTTCGGGAAGCGGATCATCAGGTTGCGGTCGCGCCGGACCGCGTCTTGCCGGGTCAGGTGCTGCGACGACATCTCGCGGTCGCGCGCTTCTTTCTCGGCCCGCTCTTCGGCGGTGAGCGTGCGGCTGATGGTCTGGCGCACCGAACCGTCGGCGTTCAGCACGCGCTGGTCGCGGTCGATGCAGTCGACGATCGGCCGGTCGGACGTGAGCCGCTTCCCATTCGCGTCGGTGCAGGTGTAGATGCCGGCCGCCCAGGGCAAACCGCAGACGAGCAGCAGCCCGAGGGCCACGCCGATCCGAGATGCCTTGCCTGTGCTCATGCGCTCACACTCCGTAGCGTTGCCGGTAGGCCGACACCGGCGCCAAGTACGCGTCGAGTGTCTTATCGGCACCGTCGCCCAGATATTGCAGCAAGTCGGCCAGTGTCGCGATGGCCGCCACCGGCATGGCCAACTTTTGCGTGACGAACTGCACCGCCGACAGCGCGCCGTCGGGGCCCTCGTCGGCCACCCGCTCCTGGCGGTCCAGCGCAATCAGCACCCCGCAGGGCACACCGCCGGCCGCCTTGATCAGGGTGATGGATTCGCGCACTGAAGTTCCTGCCGACATGACGTCATCGATGATCAGAACGCGCCCGGCGACCTTGGCGCCGACCAGCGTGCCGCCTTCGCCGTGGTCCTTGGCCTCTTTGCGGTTGTAGGCAAACGGCACGCTGCGCCCGAGCCGCGCCAGCTCAATGGCCACCGCCGCGGCCAGGGTGATGCCCTTGTAGGCCGGGCCGAACAGCATGTCGAACGGCAAGCCCGAAGCGAGCAGACGGCGCGCATAAAATTCAGCCAGGCGGCCGAGCTTGGCGCCGTCGTCGAACAGACCGGCGTTGAAGAAGTACGGCGACAGCCGCCCCGCCTTGGTCTTGAACTCGCCGAAACGCAGCACCCCCGCGTCGAGCGCGAACCTGACGAAGTCTTGAGCCAGCAGATCGCTGGGGTTTGCGGTGTTCATTCTTTGGAGGTCAGGTGTTTCGTCTTGTTACATTGAACCTGAACGGTATCCGCTCGGCCGCCAACAAGGGCTTGGAAGCCTGGGCCGCGAGCGTGGCTGCGGATTGTATGGGCGTGCAGGAGGTCAAGGCCCAGGCCGAAGACGTGGCCGGGCGCTTCGAGACCGTGGCCGGACTGAGGGGCCATTTCCACTTTGCGCAGAAGAAGGGTTACTCGGGCGTCGGGCTGTACGCGCGCAAGAAGCCGACCGAGGTCATCACCGGGCTGGGCAATCAAGAGTTCGACGCCGAGGGGCGTTATGTGGAACTTCGCTTCGACAACCCCAAGCGGCGCGCCTTCCAGAAGCTGAGCATCATCAGTTGCTACTTTCCCAGCGGCTCCAGCGGCGAAGAGCGCCAGTTGGCCAAGTTCCGCTTCCTGGCCTCGATGACGCCGCACCTGCAGCGATTGCGCGCCGAGCGCGAGTTCATCCTGGTGGGCGACGTGAACATCGCGCACAAGGAGATCGACCTGAAGAACTGGCGCAGCAACCGGAAGAACAGCGGCTTCACGCCCGAAGAGCGTGCCTGGGTCACGCACACGCTCGACGAGGTGGGGCTGGTGGACGTGTTCCGCACCCTCAACCCGCACCCCGAGCAATACACCTGGTGGAGCAACCGCGGCCAGGCCTGGGCCAAGAACGTGGGCTGGCGGCTCGACTACCACCTGGCCACGCCAGCTGTAGCCGCGCTGGCCAAGGCCGAACACATCTACCTGGAGCAGCGCTTCAGCGACCACGCGCCGCTGCTGATCGATTACGACCTCACGCTGTGAGGGTGCGCAACGCGCGAGGCCGCCATCGGGCTTAAGTAGTTCCCGCTAGGGCAATGCGCGGGCAAATGCGCAAAATGGCGCCTTTGCCATTGCAGCCACCGAAAGGATTCTCACCATGAAACGCCTCCTGATCGCCAGCGTCGCCACGCTCGTTGCCGCCGCTGCGTGGGCCGACTTTCCGGACAAGCCGATCACGATCGTCGTGCCGTTCGCAGCGGGCGGGCCGACCGACAAGGTGGCGCGTGACTTTGCCGAGGCCATGCGCAAGCCGCTGGGCGGCGCCACGCTCGTCGTCGAGAACGTCGGTGGCGCGGGTGGCACGCTGGGTGCCGGCAAGGTCGCCAAGGCCGCACCCGACGGCTACACGCTGATGCTGTTCCACGTCGGCATGGCCACCACGCCCGGCCTGTACCGCAAGCTGCCGTACAACTCGGTCGATGATTTCGAGTACCTCGGCATGGTCAATGACGTGCCGATGACCTTGGTCGGCCGCTCCACCTTGCCGGCAAACAACTACGCCGAACTCGCCAAGTGGCTGGGTGACAACAAGGGCAAGATCAATCTCGCCAACGCGGGGCTCGGTTCGGCATCGCACCTGTGCGGGCTGATGTTCCAGTCGAGCATCAAGATCGACATGCAGACCGTTCCGTACAAGGGCACGGCGCCGGCCATGAACGACCTTCTGGGCGGTCAGGTCGACATCATGTGCGACCAGACCACCAACACGACCGGCCAGATCGAGGCCGGCAAGATCAAGGCCTATGCCGTGTCGACCGACAAGCGCCTGACCATCCCGGCGCTGTCCAAACTGCCGACGCTCGACGAATCGGGTCTGAAGGGCTTCTACGTGAGCATCTGGCATGGCCTGTACGCTCCCAAGGGCACGCCCAAGGCGGTGGTGGACAAACTCAATGCTGCGCTGAAAATGGCGTTGAAGGACCCGGACTTCATCAAGCGCCAGGAAGCGCTGGGCGCCGTGGTGGTGACCGACGGCCGCCTGGAACCCGCAGGCCACAAGAAGTTCGTGACGGCAGAGATCGACAAGTGGGGTGCCGTCATTCGCGCCGCTGGCCAGTACGCAGACTGACCTCCACAGCGCATCGTGCCGATCAGGCCACCAGCCTGATCGGTATCGTCACCGGGCCGTCGTTGATCAGTTCGACCTGCATATCGGCGCCGAAGCGGCCGCATGCCACGGCCGGGTGCAGTGCCTGCGCCGTGGCCACGGTGCGCTCGTAGAGCCGGCGCCCCAACTCGGGCGGCGCTGCCGCGGTGAAGCTGGGGCGGTTGCCGCCCGACACATCGGCCGCCAGCGTGAACTGGCTGACGATCAACAGCCCGCCTTGCACATCCACCACGCTGTGGTTCATCTTGCCGGCGGCGTCGGCAAAGATGCGCAGCTTGAGCAGCTTGTGGACGAGCTTGTCGGCGAGCGCCTCGGTGTCGCCGGGCTCGGCACACACGAACACCAGCAGGCCCGGGCCGATCTTGCCGACGATCTCCTCGGCCCCCGGTCCGCCGACCCTGACCTGGGCGCGCGCCACGCGTTGCACCAGCGCGATCACAGCGGGTCTTTCACGTCGTCGAAGTGCGCTTCGACGTTCATCGGCAACAGCTGAATCGAGGCCCGCAGCCCCGGCACCTCGCTCATCAGCGCCTGTTCGACGCTGGTTCGCAGCGCGGCGGCGCGGCCGAGCGTCCAGGTCGAGGGCATGTGCATGTGCACGTCCACGAACAGGCGCTGGCCGGCGCGGCGCGTGACGAGATGGTCGAAGCGGATGGTCTGGTGGGCGAACTGCGCCAGCGTCTGGTCGATTCGCTCGCGCGTCTGCGGCTCGATCGCACTGTCCATCAAGCCCTCCACCGAGCGCCACACGAGGTGCGCGCCTTCGCGGAGGATGTTCAGTGCCACGCCGATGGCCAGCACCGGGTCGAGCCAGAGCCAGCCGGTGAAGTACACCAGCACCAGGCCCACGACGACGCCGGCCGAGGTCCACACGTCGGTGTAGAGGTGGCGCGCGTCGGCTTCGAGCGCAATCGAGCGGTGCTCTTTGGACGCCGCCATCATTCGCCAGGCCAGCACGCCGTTCAGCGCCGAGCTGGCGACGGCCAAGCCGAGGCCCAGGCCGAGCGACTCCAGCGGTTGCGGATGGGCAAAGCGCTGTACCGCCGCGATCACGATGCCGACCGCGGCACCCGCGATCAGCAGGCCTTCAAAGCCGCTCGAAAAATACTCGGCCTTGGTGTGACCGAACGGGTGGTCGTCGTCGGCCGGGCGCTGCGCGATGGTCACCATCGCGATCGCAAACAGCGCTGAAGCCAGGTTCACGAACGACTCCATCGCGTCGGACAACAAGCCCACCGACCCGGTGATCCACCAGGCGAGCGACTTCATCGCGATGGTTGCGATGGCCGCCGCCACCGACAGCTTGAGCAAGGTCTTGACCTGCATGCGATGCCCTCGCGTTCAGGCCGTTGGGTTGGCCGCGCTCAGCTCAGTGTGACGCGCGCGAACTTGCGCTTGCCGACCTGCAGCACATAGGTGCCGGCACCGAGCTTGAGAGCCTTGTCGGTCACGGCGGCCGAGTCGACGCGCACGCCGTTGCCGTCGATCAGCCGGTTGGCTTCGCTCGTGGACGGCGCCAGGCCAGCCTGCTTGAGCAGCGCTGCGATGCCCAGTGGCGCCCCGGTCAAGGCGAGTTCGGCGATCTGATCGGGCACGCCGCCTTGCGCGCGGTGGTTGAAATCGCGCTCGGCGGCGTCGGCGGCCGCGGCATCGTGAAATCGGGTCGTGATCTCGCGCGCCAGCAGCACTTTGGCGTCCTTGGGGTTGCGGCCGGCGGCGACCTCTGCCTTGAGCGTCGCGATCTCAGCCTCGGGGCGAAAACTCAACAAGGTGAAGTACTTCCACATCAGGGTGTCGCTGACCGACAGCAGCTTGGCGAACATGTCGTTCGCCGGCTCGCTGATGCCGATGTAGTTGCCCTTGCTCTTGGACATCTTCTCGACCCCGTCCAGCCCTTCGAGCAGCGGCATCGTCAGGATGCATTGCGGCTCCTGGCCGTACTCGGTCTGCAGCGCGCGGCCGACCAACAGGTTGAACTTCTGGTCAGTGCCGCCGAGCTCCAAGTCGCTTTTCAGCGCCACCGAGTCGTAACCCTGCATCAGCGGGTACAGCAGTTCGTGCACAGAAATCGGCACCCCGGTCTTGAAGCGCTTGGTGAAGTCGTCGCGCTCCAGCATGCGCGCCAGCGTGTACTTGGCAGCGAGCTGGATCATGCCGCGCGCGCCGAGCGGGTCGCTCCACTCGGAGTTGTAGCGGATCTCGGTCCTGGCGGGGTCCAGCACCAGGCTGGCCTGGCGGTAGTAGGTCTGGGCGTTGGCCTCGATCTGCTCGCGCGTCAGCGGCGGGCGTGTGGTGTTGCGCCCGGACGGGTCGCCGATCATCGACGTGAAGTCGCCGATCAGGAAAATCACCGTGTGCCCCAGGTCCTGGAGCTGGCGCATCTTGTTCAGCACCACGGTGTGGCCGATGTGGATGTCGGGCGCCGTCGGGTCCAGGCCGAGCTTCACGCGCAGTGGCTGGCCGGTGGCTTCGGAGCGCGCCAGCTTGGCGAGCCAGTCGGCCTCGGGCAGCAGCTCGTCGCAGCCTCGCAGCGAAATGGCCATCGCCTGGCGGACCTTGTCGGTCACCGGGTGGCTGGAGCGAGGCGGCTCGGAGTTTGCATTCACTGACATGGGGAGGCCCAGAAACCGGCAGCGCGCTGCTGTGCCGCCGCGGAAGTTGCGGAACGATTCTAGTGGGCCGGGCAGAGCGCCTCGGCGCGGGTGCCGGAGGCTCGCGGCGGTAGAAATTCGCACCGGCCACGCGTTTGCATGCAGGCCCCCGCACCCGGGCGTCGCGGCGCGAAAGCATGCGTGCTAGGCTGGCTTTCAAGCAGCGAATGCGCTGGTTTCGCATCACTTTCAGGGATGGTCGGGCATGGAAAGCGTCATCGACAGAATCAATCTGCGCACCATGCGCTCGGCCGAGGTCGTCGCCCACTATGTCCGGCCCAACGAACTGCTGCCCCATGAACGGGCGTCGCTCGACCAGGTGGCCGGCGAAGTCCGCGGTGGCTCGGTGCTCGACATCGGGGTCGGCGGCGGGCGCACCGTCAAGGCGCTGCTGGAGGTGAGCCCGGACTACCTGGGCATCGACTACAGCCAGGAGATGGTGGAGGCCTGCCGGGCCCGCTTCCCCAAGGTCCGTTTCGAGCACGCCGACGCCCGCCAGCTGTCCGGCGTGCGCGACGCTTCGATCTCGCTGGCCGTCTTCAGCTGCAACGGCATCAGCATGGTCGGCCACGATGACCGGCTGGCCATCATGCGCGAGGTGCACCGGGTGCTCAAGCCCGGCGGCGTGTTCCTCTTCACCACCTACAACCGCAACAGCCCCGAAGCGTCGGCGGGCTTCCGCTTCCCGGAGATGCAGTTCTCAGTGAACCCGGTGCGTTTGCTGGTTCGCTCGGCCCGGCTGGTCAAGGACATCGCGGTCAGCCTGTACCAGAGGCGCCAGCACGTCAAACACGAAGTGCGCACCTCGCGCTACGCCGTGCTCAACGACATGTGCCACAACTATGGCGTGATGCTGTACTACATCACCCTGGCGCAGCAGCGCCGGCAACTCGTGGAGGCGGGCTTCCTGCCAAACGCCGTCGCCTTCGATTGCCGCGGGCAGCGGATCGTCGATGACACCACGCTCGATTCGATGGCCCTGATCGCCCGCAAGCGCTGAGCTGATCGTCGGCCAACCCGGCAGCGCCGGGCAACGGCCTTTTCGGCCGAACTCTGGGGTTCTCCCGAGTCGCGTTAAAATTCCACACTTGTTACAAATCGCGGTGGGGTGCGACGGGCCGCAGAGTCCACAGGCGCACTCCGATCGAACGGGGACAATCGCGGGCATGGCACAGGTCATCGCTCGAAGCAGAGCGTCGTTGCTCCGGATGCCATGAAGTTTTTCGATTGGGTGAGTCGGCAGTCGCCGAAGGTCTGGGCGAGTGCCGGCAAGTTTGTGGCGGGTCATCCGCGCAGCCTGTCGTCGATTGCCATTCTGGGGCTCGCCGGTTTTGGCGCCACCGCGTTCGGTATCGCGCCGATGGCGCCCGATGCCGCGTTGTTGCCCCAGAGCCTGGTGACCGAATCGGTCGTACCGCAGGGCATCGAGGGTCAGCTGGAGCGCCTGGCGGAACACGAGCTGTCGCTGTACCGCAGCGACATCACGCGCCAGGGCGATACGGCAGACAGCCTGCTGCAGCGAATGAACGTGCTTGACCCGGCGGCCGCGGCCTTCATTCGCAACGACCCCGTTGCCCGGAAGTTGCTTGAAGGGCGCAGCGGCAAATCGGTCCAGGTCAGCACCGATGCCGGCGGCGAACTCGATCAACTGGTGGCGCGTTTTGCTGCCCCCGCAGGGCCTCAATCGAACACGCATTTCACCCGCCTCAGCGTGGTGCGCCAGAACGGCAAGTTGCGCGCGAGTGTCGAGATCGCGCCGATGTTGGCGCAGCAGCGGTTGGGCGGCGGCACGATCCGGACTTCACTTTTTGCCGCGACCGATGAAGCGCGCATTCCCGACGCACTGGCCGGCCAACTGGCCGAGATCTTTTCCGCAGACATCGACTTTCACCGCGAACTGCGCAAGGGCGACACCTTCAGCATGATCTACGAGACCCTCACCGCCGACGGCGAGACGGTCACCTGGGGCGTTTCGTCCGGTCGGGTTGTTGCGGCGGAGTTCGTCAACAAGGGCCGCCGGTTCTCGGCCCTGTGGTTCAAGGACGACCAGGGCAAGGGCGCCTATTTCGACTTCGACGGCAAGAGCCGCAGCCACTCCTATCTGGCCAGCCCGTTGGAGTTTTCGCGAACCACGTCGGGCTTTGCGATGCGCATGCACCCGATCCTGAACCAGTGGAAGCAGCACAACGGGGTCGACTACGCTGCGCCGCGTGGCACACCGGTCCGAGCAGTCGGCGACGGTGTGATCGAGTTTGCCGGCCAGCAGAACGGCTACGGCAACATCGTCCAGATCAAGCACGACAAGGAGCGCGCAACGGTCTATGCGCACTTGAGCCGCATCGATGTCGAAGTCGGCCAACGGGTCGAACAGGGCCAGCACATCGGCGCGGTCGGCGCCACCGGCTGGGCCACCGGGCCGCATCTGCACTTCGAGTTCAAGATCGCGGGCGTTCACCAGGATCCGTTGACCCTGGCGCAGGGGTCGCAGGCTGCGACCGTCGCTCCGGCCGCCATGCCGCAGTTCGCGCAGTGGGCCCAGGGCGTCAAAGGGCCGCTGGAAGTGGCTCAGACGGTCGGGCGTTCCGGCAGCTATTCAGAGTAGCACTGGTCGAACGCTTGCCGCGGGGCGTGGGCCCGAGGGCACAATCCCGGCCATGGATGGACTGTTTGCCGGGCTGATGTCCGGTACCTCGATGGACGGCGTGGACGGTGTGCTCTGCCGATTTGGCGTAGGCCCGGCCCAGGTCCACGTTGTATGCCACGCCCACCAGCCGTTTACTTCGGCGTTGTCGGGCGAATTGCTCGCGCTCAACAGCGCAGGGAACAACGAACTCCATCGCGCCGCCCTTTCCGCGAACGCGCTGGCGCGAATTTATGCGCAGGTCGTCGAGGCCTTGTTGACACAAGGCGACGTTCGTCGCGAGCAGGTGCAGGCCATCGGCGCGCACGGCCAGACCGTTCGACACCGGCCCGGCGAGTTCGACGGCACCGGCTACACGATCCAGCTCAACGCGCCGGCCTTGTTGGCCGAGTTGACCGGGATCGACGTGGTTGCCGACTTTCGCAGCCGCGACGTGGCCGCTGGCGGCCAGGGGGCTCCGCTGGTCCCGGCTTTTCACCGGGCCGTATTCGCCCAGCGCGACCGGACCGTGGCCGTTCTCAACGTGGGTGGCATCTCCAACCTGACTGTCTTGGGGCCTGGCGAATCGACTGTCGGTTTCGATTGCGGCCCGGGCAATGCGCTGATGGACCATTGGTGCCAGCTGCACACAGGCGCGCCTTTCGATGACCGCGGCGGGTGGGCGGCGTCCGGCACTGTCAACGACAATTTGCTCGCCGCCCTGCTGGCCGACCCCTATTTCGGGCGAGCACCCCCCAAGAGCACCGGACGCGACCTGTTCAACCCGGCGTGGCTGGCCGCGCGCCTCCCGCCTTCGCTTCCACCTGAAGACGTGCAGGCGACCTTGGCAGAACTGACGGCCAGGACCTGCGCCGCTGCAGTGCTGAGGCATGGGCTGAACTGCCGCGAGTTGCTGGTTTGCGGTGGGGGCGCGTTCAATGCACACCTGATGGTGCGCTTTGCAACGTGCCTGCCGAGTATGCGAGTGCTCACAACCGAAGATCGCGGTTTGCCCGCAATGCAGGTCGAGGCATGCGCTTTTGCCTGGCTGGCCCGCGCGTGGTTCATGCGGGAGCCGGGCAACCTCAGCCAGGCGACCGGCGCTCGACGGCCGCGCGTGCTGGGCGCGCTTTACCCGGCTGGATGACGCCGCAAACAAAAATGCCGCCTGACGGCGGCATTCTTGGGAGTGAATCGGCTCAGACCGAGAAGCTCGAGCCGCAACCGCAGGTCGTCGTCGCGTTCGGGTTCTTGATCACGAACTGGGCGCCTTGCAGGTCGTCCTTGTAGTCGATCTCAGCGCCAGCCAGGTATTGCAGGCTCATCGCATCGATCAACAAGGTGACGCCGTTCTTGTTCATCTGCGTGTCGTCTTCGTTGACGACTTCGTCGAAGGTGAAACCGTACTGGAAGCCCGAACAGCCACCGCCTTGCACGAAGACGCGCAATTTCAGGTCGGGGTTGCCTTCTTCATCGACCAATTCCTTGACCTTACCGGCCGCACTGTCGGTAAACACCAACGGCACCGGCGGCTCGTCGAACGTGGCGGGGCTCTGAATGTTGTCGGCGACTGCGCTCATGGTGGAACTCCTTCGGCTTTGTGCCGACAACCACAATTATCCGTGATTCGGAACGGCCAGCTTCAAGGAGGGTTTGTCGTCGGCCTTCAATGGCTTCAACTCACCGTCGATGGTGGCGCCGGGATGCATTTCGAGCACTTCATAACGCACATCACCAATGATGGTGGCTTTGGGCTGCAATTCAAGCAGGTCGTCCGACTGGACCGGCCCCATCACCAAGCCATTGATGATCACGTGGCCGGCCTTGACCTTGCCCGTCACGCGGGCCTTTTCGCTGATGACCAGAATGCTCGGCTGATCACCCGCGGCCACCACGTCGCCGAAGATTTCGCCGTCGATCCGCAAGCCGTCGGAGAAACGCAATTCGCCGTGCACGACCGTGCCTTCGCCGATCAAGGTTCCGATGGGGGGCTGCTTCTTCTTTCCGAACATGATTTCTCTCCTGGCTACAACTTGAGCGTCTGGGTTGCCTTGGCTTCCCCGTTCTTGCCTGTCACCCTGACCGAGACCGCTTTTACCACGGCCAGGGTGGGATGATCGATCATCCCCTCGACCCGCAAATACTGTTTCAATTGGAGGGGTTTGGCCCCACCGGGCTGAACCAGTGTCCAGGGTTTGCCGTCAAGCAAGCCCATCAAGGTCACCTCGTAACGCCCGCTGAACTCGGGTGGAGTCTTTCCCGCCTGCATTACCAGCATCTGGAAGCGCAACTGGCCGGGGCTCCTCACCTCGGCCTGCAAACCTCGGATCACCAAGCCCTCATTGGCCGCGGCCGGCAGCAGGCGCTCGAAGAATCCGAGGTCGCTTTTCAAGGCCATGTTCTCGGCCTCCGCCGCCTTGACGCTCTGGGCCAGCTTGTCTTGGGCTGCCTTTTCGGTCTTCAACAGGCTTTCGGCGATGTTGGCCACCGAAAGCGCCTTTTCGCGCTCCTCGCGCAGTTGCGCCACCTCGATGCGCAGCTTCGCGAGTTCAGCTTTGGCGTCGCCGTCGAAGCCGGCGATGTCCTTGCCGAACTCGAACGCCCAGAGTGCCAGTGCCGCCGAAAAGCCGAACATCAGCGCCACGATCAACCACCGCAACGGCCACGGCAGCCGGCTGCGCACGATCATGCGCGGGGCGCTGATCGACAGCCGTCGGCGCAGCAACTTCCAGCGCATCAGTGGCCGACACCGACATGCCAAGCGCTTGCCGTGAACGCGCGGCCCGACACATCGTGCGGTCCGGTCGCGGCGGTGTCGTTCATCGGTGATCTCGTGCGATGGAAGAGCCGCGATTGTAGAAGTGCAACGCAGGGCCCATGTAACAACAAAGGCCACTGAGAAGTGGCCTTTTTCGGGTGATCGGACGGGCCGATCAGCGCTTGCTGAATTGCTTCCTGCGGCGCGCGCCGTGCAGGCCGACTTTCTTGCGCTCGACTTCACGTGCGTCGCGCGTTACGAACCCGGCGCGGCTCAATTCGGGCTTGAGCGCCGCGTCGTAGTCGATCAGCGCCCGGGTGATGCCGTGGCGAACCGCGCCTGCCTGGCCCGATTCACCACCACCGTGGACGTTGACCTTCACGTCGAAGGCCTCGACATTGGCGGTCAGCACCAGCGGCTGCTTGACGACCATGATCGACGTCTGGCGGCCGAAGTACTGCTCAACCGACTTGCCGTTCACCAGGATCTGCCCGGTGCCCATTTTCATGAACACGCGCGCCACTGAAGATTTGCGGCGGCCGGTTCCGTAGTTCCAATTTCCGATCATCACGCGTTCCTTCAGAGTTCCAGCACTTTGGGCTGCTGGGCAGTGTGCGGATGCGTGGCACCGGCGTACACCTTCAGCTTCTTGACCATCGCGTAGCCCAGCGGGCCCTTGGGGAGCATGCCCTTGACGGCCTTTTCCAGGGCGCGGCCAGGGTGCTTGGCCTGCATGTCCTTGAATTTGATGGCGTGAATGCCGCCCGGGAACCCGGAGTGGCTGTAGTACACCTTGTCGTTGGCTTTATTGCCGGTCACGCGGAGTTTTTCTGCGTTGACGACGACGATGAAATCGCCGGTATCGACGTGAGGCGTGTAGATGGCCTTGTGCTTGCCGCGCAGACGGAGGGCGACTTCACTGGCCACCCTTCCGAGAACCTTGTCGGTTGCGTCAATCACAAACCACTCATGCGTCACTTCGGCCGGTTTGGCGCTGAAGGTTTTCATGGCATTTACGAGTTGGTCTGACAAACCCCGGTCAACGTGCCTGCCATCGGTTCCGCTTCGTTCAATGGCGGACTCTCCGGCAACACAGCGCCCGGGAACAACCGAGCGCGCTTCCCCCCGAGGTTTTGCGGGAAAGCCTTTGATCATATCAGAAGCTGGCGTGAACAAAGCCCGGCCCCCTTGCTCTTGGCACCAGGATCGCCTTGTTGGAGTCACCGCCCCAGGCAATCGGCGTAGACTAGTGTTAACCCTAGATTTTGTAGACCGATCATGCGCGATCTCGATGTTCTGCCCGCCGGATCGAATCTCTCGGTCCCGCCTTCAACGCCTGTTGCTCCCCGCAGCGCAGTGGCGGCCGCCGTGGAGCCGGCGCCGGACTGGACCTGGGTCCCGATCCGATCTCTCGGCCCACGCCAACGCGACCGAGTGGCGGCGCACCTCACGGCGCTGGCCGACGGCGACCGCTACCTGCGATTCGGCTACCCGGCCACCGACGCACAGATCACCAAGTACGTCGAATCGATGGACTTCGAGCGCGACGAGGTGTTCGGCATCTTCAACCGGCAACTTGAGCTGATTGCAATGGCGCACCTTGCCCACGCGGCGCCCGCAGCGGGCCGGCCGCAGCGCCCGCCGATGTCGGAGTTCGGCGTCTCGGTGCTGCCCAAGGCACGCGGGCGGGGGTTCGGCCGGCGCCTGTTCGAACATGCGGTGCTGCACGCGCGCAACCGCGGCGTGCAGACCTTGTTCATCCATGCACTGAGCGAAAACGTGGCGATGCTGAAGATTGCGCGCAACGCCGGCGCCACCGTCGAGCGCGACGGTTCGGAGTCCGAGGCCTGGCTCAAGCTGCCGCCCGACACGCTGGCCTCGCAGGTGGGCGAGATCGTCGAAAAGCAGGCCGCAGAACTTGACTATCGACTCAAGGTGCGCGCTCGTCAGGTGAGTGAGTTCCTCGATGTGCTGTCTGAAGTAAAGACCAAGATCGATCACGAAGCACAGGGGCCGCAGGCCTGACGCCGGCGCTTCGGGCGACCTGATTGGCTGCCCCGTGGCAGCCCTGGCACCCCCGGCAGTTTCGGCCGGATTTTGCAGAATGAACCCTTCGTTGCGGTGGCCGCCGAAGCGTTCAAACGCCTAACTCCGGTAAAGTGACAGGCTGAGGACCGTCTGGGCGCGGGGACACTGTCTCTCTCAGGACCACGGCGTAAACATGCAGACACTTCCGGGGATCGTTGCACTGCTCGCGCTGGCTTCGCTGGTGGTCGTGCTCGTCATCTGGGCGATGAAGCTGCGGTCGAACAAGGCGAGCGTGCCCTTGCCCAAGGAGTGGTCGTTGACCGCCCGGCCCGTGTTCACCGCGGAAGAGCGGCGGGTCTATCGGCTGCTGCGCGAGGCGCTGCCGCATCACATCGTGCTGTCCAAGCTGCCGCTGGTGCGGTTCTGCCAGCCGACCAACCCGAACAACGTGCGCTACTGGTTCGAGCTGCTCGGCTCCAACCACGTGACCTTCGCGGTGTGCAGCGCCAATGGCCGGGTGCTGGCGGCGATCGACCTCGACACCGACCGCGGCCACTCCAACCGCGTGCAGCAGATCAAGCACGCGGTGCTGAATGCGTGCCGCGTGCGTTACCTGCGCTGCCCGGTGCAACATCTGCCGTCGGTCGCCGAACTGCAGTTGCTGGTCCCGCAAGGTGCGACATCGGCGCGCGGGCCGCTGCCGCCTCCGGCCGGGCCGCCGACCCTGAACCAGGCGCGCGACACGCTGTCCAGCACCGTGGCCACCAAACGTGCGGCGCGCCCCGCGCTGTGGCAAGACTCGTCGGTGTTTCAGGACTCGTTCTTCGCGCCTGACAACCGCAGCGACGGGTTTGCCAACAGCGACTTCAACGACACACCTTCGGCCATGCCTCGGCCCGGAGGCAAAAGTGCGCCCGGCGGGCTTGGTGAACACGACATCGTCGGCGTGGTGATCGATCGCCCGAAGGTGCCGGTCGACGATCGGCGCTGACAGTCATCGGCGGCCGTGCAAGGCCGTAGAAGGCCGGCGCGTACCATGCGCGCATGACTGAAACCGGCCGGGGCGAATCCAGCGCATCAACTCCCTATGCCGGGCTGAACCCCGACGTGGTGCTGGACGCGCTCGACGCAGTCGGCCTGCGCGGCGACGGCCGGCTGATCCAGCTCAACTCCTACGAGAACCGAGTCTTCCAGGTGTTCCTCGAAGACGGCCGCGTGGTCGTCACCAAGTTCTACCGGCCCGGCCGCTGGAGCGACGCGCAGATTCTTGAAGAGCACACCTTCGCCTATGAACTCGCAGCGCGCGAGATCCCGGTCGCAGCATCCTGGCCGCTGACGATCGATGCCGGCTCACGCCTGGCCGCCGACGTCAGCCTGAAGGGCCCCACCCTGGCCGAGCTGACCACCCCGCTGGGCACGTACCGCTTCAGCGTCTCGCAGCGCTTGGCCGGCCGGGCGCCGGAACTCGAAGATCCGGCCACGCTGGAGTGGATCGGCCGCTTCATCGGCCGCATGCACGCGGTCGGTGCCCTCGCACCGTTCAAGCACCGGCAGACGCTGGACGTGGCGACCTTCGGCACCGCCAACCGCGACTGGCTGCTGGCGCAGGACCTGATTCCGCCCGATACCCTGATCCCATGGCAGCAGGTGTCCGAAGCGGCGCTGAACGCCGTGAGCGAAGCGTTCGACAAGGTCGGCAAACCGCGCCAATTGCGTCTGCACGGCGACTGCCACCTCGGCAACGTGCTGTGGGCCGACGACGGCCCGCACTTCGTCGACCTGGACGACGCCGTCACGGGCCCGGCGACGCAAGACCTGTGGATGCTGCTGTCGGGCGACCGCGGCGCAATGACGCGGCAACTTTCAGCGGTACTCGAAGGTTACGAGAGCTTCATGGACTTCGACTGGCGCGAGTTGCGCCTGGTCGAGCCGCTGCGCACCTTGCGCATCCTCCACCACAGCGCCTGGATCGCGCGGCGCTGGGACGACCCGGCCTTCCCCGTCGCGTTCCCGTGGTTCACCAGCCCGTCGTACTGGGCCGAGCAGACGACGCGGCTGCGCGAGCAGTTGGTCGCGATGGCCGAGCC
>JANMYQ010000046.1:0-1604 GCA_031382215.1 Methylibium sp.
GGATCGACAACGTTTGCCTTGGGCCGCGTACCACCCAACGACCCACCCGGCGCGATCAGCATGCGCAGCCACTGATCACCCTGCGCAGCGGTGTTGTCCTCGTCGCGTTCCAGCGCCAGGCTGGCGGCCTCGAGTTCGCGCGGTTGACCAAATGGCGGCGCGGCAAGGTCAATTGTCGTCAGGGCGCGAACATGGCTTGCAAGGTCTGCAGCGTCGCGCCAAGGGTGGTTGGGCGCAACGCGCCCAAGCGCTTGACCAGGCGCGCGCGGTCCAGCGTTCGGATCTGGTCCAGCACGATCACTCCGTGCTTGCCCTGGAACTTCAGTGCAATGCGAAAGTGTGCTGGCCGTGAGCCGGTGGTCATGGGTGCCACGATGACGGTGCGCAAGTGTGCGTTCATGTCGTCGGGTGAGATCACGACGCAAGGGCGTGTCTTCTGGATCTCGCTAGCCACTGTCGGATCGAGTTGGGCCAGCCAGATCTCGCCGGTCTTCATCACCAGACCAGTTCGTTGTCAGCCTCGTTCGCGAACTCGGGCCAGACCAATATGTCGTCACTCTGCCCAGCAAGGCGGCGGGCGTCTTCGGCCCAGCCCTCGCGCGGGTTGCGACGAACAGGGCGGATCTCGATCACACCCGCGCGCACCTGCAGATCGACTGTGCCTTCGAGGCCGAGCTGGTTCAGGATGGGCTTGGGGATCAGGACGCCCTGCGAATTTCCCATTTTGCGGATGCTCACTTCCACGATCGACTCCGGCGCGGTGCAGTAAGCACAATGGTAGCACTACGTTGGAGGGCGACCATCGGCCGGCGCGGCGCCGCATGAGAGGAACCCGATGGGAGCTGACGCTGCTCCGGCTGTGTATGCGTTACAGGTCGCCCACATCCACCACCAAACCTACGCGA
Organism: Methylibium sp.; assembly: GCA_031382215.1. Taxonomy (GTDB): domain Bacteria; phylum Pseudomonadota; class Gammaproteobacteria; order Burkholderiales; family Burkholderiaceae_C; genus LGRD01. Next base: position 906 of record JANMYQ010000046.1, read on the forward strand.
CCACGATGCTGATGGTCAGCACGACGCCAGCCTTCTGCGCGAAGCAGCTCGAGCACTCGGCGGAAATGATTCTTCGCACCTACGCGAAGTGGATCGACGGTGGGCAGAACGCGCCAGAGATCAACCGCTTGGAAGCAGCTCTCGCACCGGATTGATCCCCGATTTATCCAAGTGACGGCGCTGAACGCCTAGCTTGTTGATGTCAAAGGATATTTTTTGGGGTGGCTGATGGGACTCGAACCCACGACGACCAGAATCACAATCTGGGACTCTACCAACTGAGCTACAGCCACCGTAGAGCGCCAGATTATAGCCAGCGCACCGCGCGCGGCTTCAGTTGCCGGCGGCCGATGCGGCGGCGGCCGCAGCGACGGCGCTGTCTTCGATCTTGACCTTGTAGCGGGTCTTCAGCGCGTTGTAGTAGGCCTGCGCCTCGGCCGCACCCCAGGCCTGCGCATAGCGCGGCAAGAGTTGCGTGAACTCAGGCGCATCGGCGGCCAGCGGCTTGAGGGCGACGAGGCGCACCACGGCATAGCCGGCCTCGGCCAGATCGACGCCCAGCCACTGCGGCAACTTGGTGGCGTCGGCACGCAGCACGGCATCGATCAGGGCGCGCGGCTGGTTTTGCGGGTCGGACCGCGACAGCACCACCGCCGCTGGCAGGGCCGAGGCATCGGCGCCGCCGCGCAGGGCGGCCAA